>JAJUII010000165.1 GCA_029265505.1 Aeromicrobium choanae
CGATGCGCGAGGTGTACGCGGCGGCACATCCGCGCGCCCGCGCCTGACCGTCGGGCTCGCCGCGTCTCCCGTGCGCCCACTCGTCAAACGTGTGCCCACTCGTCAAACCTGTGCCCACTCGTCAAACCTGTGCAGCTCGAACCCAGCGGACCCGAGCGGGTACGACGCCTAAGCCGAGCTTGTCGATGATCAGCTCCTCGACGACCGGTCGGTGACCGAGGACGTGCCCGGCGTGGAACGACCACGTCTGCCAACCCCAACGTTCCCGGATCGCGTGTTGCCGTCGTGCGTCACGAGCCGACTGCTCGATCCCGGAATACTCGATCCCGGAATAGTGGTACTCGATACCGTCGTACTCGAGGGCGAGCAGCGCTTCCTCGTATCCCATGTCGAGCCGATAGATGGGGCGGCCGCCGGCGTCGCGAAGCTCGATCTGCAGGTCGGGCAGTGGCAACTCAGACTCACTGATACGCAACCGCAACCACGACTCGCCCGGTGACTCGGCGCGTGGGTCGGACAGTCGACAGATTCGTCGGGCACGACCGATCCACCGCTGCCCCGCGAGGCGGGCGATCCGGTCCTGGAGTTCGTCGACGTCCACGAGGCCGCGATGACAGAACATATCGACCGCTGCGAGGCCCATATACGGCTCGCAGTATCGCGCCAGATCTACCGCGGTCCGTGCCGCCGTTGTGACCGGTACGCCAGCGACCATCGTGACGTCGGAAGGCGGCAAGTGCAGCAGATGCCCGTGGACACCGTCACGGCGGACCGCGTTGAGGTCGAACGATGACGGCGACGCCACCTCGAGTTTGGGCGGAGCACGGAAACGATCCGGCGGGCGCACGTCGATCCCGTGCGCCCAGGCGGCCGACTCGCGGACGAGCGCGGCGCCGGGAGGCAGCAGGCGCGCCATCGCGCGCATCCGTACTTCGGGCGTATCGCCGAGCGCCGCGGGCAGGTAGACCCCTGCGAACGGACGTTCGACGACGCCGGATTCGATCAGCGCGGCTAGCTTCCGGGACGACACACCGGCCGCGTGCGCTTCCGATCGGGTGAACGGCTCGGACAACAACATCTCACTCATGGCGGCACTGTCCGCCGGGTCGCGTCTTGAGGGCTCACGGGGGACAGGGCTCTGTGGACGAGACGGCACCAAAGAAAAGGGCTGTGGACTTCCTGCGCCGGCGATGCAGGATTGGCGCATGTGTGCGCCCCCTTACCGCGTTCGGCGGGTGCGCGCCGATGAATGGCGGAAGGTCCGGGACCTGCGGCTCCGTGCCCTGCAGGACCCGGCGGCCGCGATCGCCTTTCTCGAGAGCCGGGAGGCGGCCTCCGAGCGGCCCGAGGAGTTCTGGCGGGAGCGCGCCGCGGGGGCCGCTGCGGGCAGAACCGCGTCTCAGTCGGTCGCGGAGACCGCGGACGGAAACTGGGTCGGCAGTGCCACGGGGTTGCTCGAGGGGCCGGGCAGCGATGATGTCGAAGGGCGTCCGGTCGATCACCGGCAGGTCCACGTGGTCGGCGTGTGGGTGGCTGCGGAGTACCGGGGCCAGGGGATGGTCGACGACCTCATCGCTGACGTTCTCGGATGGGCGTGTGCGTCGGGCGTCGCACGGGCACGGATGTATGTCCACGCCGAGAACGTGCGAGCCCAGCGGGCGTACGCACGCTGCGGCTTCCGACCGAGTGGCGTCCGGTTCAACGGTGAGATCGGCGAGGAGATTGAGATGGCGCGCGGCCTACGGACCGACATCGTGGACCGGGCCGCACGTCGTTGACCGGTCGGCACATCTATGACCACTCGGCACAGGGTTGACGACTCGGCACAGGGTTGACGACTCGGCACAGGGTTGACGAGTCGGCACATCGGGGCGGGACGGAACGGCGACGCGCGTGGGCGGTGTTAGGGCCGCGCCGAGCGGTCGACTACCGTATCGGCGGTGAGCAGTGAGCAGCCGGATCAGGCCAGTCTGATCTCCGAGGACGCCGTCGGGGCCGCGGGAGGGGGCGGCGCACCGGAGTCCGCCGACTTCCCGGTGCCCGCGCCGCTGAGCAGTCACGGCCCCGCTCGCGTCATCGCGATGTGCAACCAGAAGGGCGGGGTCGGCAAGACCACGACCACCATCAATCTGGGTGCCGCCCTGGCGGACTACGGCCGCAAGGTCCTCCTCGTCGACTTCGATCCGCAGGGCGCGGCGTCGGCCGGCCTCGGGGTGAACGCCCACGAGCTCGACCGGACCATCTACAACCTGCTGATGGAACCGAAGTCGGACATCCGCGACATCATCATGTCCACCGGGATCGACGGACTCGACCTGGCGCCGGCGAACATCGACCTGTCCGCGGCCGAGGTCCAGCTGGTCAGCGAGGTGGCCCGCGAGCAGGCGCTGGCCCGGGTGCTCCGACCGATCCTGGACGACTACGACGTCGTCCTCATCGACTGCCAACCCTCGTTGGGGCTGCTGACGGTCAACGCGCTGACCGCGGCACACGGCGTCATCATCCCGCTGGAGGCCGAGTTCTTCGCGCTGCGCGGCGTCGCCCTGCTCGTCGAGAGCATCGAACGGGTCCAGGAGCGGATCAACCCGCGCCTGCGCATCGACGGCATCCTCGCGACCATGGTCGACCTACGGACCCTGCACTCGCGCGAGGTACTGGACCGCATCCGCGAGGCGTTCGGGGACACCGTCTTCACCACGTTGATCTCCCGGACCGTGAAGTTCCCGGACGCATCCGTCGCGACCGAGCCCATCACCTCCTACGCCCCCAACCACCCGGGGGCCGAGGCCTACCGCCGTCTCGCTCGCGAACTGGTCGCCCGCGGCGACGCCGCCTGAGAACGCCATGCCCGAGTCTGGCGCTGTGGCCGCGTCGGATGCCGACGCCACGGCCGCCGGGTCGCGGCCGCTCGGCGAGTTCGCGGTCACGCTCGAGAACTTCGAGGGGCCGTTCGATCTGCTGCTCTCGCTGATCGCCAAGCATCGCCTCGACATCACCGAGGTCGCCCTGGCGCAGGTGACGGACGAGTTCATCGCCTACATCAGCGCGCAGACCGACTGGAACCTCGCCCAGGCCAGCGAGTTCCTCGTCATCGGCGCGACCTTGCTCGATCTCAAGGCGGCGCGTCTGCTGCCCCGCGGAACGGTCGAGGACGAGGAGGATCTCGAACTCCTCGAGGCTCGCGACCTGTTGTTCGCGCGTCTGCTGCAGTACCGCGCGTTCAAGGAGGTCGCCGGGTCCCTGGCGCAGCAGTGGGAGACAGGCGCCCGGACGTATCCGCGCAGTGTGTCCCTGGAACCGCAGTTCGCCGCGCTGCTGCCCGAGCTGGTCATGCAGGTCACCCCCGACGACCTCGCCCGCCTCGCCGCCCGGGCGCTGGCCCCGAAACCGGGCGAGCCGGAGGTCGAGATCTCGCACCTGCACAACCCCGTGGTGCCGGTACGCGAGCAGGCGGCCCTGCTCGTCGACCGGTTGCGGCGCTACCGCCGGGCCAGCTTCCGGACGCTGACCGAGGACGCGCCGACACTGGCGCACGTAGTGAGCCGCTTTCTGGCGCTGCTCGAGCTGTACCGGCAGCAGGCCGTCTCGTTCGACCAGGCGGAGGCGTTGGGGGAGCTGACGATCCGGTGGACCGGGCAGGACGAGGGTGACGTGGAGATCGACGACGACGAGGCCGATGCCGCCAACGGGACCGGTGACGCCGAGGCTGGGCCACCGGCCGAGCCGACCGACGCCGAGGAGAGTCATGACTGACGCCCAGCACGAGCAGCCGCAGTACGAGCCGGTTCCCGACGACGCCATGCCCGAGGAGCAGCTCGGAGCCCTGGAGGCGATTCTCATGGTCGTCGACGAACCGGTGCCGGCTGCCCAACTGGCCTCGGCGCTCGGCCTGCCCACCGGCCAGGTGACCGAGCTGCTCGCCGAGCTGGCCGCCGACTACCGCGGCGAGCGTGGTGGCCGGCCGCGCGGTTTCGACCTGCGCGAGGTCGGCGGCGGATGGCGCATCTACAGCGCCCCGCGCTACGCCGACGTCGTCGGGACGTTCGTCGTCGACGGGCAGACGGCGCGGCTGACCCAGGCGTCGTTGGAGACGCTCGCCGTCATCGCGTACCGTCAGCCGGTCACCCGGGGCAGGATCGCAGCGATCCGTGGCGTGAACGTCGACGGCGTCGTGCGTACCCTGCTGGCACGGGGCCTGATCGAGGAGGCCGGCACGGACGAGGACGGCGGAGCGATGCGCTACCGCACGTCCGGGTACTTCCTCGAGCGGCTCGGTCTGTCCTCCCTCGAGGACCTGCCGCCGCTCGCCCCGTACCTGCCAGACACGGCCACCTTGGACGACGGAGAGCTGCGATGAGCGAACGCGCCGACGAGGGCGTGCGCCTGCAGAAGGTGCTCGCCGGCGCCGGCCTCGGGTCACGGCGCGCCTGCGAGGGCCTGATCACGGCCGGTCGGGTCAGTGTCGACGGGCGCGTGGTGACCGAACTCGGCACACGCGTGGATCCGGATCGTGCGGTGATCCGGGTGGACGACATGCGGGTGCAACTGGACGACTCACTCGTCACGCTCGCACTCAACAAGCCGGTGGGTGTCGTCTCAACGATGAAGGACGAGCGCGGGCGGCCCTCCCTCGCCCAGTTCGTCGCCGACCGTCCGGAGCGTCTCTTCCACGTCGGCCGCCTCGACGCCGAGACCTCGGGCCTGATCCTGCTGACGAACGACGGCGAGCTGGCTCACCGGCTCGCGCACCCGTCCTACGAGGTGCTCAAGACGTACCTCGCCGCCGTCGAGGGGCAGGTCCCGCGCGGCCTGGGTAAGCGGCTCGCGCGCGGGATCGAACTCGAGGACGGCCCCGTCACGGTCGACAGGTTCACGGTCAAGGACACCGCCGGCGGCGCGTCACTCGTGGAGATCACCCTCCATGAAGGGCGCAACCACATCGTGCGCCGGCTGCTGGCCGAGGTCGGGCATCCCGTCACGCGTCTGTCCCGCACCCGGATCGGGCCGGTCACGCTCGGCACCCTCAAGGAGGGCCGGACGCGACCGGTGGCCGGACGGGAACTGGGCGCCCTGATGAAGGCCGTGGACCTGTGAGCCTCCCCGAGAATCCCGTCGCCACCGTCGGCCCGGTGAAGATCGTCGGCACCGGACTGCTCGGGGCCAGTCTCGGCCTCGCGCTCAGTGCCGCCGGGGTTCGAGTCCAACTCGCCGACAGTTCGCCGTCCGCCCTGGCACTGGCGCGCGACCTCGGCGCCGGGACGCCTGCGTGCCCGGGCGGCCCGGAACCGGCGCTCGTCGTGGTCGCCGCCCCGCCCGACGTCACCGCCGAGGTGGTCCGCGAGCAGCTCCACGCGCACCCCGAGGCGGTAGTGACCGACGTCGCCAGCGTGAAGGTGCCGGTGGTCGCCGAGATCGTGCATAAGGCCGGCGAGAATGCGGCGCGGTACGTCGGTTCCCATCCCATGGCGGGCCGGGAGCGTTCCGGAGCGGCGGCCGCCCACGGCGACCTGTTCGCGGGACGGCCCTGGGTCATCGTCCCGCTCGAGTCCTCGCGTGCCGACGCGGTTCTCGCCGTGCGTCAGCTGGCGGCCGACGTCGGCGGTGCGCCGCTCACGCTCGGTGCGGCCGAGCACGACGACGCCGTCGCCCTAGTCTCGCACC
>JAJUII010000038.1 GCA_029265505.1 Aeromicrobium choanae
TCGGCCGACACCGTCGCGGAGGGCTTCGACCCGGCCGTCGTCGAACAGGTCGTCACACTCGTCGATCGCGCGGAGTACACGCGCCGCCAGTACCCGCCGGGCCCGAAGATCAGCAAGCGGAACTTCGGTCGGGACCGTCGGGTGCCGATCACGACGCGCTGGCGCGAGCACCTCTGAGGTCCCGCGACGGCGTGACGAGCGACACAGTCGCGTGACCGGGGACCGCAGTACAGTGAACGCGTCCGTGGACCTCGCCGAGGCCGCGAGATCGTGAAGGAGACAACGATGTCCGAGTCGACCCCTGCCCCCGAAGAAACCGCCCCGTACGGTTCGGGCCCGACCACCGATCCGTCGATCCGGCGGGTGCGCACCCACCACCTCCAGCAGTGGAAGCGTGACGGCCACCCGTGGGCCATGATCACCAGCTACGACCAGTACACCGCCCAGGTGTTCGAGGAGGCCGGCATCCCGGTGATGCTCGTGGGCGACTCGGCCGCCAACAACGTGTTCGGGTACGAGTCCTCGCTGCCGGTCACCGTCGACGAGCTGCTGCCCCTGGTGCGCGCCGTCACGCGCAGCACCTCGCGCGCGCTCATCGTCGCCGATCTGCCGTTCGGGTCGTACCAGCGCTCGCCCGAGCAGGGCTACGACACCGCGGTGCGGTTCATGAAGGAGGGCCGCGCGCACGCGGTCAAGCTCGAGGGCGGCGCCGAGATGGCCCCGCAGATCAAGCTGATGACCGACGGTGGGATCCCGGTGATGGCGCACATCGGCTTCACGCCCCAGTCGGAGCACAACCTCGGCGGCTACCGCGTCCAAGGGCGCGGCGACGCCGCGAGCCGCCTGCTCGAGGACGCCCTCGCCGTCCAGGAGGCGGGCGCCTTCAGCGTCGTCATGGAGATGGTGCCGGCCCCGATCGCGCGGGAGGTCACCGAGACCCTGCGCATCCCCACGATCGGCATCGGCGCCGGTCCGTCGTGCGACGCCCAGGTCCTCGTCTGGCAGGACATGATGGGCCTGCGGACCGGCCGGGCCCCGCGCTTCGTCAAGCGGTACGCCGACCTGCACCAGGTGATGCTGGACGCCACGCGCCGCTACATCGACGACGTGGCCGGCCGGACCTTCCCCGGACCGGAGCACTCCTTCGACGCGTGAGCCCTCACTCGTCCTCGGCGTCGTCGTTCCAGGCCGGGTCGTTGTCCCAGGCCTCGTTGCGCTCGGCGACCTTGTCGAGGGCGCGAGCCGCCTCGGCCTCCGTCCCGTAGGGGCCGAGGCGGTCCTGGGCCCGGCAGCCCTCCTCGCCCTCGACGGCGTGGTGCTTGAGGCAGAAGTAGTAGCTCATGACCTCACCCTAGGGCGGACTCAGTCGGCCGGCACCCAGTCCATCTCGTCGGGGTGCGCGCCGATCCGTCGACCCTCGTCGAGGGCGGAGATCGCCGCCATGTCCTCGTCGGAGAGCTCGAAGTCGAACAGCGCGAAGTTCTCGGCGATCCGGGGAACGGACGACGCCTTCGGAAAGACGATGTCGCCGCGCTGGATCGCCCACCGCAGGACCACCTGCGAGACGCTGCGGCCGACGCGCTCGGCGATCACGGCGAGCCGCTCGTCGTCGAACACCTGCCCCTGCGCGAGCGGGGACCATGCCTCGGTCGCGATGGACAGGCTCGCGCCGAACTCGCGCAGGTCGTCCTGGGCGAAGTACGGGTGGACCTCGATCTGGTTGACCGCCGGGACGACGCCCGTCGCGTCGATGATCCGGCGCAGGTGCGTGGGCTGGAAGTTCGAGACGCCGATCGCCCGAGCGCGACCGTCGGCCAGCACCTCGGTCATCGCCCGCCAGGTGTCGACGTAGTCGATCTCGATCATCGGCAGCGGCCAGTGGATGAGGAACAGGTCCACCTGCTCCAGACCGAGCCGCTCGAGCGAGGCGTCCAGGGCGGGGCCGACCTGCTCCGGGGCGTGGCGGTTGTTGTTGAGCTTCGTCGTCACGAAGACCTCGTCACGCGCCAGTCCGGAGGCGGCGATCGCCTCGCCCACGCCCGCCTCGTTGCCGTACATCTGGGCGGTGTCGATGTGGCGGTAGCCGACCTCGAGCGCCTCGGCGACGCGGTCGCGCGCCTCGGCCGGGGGGATCTGCCACGTGCCGAAGCCGAGCTGGGGGATCTGCACTCCGTCGTCGAGGGTGATCTGGGGAACCGTCATGGAGTCGACGCTACGGTGTCCGACCGATCCGCGCACACGGGGTCGCCTCCCGTGGCATGGTGCCCTCATGCCGCGCCTGATCCCCACCGACCCGCAGTTCACCACCGCGTCGGAGCAGGAGGTCTGGACGCTGCTGCGTGACGGCCTGGGTCCTGACGATGTGCTCATCGCGAACCTGCGCCTCACCGACGAGACGAAGGACCACGAGGCCGACCTGATCGCGCTGATGCCCGACGTGGGCATCGTCGTGATCGAGGTCAAGGGTGGCGCGGTGTGGCACGAGGACGGCCACTGGTGGATCCGGCGCCACGCGGGGCCGACCGTGATCGACCCGGCCACGCAGGCGCTCACCACGAAGTACGCCGTGCGCTCGTACGTCGCCCACGACGAGCGCTGGGCCACCCGCCACCACGTGGCGTGGGCGCACGCCGTCGTCACGCCGCACGCCTCCTTCCCGGCGGAGTTCGACGTTCCGGACTGCCCGCGCTGGATGCTGCACGATCGCGAGGACCTGGCCGATCTCGTGGAGCGTCTGCACGAGACGGCACGGCGGCAGCGACAGGGCAAGGTCCCCCCGACCCACGACGACGTCGAGCTGATCGCCGAGATCCTCACCGGCCGCCTGCGGACCTCCTACGACGTCAACGCCGAGTCCGACGAGCGGGCCGCCGTGGCCGACCGCCTGACCCAGGAGCAGTCGGCGATCCTCGGCGTCACCCGGCTGCTGCGTCGTGTCGAGGTGCGCGGCGGCGCGGGCAGCGGCAAGACCGTGCTGGCACTCCAGCAGGCCAAGCAGCTCACCAAGGGCCGGTACGGAATGAAGGCCCAGCGGGTGGCTCTGCTGTGCTACTCGCTCGGGCTGGCCGCCCACCTCAAGCGCGAGGTCGCCTCGTGGAACCGCAAGGAGCGGCCGGCCTTCGTCGGCACCTTCCACGAGTTCGGCCAGCAGTGGGGAGCCCCGGACGGAGACCGCTCCGACGGCGACTTCTGGGAGCGCCGCCTTCCAGCGCTGATGTCCGAGCTGGCCGACGGGCTGGCCGACGGCGAGAAGTACGACGCGGTGATCGTCGACGAGGCCCAGGACTTCGCCGACGACTGGTGGCAGCCGGTGCTGAAGGCGCTCCGCGACGAGGAGGAGGGCGGCCTGTACCTCTATTCCGACGAGGGACAGCGGATCTTCGCCCGGTTCGGCCGTCCCCCGGTCCACCTCGTTCCCCTCGTGCTGGACCACAACCTGCGCAACACGCGCCAGATCCACGACGCGTTCGTCCCCTTGGCGGAGTCGCGGATGTACGCCCGCGGCGGAGACGGACCGGCGGTCCGGTTCGTGGCGGCCCCGCCGGGGAAGGCCGTCGAGACGGCCGACGACGAGGTCGAGGCCCTCCTCGAGGCGGGATGGAAGCCGGGCAACATCTGTCTGCTCACCACCGGTCGCCGCCACCCGGTCCAGGTCGAGCGCACCGAGTTCCACGACCAGGAGGGCTACTGGGAGACGTTCTTCGACGAGGACGACGTCTTCTACGGTCACGTGCTCGGCTGCAAGGGCCTCGAGCGGCGCGCGGTCGTGCTGTGCGTGAACGAGTCGACGGTCAAGGAGCGTGCTCGGGAGCGGCTCTACGTCGGCATGTCGCGGGCCACGGACGAGCTCGTCGTGGTGGGTGATCCCGACGTCGTCCGCGAGATGGGCGGCGACGCCGTGGCGCGGCGACTCGGCATCTGACCGCGGGCGCGAATGAGCCGGCCTGTAAGCCGGATTCTGTCCTGCCCGGAGGCAGGGGCGGCCATCCATCTGGGACGCCCATCACTGGACGCCTCGTGCGACCTACCTGCCGCGTCGGACGAGCAGCCCTGCGGCACGGCCCGTGAGGGCCTACTTGGTCTTGCTCCCGGTGGGGTTTACCGAGCCACGACGGTCACCCGCCGTGCTGGTGAGCTCTTACCTCACCGTTTCACCCTTGCCCGCACCACCCGAGGGTGGCCGCTGGCGGTCTGTTCTCTGTGGCACTGTCCCGCACGTCTCCGTGGGTGGCCGTTAGCCACCACCGTGCTCTGTGGAGTCCGGACTTTCCTCGACGCCACGAGGGCGCCGCGGCCGCCCGGCCGACTCATTCGCTGGGTCCATCGTACGGACCCCGGCTCGCCGCTGTCACCCGGCGGCGGCTAGGCTGGGAGTCACGAAAGGGAGTAGTCCCCAATCGCTGCGTCGACATACTGAGCGCGAGCTCCGGTGCAGCGGGCCAGTCGACTGGCGGACGAGACTTTCGGCCGGATCCGTAACACACGATCCCGGTCGAGGCTCGTCGCACCCACAGGCTCCTCGTCCGGGAAGAGACGAGGAGCCTTCGTCATGGAAGCCGTCTTCATCGCCGCCGCGCTGGTGTTCGTCGCCGAGCTCGGGGACAAGAGCCAGCTCATGGCGATGACGTTCGCGACCCGATTCCGCGCCCGCACCGTCATCGCCGGCATGGGCGTGGCCTGCATCGTGCTCAATCTCGTGTCCTCGGTCGCCGGCGACGTGCTCGGCCGCGTCCTGCCCGAGGACGTCCTGCGGATCGTCGCCGGGGTGGTCTTCCTCGTGTTCGCCGCGATCACCGCCTGGTCGGTCCGACACGTCGATCCCGAGGAGGAGGTCAGTGTCGTCCCGCACAGCTCGCGCGCGCTCGTCACAGTCGGCCTGGCGTTCGCGGCCGCCGAGATCGGCGACAAGACGATGATCACCACGATGACCTTGGCCACCCAGTACCCGTGGGTGTGGGTCTGGATCGGCGGGTCGGTCGGGATGCTGCTGTCGATCGCGCTGGCCGTGGTGCTGGGCAAGCAGATCCTCAAGGTCGTCCCGGTCCGCGCCGTCCACGTCATCGCCGCCGTGCTGTTCGCCGCCCTCGGGCTCTGGCTCCTGTGGGGCTGACATAGGGTCGCGGACGTGCTGATCGTGCTGCCTCCGTCGGAGGGCAAGACCCGCCCGGCCGACGGCCCCGCTCTCGACCTCGACGACCTGTCGTTCCCGCGCCTGAACCGCACCCGCGACCAGCTGCTGCGTGCGCTCGTGCGGCTGAGCGGCACCCGACGGGCCGCCGAGGTCCTGGGCCTGGGGCCGCAGCAGGCCGAGGACGTCGAGCGGAACGCCCGGCTCACCGAGGAGCCCACCGCACCGGCGATCGAGGTCTACACCGGCGTGCTGTACGGCGAGCTCGGCTGGCACACCCTCACTCCCCGCGGTCGCGAGCGCGGTCGCCGACAGGTGACCGTCTGCTCGGCCCTGTTCGGTCTGGTGCGCGCCGAGGACCGCATCCCCGCCTATCGGATGAGCGGATCGGTGACCCTGCCCCGGCTCGGCACGGTGGGCGGACGCTGGAAGCCGGTCCTGCCGGCCGCCCGCGCCGAGGCGCCCGACGGTGAGCTCGTGCTCGACCTGCGGTCGGGCACCTACGTCAACCTGGGCGCCGCCCCCGAGGGCGCGGTCACGATGCGCGTGCTGACCGAGAAGGACGGACGGCGCACCGTCGTCAGCCACCACAACAAGGCCACCAAGGGGGCCGTCGTGCGACGCCTCCTCGACGAGGGCGTCGAGGCGAAGGACGCCGCCGAGCTCGTCGCGGCGCTGCGGGACTTGGGCTGGAACGTCGAGCCGTCCGGCCGCGGCCGCATCGACGTCGTCGTCTGACGACGACCGGCGGGCACCTCAGTCCGCGGCCGCCCCTGATCCCGCGATAGCGGTCGTTGCGGCTGTAGATCGTGGTGTTGAACTGGTCGTGCGCCCACACGGTCTGCAGCAGCAGTCGCGTGCGGAGATCGCCGCGACGATCGGCACACCGGCCGTGGCCGCCTTCTGGACCAGCTCGAACCCGATCCGCCCCGAGAGCAGGAGCACGCATCCGGCCAGCGGGAGCTTCTCGTGCTCCAGGGCCCAGCCGACGACCTTGTCGACCGCGTTGTGACGGCCGACGTCCTCGCGCACGACGAGCGTCTCGCCGGTGCGGGCGTCGAACAACCCGGCCGGGTGGTCACGGCGTCGATGCTCGTCTTGCCGCACACGCCGCAGGCCGAGGAGGCGTAGCCGTGGCGGTCGAGGCCGAGCTCGTCCCACGGGACCTCGACGGCCAGGCTCACGTCGAGCACGTTGTAGGTGTTGAGACCCTCCTCGTGGCACCGGCGCAATAGCGCACCGCACACACCTGGTCACGGTGGGACACGATCCCCTCCGAGACGCAGAGTCCGAGCGCGAGCTCGACGTCGTGGCCCGGCGTGCGCATCGTGACGACCGCGGACCGACCGTCGACCCGGATCTCGAGGGGCTCCTCGCCGGTCAGTCGATCCTCACGCACCTGGGCACGACCGGCGGAGACGACGGTGACGCGACGCCGGACCGAGGGCTTGACCATGCGTCCACCGTATGACAGAAGTCACATCGGCGCGGGAGGAGCGTGGCGTCCCCGCCATCGGGGGGCTCGCGAGGACGCCACGCTCACTGGCAACGTGCTCGGCTGGGGAGACCGAGCGCTCCCTCCCGGCGGATCGTCTGGTGTGAGAACGGTCCGCCGCACGGACCAAAGTACACGATTGATCTTTTCGGCGTCCGCGCTTTCGACGAATTCTTGAAGGTCTCAAATGTGCACTCGCCTAGGCCTGGAATCACAGCCGAAATCGGGGTGGCCCGAGTTCTGGATCGAAGCTTCCGCGGGGCGTAGCGTTGGTGCATGGGACACGTGCTCTTTCTCTCTGCCACGGCCGCCGCGCGCTGGATCCGCGACCATGGCGCCGCCTCGATCATGGCCGGTCTGGTGGAGCGACTCGAGGCCGACTTCGCCCGGTGGCCCGAGTTCGATGCCGCACCACGTCTGGCCAGTCACTCCCCCGTGGGCGTCATCGAGCTGATGCCCGTGAGCGACGGCTTCGACTACACCTTCAAGTACGTCAACGGGCACCCGGCGAATCCGGCGCACGGCCTGCAGACGGTGACCGCCTTCGGCGTCGTCGCCGACGTCACGACCGGCTATCCGCGCTTCGTCGCGGAGATGACCCTGCTGACCGCGCTGCGCACCGCCGCCACCTCGGCGCTGGCGGCACGACACCTGGCACGTCCCGACTCGCGGATCATGGCGATGATCGGCACCGGCTCGCAGGCCGAGTTCCAGGCGCTCGCGCTCCGCGAGACGCTCGGCGTCTCGCGGCTGCGCATCTGGGACACCGATCCGCGGGCGATGGCGAAGTTCATCCGCAACATCGAGCCGCTCGGATTCGAGATCCACGTCGCGTCCAGCGCCGCCGACGCGGCCGACGGCGCCGACGTCATCACGACCTGCACCGCCGACAAGCGCCGGGCGATCGTGCTCGACGACTCGATGGTGGAGCCCGGCGTCCACGTCAACGCGATCGGCGGCGACTGCCCCGGCAAGACCGAGCTGGACCCGGCGATCCTGCGTCGGGCGGAGATCTTCGTCGAGTACGAGCCCCAGACCCGGGTGGAGGGCGAGATCCAGGCGCTGGCGACCGATCACCCGGTCACCGAGCTGTGGCAGGTGATCGCGGACAGGTCTGCGTGGGTGCGCCGACCCGAGGCGATCACGGTGTTCGACTCGGTCGGCTTCGCGATCGAGGACTTCACGGTGCTGCGGTTCGCCGAGGAGGCGGCGGGCGCCGTGGGCCTGCTCGAGCCACTCGACCTGCTCGCCTCGCCCGACGACCCCAAGGACCTGTTCGGTCTCGTCATGGGGGTTGACGCGCCGTTGCCGACGGCATAACGTGCAACCAAATGGTTGTAGAACGTACACAGCTCGGCGACGCCGACGTGGACCGGATCTTCCGGGCCCTCGCCGACGCCACCCGCCGCGACATCGTCCGCCGCACCCTCGTGACGGAGATGTCAGTGTCCCGGCTGGCCGAGTCCTATGCGATGTCGTTCGCCGCGGTGCAGAAGCACGTGGCCGTCCTCGAGGAGGCGGGCCTGGTGAGCAAGCACCGACGCGGACGCGAACGCCTGGTCCGCGGGGAGCCGGGGATGATCGCGCGCGCCCAGCGCCTGCTCGACGAGTACGAGCAGCTGTGGCGGGATCGGATCGATCGCCTCGACGCCCTGCTGGCCGATGACAGCACCTGACCTCGCCACCACCCGGAAGGCACCATCATGCCCATCACGTCCGTCACCACAGATCCCTCGTCGCTGACCATGACCGTGGTCGCGGAGTTCCCCGTCCCGCTCCGTCGGCTCTGGGACGCCTACGCCGACCCGCGGCAGCTGGAGCGCTTCTGGGGGCCGGTCGAGTGGCCGGCCCGCTTCCTGCGCCACGACATGACGCCCGGCGGCGAGTCCCACTACGTCATGACCGGGCCCGACGGCACCACCAGCGCCGGCTTCTGGCGGTTCCTCGCCGTCGAGGAGGGCGCCTCGTTCGAGGTCGTGGACGGCTTCGCGACCGAACCGGGAGTCCCGGACACGTCCATGCCCACGATGCGCCTGCGATTCGAGTTCGGGTCCACGGCCGAGGGGTCTCGCGTCATCACCACCACGTGGTTCGACTCGCTCGAGGACATGGAGACGGTGCTCGCCCACGGCGCGGAGGAGGGCATGCGCTCGGCGATGGGGCAGATGGACGACGTGCTGGCCGACCTGGCCGGCTTCGCCGCCGACACCGGCACCCACGCCCAACACCTGGACGACACCCGCGTGCGGGTCAGCCGCGTCATCCGCGGCTCGGTCGAGCAGGTGTGGCGTGCTCATCACGAGCCCGACCTGGTACGTCGATGGATGCTCGGCCCCGACGGCTGGACCATGCCCCGGTGCGAGACCGCGACCGAGCCCGGGCAGACCTACACCTACGCGTGGGAGCACGCCGAGAGCGGGGAGCGATTCGGATTCACCGGAGAGCTGGTCCAGGCCCAGGCGCCGGTCCGCGCGGTGACCACGGAGCGCATGCTCGGCACGGACGGACCGCAGGTGCGCAACGAGATGACCCTGACCCCGCTCGAGAGCGGGACGCTGCTGACGTTGGTCATCACCTACCCGAGCCGCGAACTGCGCGACCAGATCCTGGGCACCGGCATGACCGACGGCATGGAGACGAGCTACGCCCGCCTGGAGCAGGAGGTGCTCGTCGGCGCCTGAGGACCTGATCGTGGTCCCGGCCGATACCTCACCTAATGTTGAGGTCGATGACCACTCTCCTGACGCCGTCCCAAGTCGCCGAGCGCGCCGGCGTCACGGTGTCCGCGCTGCATTTCTACGAGCGCGAGGGTCTCATCACAAGCACCCGCACCGCGGGCAACCAACGCCGCTACCGGCGTGACGTGCTGCGACGGCTGGCCTTCATCCGGACCTCGCAGCGGGTCGGCATCTCCCTGGCACAGATCCGCGACGCGCTCGCGACACTGCCGCTCGACCGGGCCCCCACCAAGGCGGACTGGTCACGCCTGTCGCAGCGGTGGCGTGCGGCACTGGACGAGCGCATCGCCCGCCTCCAGCGCCTGCGCGACGACCTCGACGGCTGCATCGGCTGCGGGTGTCTGTCCCTGCGGACGTGCCGCCTGCAGAATCCGCAGGATGCCTTGGCGTCCGAGGGGCCGGGTCCCCGGCTGCTCGATCCCCTCTGACCGTCAGACGTTGCGTCGGTACTGTCCGCCGACCTCGAAGAACGCGTCGGTGATCTGCTGCAGGGAGCAGACGCGCGCCGCGTCCATGAGCACGGCGAAGACGTTCTCGCCGTTCACGGCCGCCTCCTTCAGCCGCCCGAGCGCGATCTCGGCCTCCTCGCGGTGGGCGGCGTGGAACTCGCGCAGGCGGCGCAGCTGGGACTGCTTCTCCTCCTCCGTCGCCCGCGCCAGCTCCAGCTTCTCGGGCACGACGTCGCCCTTCGGGTTGAGGAACGTGTTCACCCCCACGATCGGCAGCGAGCCGTCGTGCTTGCGGTGCTCGTAGAGCATCGACTCGTCCTGGATCCGGCCGCGCTGGTAGCCGGTCTCCATCGCGCCGAGCACGCCGCCGCGCTCGTTGAGCGCCTCGAACTCGCGCAGCACGGCCTCCTCGACCAGATCGGTCAGCTCGTCGATGATGAAGGACCCCTGCAGCGGGTTCTCGTTCTTGGCCAGCCCCCACTCGCGGTTGATGATGAGCTGGATCGCCAGCGCTCGCCGCACGGACTCCTCCGTCGGCGTCGTGACCGCCTCGTCGAAGGCGTTGGTGTGGAGGCTGTTGGCGTTGTCGTAGATCGCGATGAGCGCCTGCAGGGTGGTGCGGATGTCGTTGAAGTCCATCTCCTGGGCGTGCAAGGAGCGACCGGAGGTCTGGACGTGGTACTTCAACTTCTGGCTGCGCTCGCCGGCGCCGTACCGCTCACGCATCGCGATCGCCCAGATGCGCCGCGCGACGCGACCGATGACCTTGTACTCGGCGTCCATCCCGTTGCTGAATAAGAACGACAGGTTCGGGGCGAAGTCGTCGATGTTCATCCCCCGCGCCAGGTAGGACTCGACGTACGTGAAGCCGTTGGCGAGGGTGAACGCCAGCTGACTGATCGGATTCGCCCCGGCCTCGGCGATGTGGTACCCGGAGATCGAGACGGAGTAGAAGTTGCGGACGTCGTGGTCGATGAACCACTGCTGGATGTCCCCCATCATCCGCAGGCTGAACTCGGTCGAGAACAGACAGGTGTTCTGCCCCTGGTCCTCCTTGAGGATGTCGGCCTGCACCGTGCCCCGCACCCGGCGGAGCGCCTCGTCCTCGGGGACCCCTCGCTCGCGCGCCTGGTCCAGCACCGTGTTGAGGAAGAAGGCCAGCACCGCCGGCGCCGGGCCGTTGATCGTCATCGAGACCGAGGTCGTCGGATCCAGCAGGTCGAAGCCGTCGTAGAGCACCTTCATGTCGTCGAGCGTGGCCACCGAGACCCCGGAGGTGCCGATCTTGCCGTAGATGTCCGGGCGCTCGTCCGGGTCGCGACCGTAGAGGGTCACCGAGTCGAAGGCGGTCGACAGCCGTGTGGCCGGCTGCCCCTCGCTGAGCATGCGGAAGCGCCGGTTCGTCCGGAACGGGTCGCCCTCCCCGGCGAACATCCGCGCCGGGTCCTCGTCCTCGCGCTTGAACGGGAAGACACCGGCGGTGAACGGGAAGCGTCCCGGCAGATTCTCCCGCCGCCAGAAGCGGACCAGGTCGCCCCAGGACCGGAACCGCGGCAGGGCCACGCGCGGAATGCGGTTGCCCGACAGCGTCTCGCGATGGGCGTCGGCATAGGACGCGACGACCTCGGGCCACGTCTCCAGCTGCTGCACGACCCACGGGTCGAGCTCGGAGCGCGCCTGAGCGGTGAGCTCACGGACCCGGTCGTCGTCGGCGAGCTCGGCGGCCACCGCCTCGAGATGCTGGAGGCGGTCCGCGGCGTCGGCCAGCCGCTCGGTGCGGGCATGGTAGTCGCGGATCGTCTCGGCGATCTCGGCGAGGTACCGGACCCGATGCGCCGGGATGAGGTCGTGGTCGCCACTGGAGTGCTTGACGTCGACGGCGGGGAGCACCCCCGGCTCGATGCCCAGCACGGACCGCAGCTCCTGGTAGAGCGCCGTGACGCCGTCGTCGTTGAAATGGGCCGCCGAGGTGCCGAACACCGGCATGTCGGAGGGCCGACGGCCGAAGGCCTCGCGGTTGCGCACCAGCTGACGGCCGACGTCACGCAGCGCGTCCTTGGCGCCGCGGCGCTCGAACTTGTTGATCGCGACCACGTCGGCGAAGTCCAGCATGTCGATCTTCTCGAGCTGACTCGCGGCACCGAACTCCGGCGTCATCACGTAGAGCGAGCGATCGACGTAGGGCAGGATCCCTGCGTCCCCCTGCCCGATCCCGGGGGTCTCGACGATCACCAGGTCGTTGCCGGCGGCCTTGAGCACCGCGATCACGTCGTGGAGGTGCTCGGGCACCTCGCGCTCCCCACGGGTGGCCAGCGACCGGAACGTGACCGCTCCGCCGAGGGAGTTCATCCGGATGCGGTCGCCCAGCAGCGCCCCGCCGCCCTTGCGACGCGTCGGGTCGATCGCGATCACCGCGACCCGCAGCTTGTCCCCGTGGTCGAGTCGCAAGCGGCGCACCAGCTCGTCGGTCAGCGAGCTCTTGCCCGAACCCCCCGTGCCGGTGATGCCCAGGACCGGCGCCTGGGAGCGCTGTGCCGCGGCGCTGATCGCCGCGGCGAGCTCCTCGGGCAGTCGACCGAGCTCGGCCGCCGTCACGGCGCGGGCGACGGCCGGCCGCTCGCCGGCCAGAACCGCCTCGGGCGACGGAAGCCCCTGTCCGACGAGGTCGACGTCGCAGGTCTCGATCAGCTGGTTGACCATCGCGGGCAGGCCCATCCGCTGGCCGTCCTGGGGACTGAAGATCCGCACGCCGGACGCGCGCAGGCGCTCGATCTCCTCCGGCACGATGACGCCACCGCCGCCCCCGAACACCTTGATGTGTCCACAGCCGCGCTCGGCCAAGGACTGCACGAGGTATTCGAAGTACTCCACGTGGCCGCCCTGATAGGAGCTCACCGCGACGCCCTGCACGTCCTCCTCGACCGCAGCCTCGACGACCTCGGCCACCGAGCGGTTGTGGCCCAGGTGGATCACCTCGGCGCCCTGACTCTGCAGGATGCGCCGCATGATGTTGATGCTCGCGTCGTGACCGTCGAACAGGGCGGAGGCGGTGACGAAGCGGACCGGATGAGTGGGCACGTGCATGGCGACCTCACAGAGAGTTACTAGGAACTCCTACGAATATTAGTAGGAGTTCCTAGTATTGGCCAGCGCCATCAGCCGACGACGGACGTCTCCTGGACGATCCGGCTCGGCCCCGCGGGCGTCTTCTCGACGATGACCTTCGCCGCGATCCGCTCCTTCATGGACTCGACATGGCTGATGAGCCCGATCGTGCGGCCGTGCTCGCGCAGCGATTCGATCGTGTGCATGGCCAGGTCGAGCGTCTCGCCGTCCAGCGACCCGAACCCCTCGTCGATGAAGAGGGTGTCCAGCCGGACGCCGCCGGCACGCTGCGTGACGACCTCGGCCAGGCCGAGGGCGAGCGCGAGGGAGCCGAGGAACTTCTCGCCGCCGGACAGTGACTCAGGCTTCCGCGAGCGTCCGGTGTAGTCGTCGAACACCCGGACCTCGAGCCCGGCGTTCGTCCCCCGGGTCGCCGTCTCGTCGCTGCGGTGCAGACGGTAGCGCCCCGAGGACATGACGCGCAGGCGCTCGTTCGCGGCCTCGATGATCTCGTCCAGCTCGACGCCCAGCACGTAGCTCTCCAGACGCATGCGTCGCGTGTTGGGCGACTCCCCGTGGACCGTTCTGGCGAGCCGGTCGAGCGTCTCGAACTCCGCGCGTCGCGCGGCGTCGCGACTCCGCGCGACGCGGATCTCCTCGACCAGCCGCACGGTCGTCCGCTGAGCCTGCTGCGCGGCCTCGTGGGCGCGCACGGCCTCGTGGCACACCGTCTGCGCGACCTCGCGCAGCCGCCGCGGCTCGTCGACGTCGACCGGCTCGGCAGGCAGATCGCGCAGCTGCGGGTCGGCCAGGACGGCCTCGACCCGCGCGAGCTCGGCATCGTGCTCGGCGATCGCGCGGTCGAGGGCCCGCACGGACTCCGCGTCGAGCAGCGCGGCCCCGAAGGCCTCCTCGTCCTCGAAACCGTGATGCTCCAACGCCGCCTCGAACGTCCCGGTCGCGTCCTCCAGCGACGACTGTGCCCGGGCCAGCTCTCCGCGAGCCGCCACCAAGGCAGCACCGACCCGGCTGTGCTCCCGGACGACCTCGATGCGCTCGACGATCGAGCCGGAGCCCTCGCGCGCGGCCTCGATCTTGCGCTCCAGGTCGACGATCTGCCGTGTCAGGCCCGCGAGCCGCTCCCGTCGGGAGGCTCGCTCCAGGTGCAGCTCCTTCAGTCGTCCGTCGAGCCGCTCGACCTCGGCCGCGTCGGCCGAACGTCGGCCGGCCGCCTGCTCGGCCTCCTCCACCGTCGCCCGGGCGTCGGCGACGAGCGGCTCGAGCACCTCGACCGCGCGCACCTGGCCGACCGCCTCGATGCGGGCCCGCAGCTCCACGACGCGGGTCCGGGCCGCGTCCGCAGCGGCCATCGCCTCGGCCAGCGCCTGCTCCGCCGCCTCGATCTGCTCGGGACCGACCGCGTCGTCGGTCAGCACGGCTGGGCGCGGATGCTCGACCGAGCCGCACACTGCACACGGCGAGCCCGACTGCAGCTCTTGCGCCAGGACGCCGGCGTACTCGGCCATCCGGCGCGCGGTCAGATCGTCGACCGCCGCCGAGGCGGCCGTGCGTCGCGCCGCCGTCTCGGCATATGCCGCCTCGGCCCGGGCGAGCTCGGCGTGCAGGGACGCGCGCTCGCGACTGCGGCGCAGCTCGTCCTCCA
>JAJUII010000140.1 GCA_029265505.1 Aeromicrobium choanae
CCCGCCGGAGGAGTCCGGCGGCGGCGGCGTCCTCGGCGGCGGCGAGAGCGACACCGCGGCGGCGACCCTGCTCGTCCCGGTGCGCACCGCCGACGCGATCGTGGACGCGGCCGGCAACAACCGACTCGGCCTCGCCCTCGTGGACCGGGGCGTCTCGGTGAGCGACACGAACCGTCTGATGGACCTGATGAACCGATGAGCCTGATCAGCTTCGTCTCGGCGAAGGGCTCTCCGGGAGTCAGCACCACGGTCCTGGGTCTGGCCGCTCGCTGGCCGGCTCCGGTCGCGGTCGCCGACCTGGACCCGATCGGCGGTGACCTGGCGATCCGTGAGCGCGACGCCGAGGGCAACGCGCTCGACGAGCATGTCGGCCTGGTCTCCCTCGGGGTGGCCGTCCGCTCCGGCGACGACGTCGCGCTCGACGACCACCTGCAGCAGACCTTCGACGGCGTGGACGTCCTCGTCGGCGCCTCCGGGCCACGCCAGGCGCAGAGCCTCGGCCCGGCCTGGCCGCACCTGGCCCGCGCACTGCGCGGCCACTCCGCCGACGTCCTCGTCGACGCCGGCCGGTTCATGCCCGGCTCGCCGGCCGGCCCCGTGGTGGAGGAGTCCGACGCGGTCGTGTTCGTCGTCCGCTCCGAGATCGCGGCAGTCGCCCACCTGCGCGACCGTCTCAGTCATGTGCGCGAGCCGTGGGCGCTCGGTCGGGTCGGCGGCACCCGTGTCGGCGTCCTGGTCGTCGGCGATCCGCGGGACCGCCGCGCGGTCGACGACATCGGTCGCCTGCTGGCCGCCTCCGACCTGCGCGTGACGATGCTCGGCACCGTCGCGCTCGACCCCAAGGGCGTGCGACGCGGCCCGGCGTCCACCTCTCGTGCCGCGGCCCGCTCGATGCTCTCCCGATCCCTGGTGGACCTGGTCCCGCAGGTGCGGGCCCTGGCCACCGCCTCGCCCGTGCGACAGGAGGTCTGATGGATCAGCAGCTGCTGCGCACCCTGCGCGAAGAGGTCGCCGACCGGCTGGCCCGCCAGCGTCGTGAGGACGCGGCCGCCGGTCTGCCGGCCATGTCCAGCGAGGACGAGCGGCAGTTCGCCCGCGCCGTGATCGCTCGCGTCCTGGAGGCGCACGCCCGACGTGAGATCGCCGCGGGTCGGACGCCGCTGTCCGCCGCCGAGGAGGCCGAGCTGGCCGACGGCATCCACGCCGCGCTCTACGGCGTCGGTCGCCTGCAGCCGCTCCTGGACGATCCCGAGGTCGAGAACATCGACATCAACGGGTACGACAACGTGTTCGTCGGCTACGCCAACGGCGAGGAGCGCCGCATGCCGCCGGTCGCCGACAGCGACGACGAACTCATCGAGCTGGTGCAGATCCTCGGCGCCTACTCGGGTCTGACCAGTCGTCCCTTCGACACCGCCAACCCCCAGCTCGATCTCAGGCTGCCCGACGGCAGCCGCCTGTCGGCCGTCATGGGGGTCACCCAGCGTCCGGCACTGTCGATCCGCCGCGCGCGGCTCAGCCGAGTCTCGCTCGACACCCTCGTCGACAACGGCACCATGACGCCCGAGCTCGCCTCGTTCCTGTCCGCCGCGGTCGCCGCGCGCAAGAACATCATGATCGCCGGAGCGACCAACGCCGGGAAGACGACTCTGCTGCGGGCGCTGGCCAACGAGATCGGTCCGCAGGAGCGACTCATCACCGTCGAGCGGGCGCTCGAGCTGGGACTGGGGGAGTTTCCCGACCTGCACCCGAACGTCGTGGCGTTCGAGGAGCGGCTGCCGAACTCCGAGGGGCAGGGCGCGATCGGCATGGCCGAGCTGGTGCGCCGCTCGCTGCGCATGAACCCCAGTCGCGTCATCGTCGGCGAGGTGCTCGGCGACGAGATCGTCACGATGCTCAACGCGATGAGCCAGGGCAACGACGGCTCGCTGTCGACGATCCACGCGAACTCCTCGCTCGAGGTGTTCAACCGGATCTGCACCTACGCCATCCAGTCCGCCGAGCGGCTGCCGGCCGACGCCACCATGATGCTCATCGCCGGCGCCATCGACTTCGTCGTGTTCGTCGAGCGCCGGAACGAGTACCACAAGGGCGGCGGCCTGCGGCGCCTCGTCACCTCGGTCCGCGAGGTCAACGGCGTCGACGGTCGTGTGCTCTCCAGTGAGGTGTTCGCCGAGGGGCCCGACGGCGTGGCGGTGCCCGCCGCGGCGGTCAGCTGCCTGGAGGACCTCCAGGAGCACGGCTACCGGCCGACCGCCTACGGAGCGCAGGTGTACTGATGTCCGACACCGTGCTCGCGCTCATGGTCCTCGGCGCCGTCGTCGGCGCCGGGGTGCTGTGCGTCGTGATCGGGCTGAGCGACCATGAGCCGGCGCCGCTGCGTGCGACGGTGTCGTGGCGTGACCGCCTCCAGGGCAACGCGCGGCGTGCGCTGTTCGGCGTCGGCGCAGGCCTGGCGATCCTGCTGCTGACCTCGTGGCCGGTGCTCGCGGTCGCGGTCGGGCTGCTCGTGTGGTTCGCGCCGCGGCTGTTCGGCGGCGTCGCCAGCGAGAAGAGGCAGATCGCCCGACTGGAGGCATTGGCGGCCTGGACCGAGTCACTGCGCGACACGGTCGCCGGCGCCGTCGGTCTGGAGCAGGCCATCCCGGCCACGACGTACGCGGCCGCCCCGGCCATCCGCCCGGCGCTGGAGCGGCTCGCCGACCGCCTGCGCGTCCGCACCCCGCTGCCCACCGCGCTGCAGGGCTTCGCCGACGACCTCGACGACCCGAGCGCGGACCTGGTCGTGGCGGCGCTGATCCTGAACTCGCGGCTGCGCGGACCGGGTCTGCGGGACGTGCTGTCGTCCCTGGCGGGCTCGGCGCGCGAGGACCTCGAGATGCGGCGGCGCATCTCGGCCAGCCGCTCGAGCACGCGCCGCAGCGTGCAGATCGTCATGGGCGTCACGGTGATCTTCGTGCTCGTCCTGGCGGTGTTCAACCGCTCCTACGTCGAGCCCTACGGCAGCCCGATCGGTCAGCTGGTGCTCCTGGTGGTCATCGGCCTGTTCGCCGGTGGCTTCATCTGGATGCGGCGGCTGTCGGAGTACGAGACCGCCGAGCGCTTCCTGTTGGCCGGGGAGGGGTCGCGATGATGACGTGGATCCTGCTCGCCGGCGCGATGGCCGGCGCCGGAGCCTGGCTGCTGGTCGGTCGCTCCGCGGCGTTCGGGGCGACGGCCGCCTCGGAGCTCGCGCGCCTGGACGCCCTGCGACGCCAGACCGCCGATCGCTTCGCTCCGCACAGCGAGGTGCCGGACGAGTCGCGGTCCCATCGTCTGGGCACCCGGGTGGCGAGCCTGCTGTCCGCCCGCGGCGTCGTGCTTCCGGCCTCCATCCGGTCGAACCTCGCGGTCGTGGGCAAGTCGCCCGAGGACCACCTGGGCTCGACGCTGTTGGCCGCGATCGCCGGCGCCTTCGCCCCCGCGATCGCGCTCGCCCCGGCGATCCTGCTCGGGTTCCTGACGCCGGTCGTGCCGTTGTGGCTGGCGATCGTCGGGGCGCTCGGCGGGGCGGCTCTGGCGCAGCTCCAGTTGGCGTCGGAGGCCAAGGAGCGTCGACGCGACTTCCGCCACGTGGTCAGTGCGTTCCTGGACCTGGTCGCCATGAACCTGTCCGGCGGGCGCGGTGTCCCCGAGGCGTTGGCCTCGGCGGCGGGAGTCAGCCAAGGCTGGGGCATGGTCCGTCTGCGCGAGACGATCGAGAACGCGCGACTGCAGGGCATCACCCCGTGGTCGGCGCTCGGACGTCTCGGCGAGGAGATGCAGGTCGAGGAGCTGCGCGACCTGGCCGCGGCCCTCGCGCTCGTCGCCGAGGACGGGGCGAAGGTGCGCGACTCGCTCACCGCACGTGCCGCCTCGATGCGCCAGCGCGAGCTGGCCGACTCCGAGGCGCGGGCCCAGGAGCGCTCGCAGTCGATGCTCATCGCCCAGCTGCTGCTGGCGACGGGCTTCCTGGTCTTTCTGATCTACCCGGCGCTGTCGGGCATCGCCGGTTTCTGACGTCATCGAGAAGGAGAAGTCTCATGTTCCACCCCGCACTCGGACTCCTGGTCACCCTGATCCAGGCTCGCGTGGCCCGCGCCCAGCGCCTCGAGCGTGGCGCCTCGGCCGTCGAGTGGGTCGTCATCGCGGCGATCCTCGTCGGCATCTGCGTCCTCGTCGCCGGCATCCTCACCGGCGCGATCGGCAGCAAGGCCAACGAGATCGGCGGAGAGATCCAGGGCGCCTGAGAGTCATGTGGTCTCGGGCACGGCGTGAACGGGGGGCCAGCGCGATCGAGCTGGTCCTCTACACACCCCTGCTCATGATCACGATGATCATCACGATCCAGTTCGCGCTGACCTACCTGGCGAAGCAGTCGGCCAGTGCCGCCGCCCGCGAGGCGGCCCGCGTCGCCCGCGTCACCGGGGACGCCGATCAGGGTCGCCTCAAGGGCGTCTCCTCGGCCCAGACGCTGGGGCGAGGGATGCTGCACGATCCCCAGATCACCGTCGTGCGGGTCGGCGACTCGATGCGCGCGACCGTCTCGGGGCGTGCGAGCCGACTGCTGCCGTTCGTCGACTCGCCACGGGTGGAGGAGGTCGTGCAGGGCCGGATCGAGGAGTACCAGCTGGACGGTGCGCCATGAGTGCTCGGCGCCGCCCCGAGCGCGGATCGATGTCGGTCGAGGTCGTCCTCATGGTGCCGGTCCTCGTGCTGTTCCTGCTGCTCGTGCTGGCCGGTGGGCGGTACGTGTCGGTCAAGGCCGACGTCGAGGCGGCCGCGCGTGACGCCGCCCGTGCCGCGTCCTTCGAGCGCAGCGCCTCGGCCGCTCGCAGTGCCGCCCTGGCGGCCGCCAACGCCGGGCACGTCGACGACAGCTACTCCAGTTGCGCCGTGGCGGGGGTCGGCGGGGACTTCCGCGCCGGCGGGGTCGTGAGCGTCACCGTCCGGTGCACCGTCTCCAACCGGGGCCTGGGTCTGATCGGACTCTCCGGCGGGCGGGACTTCACGGCGACCAGCAGCGCACCCATCGACCAGTACCGGAGGTTCGGATGAGCGTTCACCGTGAACGGGGCGGGGCGACGATCTTCGTGCTGGCGATGTCGATGGTGCTGTTCCTGTGCGCCGGCCTGGTGATCGACGCCGGCATGGGCATCAACACGCGGATGCGCGTCGCCGACGACGCCGAGCAGGCGGCTCGCGCTGGGGCGAACGCCGTCGACGTGCTCACGCTGCGCGCCGGCGGTGGCGTCGTCATCGACCCGGCGCTGGCCAGGACCCACGCCCTGGACTTCCTGCAGGCCCGCGGCTACGGCCCCGGGCAGTTCACCGTCACCGTCACCGCCGACACCGTCGCGGTGCAGGTGAGGGACCACAGCGAGACCACGATCCTGAAGCTGATCGGGATCGCCGACTATCCGGTCTCGGCGCGGGCGACCGCGACCGCGGCCACCTCCTGATCCGACGAGGAGAGACTCTCCATGACCGAACACACCTCGATCCCGGACGCGTCCCGGTTCGAATCCCTCGCGCCGGCGCCGGTCGACGAGCCGTCCCCGGTCGCGGCGCGGATCGGCTCCGCGGTCGCGCTCCTCGGGCTCCTGGTCGGGCTGCCGATCGCCCTCGTCCTGCTGGGCGGAGCGCCGCCGATCCCGACCGAGCTGCCCGCCGTCCGTGATCTGGCACGCCACCTGGGACCGGAGGACCTCGTCACGGTCCTGGTCGCGATCGTGTGGATCCTGTGGGCGATCTTCGTGGTCTGCGTCGTGCTCGAGGTCGTCGCGGCGCGCCGAGGCGGCATGGCGCGCACCGTGCCCTTCGCCGGACCCCTGCAGCACCTGGCCCGCACGCTGATCGGTGGCCTGCTGGTGACCGGACTGGTGGCGGGGACCAGCGGTGCGGCCTCGGCGGCCGTGGCGGACGTCGCCGGGCAGTCCGGCTCGGTCTCCACCGTCGTCACCGGCGTGGCCGACGCCGCCGTCGAGGAGGCGGCCGAGCAGACCCGGTCACGGGCTGAGCAGGTCCAAGACCGGCTCGAGGGCGAGCTCGTCTACACCGTCAAGGCGCCGCACGACGGGTACCACGACAATCTGTGGGACATCGCCGAGCGCCATCTGGGCGACGGCTTCCGCTACAAGGAGATCTACGAACTGAACAAGGACCGGGTGCAGCTCGACGGGCGCAAGCTCGAACTGGCCCGCCTCATCCATCCGGGCTGGCAGCTGATCATGCCGCCCGACGCGGTGGGGGTGGAGCGTGTGCCGCTGAACGAGCAGCCGGCCACTGCGCCTCCGGCCGGTGGCGGCTCGTCGCAGGCGGGCGGCTCCGTCGGGGACGATGCGGCGACGGCGACCGGTTCGGCGATCGAGGCCTCCGAGAGTCGGGCGTGGTGGATGGGCGCCGGGCTGCTGGCGACCGGTCTGCTCGGCGCGCTCGCCGTCGCGCGCCGTCGGCGCCCGGGGACCGAGCCCGAGGAGTCGGCGCGTGCGATCGAGGCCGACCTGCGGTTGGCCGCCGATCCGGACCGGGCCCGCGGGCTGGAGGCCGTCCTGTGTCGGCTCACCGTCGCCTGCCGCGACGCCGGCGTCGACCTCCCGTCCGTCTACGCCGCCGTCGTCGGTCCCGACGAGGTCATCCTGCACCTGGCGCCGGCGCAGCCGCAGGCGGTCCCGGGGTGGCAGGCTCTCGATGACGGCGCACAGTGGCGCTACGTCGCCGACCTCGCCACGCTCGAGCGCCCCGCCG
>JAJUII010000066.1 GCA_029265505.1 Aeromicrobium choanae
GACGCCGGCCGGTTCTTCCAGTCGCTACGGCATGCCGACGCGGCGGGCGCCGCGGCGCTCGCCTACCCCTCCCGCTGGTTGTACACGCGCGTCGCGGGCGGGCGATACCTGGAGGCGAGCACGCGGTTCTGGCGGCCTGCAGCGTCCTACCCCGGCCCGCTCGCGGTCAGGGCGGGCACGCAGCTCGTGCACGCCCGGCAGACCGATGTCCCGACCTACCGCGTCGACCTCCGACCGTGGAACACCGACCCGGCCCACCACCACGAGACGATCGTGCACGAGGTCGTCCGGCCGCGCGAGGCGGTGCTGCACTACTCGTGGGTGCGCGACCACGACACCATCCGGCGCAAGTTCGGCTGGTCGGGCCACGCCGCGGACTACTCTCGTCCGATCGTGTACCAACGCTGGGCACGTCGACAGCGCCATCCGTGGCGCACGGTGCTCACCAACCCGCTGCGGCGCCGGGACTGGTACCGGATGGTCACGGTGCCGAAGTGAACGGAGCCCCATGAGCCTCACCGCCTCGGTCGTCATCATCACCTACGCCCGGCCCGACTACGTGCGGACCTGCCTGGAGCACCTCGGCCGCCTGTCCACGTCCCCGCGAGAGATCGTCGTCGTCGACGCCTCCCCCGACGACCGCACGATCACCCTTGTCGCCGAGGAGTTCCCCGACGTCCGGCTCGTGCGCAACGAGCTCGGTCCTGGCACGATGCCGGAGTCGCGGCAGCTCGGTTACGCGGCGACCGACGGCGACGTCATCGCGTTCATCGACGACGACGCCTTCGTCGACCCGGACTGGCTCGACCAGCTGCTGGCGCCGTACGAGGACCCCTCGGTGGTGGCGGTCGGCGGACGAGCGCTCAACGGTATCGAGGGAGAAGAGACCTCCGGTCTCGGGGAGATCGGGCGGCTGCTGCCCGACGGCCGCCTGACCGGCAACTTCGCCGCCGATCCCGGCCGCGTCATCGAGGTCGACCACCTCCTCGGGGCGAACATGTCGTTCCGCCGCAGCGCACTCGACGCGATCGGCGGCATCCGCGGCAACTACCCCGGCACCTGCCTGTGCGAGGAGTCCGACATCTCGCTGCGGCTCGGGAAGGCGGGCGGGCGCCTCGTCTTCCAGCCGCGCGCGATCGTCCGCCACGTCGCCGCGCCCTACACCTCCGGTGGTAAGCGGTTCGACCGGCGATACCTCTACTACGCGCGCCGCAACCACCTGATGCTCCTGGTGCGAGTGTTCGGGTGGCGCGATCCCCTGGTCCGTCGCTACGCCCTGACGACCCTGCGCGACCAGAGCGAGTACCTGCGCGTGTTCGTCCGACGTCTCGGTCCGCGCCACTCCGACGGCAGGCCTCGCCGCGTGTCGAAGCGACTGCTCGCGCCGGTCGTGCTGACGCGCTCGCTCGCCGAGCTGGCAGGTCTGCTCGCAGGGGTGCCTGCGGCCATCCGTGCGACGCGGTCCGATCGCCAGGGAGGGTCGAGGTAGTCGATGGCCGAGCAGACGCGAGCGAGTGGTGCGGCCATGCGGGAGCGACCCGACGCGACCACGGGCCGGGCGACGAACGGGAACGCTCCGTGAGGACTGGGCTGATCGTGCGTCGCCGCGCCCTCGAGGCGCCACCACTCGAGCCCTGGCGCCTCCGCGGAGTCCCGCGAGCCGTTCTGCCGCCCGTGGTCTGGGACTCGTTCGGGACGTTCGCCGTGCGGACCGGCGATCGGGTGCTCGCGCTGACCTACGACGACGGACCTCATCCCGAGCACACACCGGCTCTGCTCGACGTTCTGGCGCAGCACGGTGCCGGCGCCACGTTCTTCGTGCTCGAGGGGCCGGCTCGCCGCCACCCCGACATCGTGCGTCGGATCGTCGACGAGGGGCACGAGATCGGCCTGCACGGGCCCGACCACACCTCTTTGCTGGAGCAGGCGACGAGTGTCGCGCTCCGGCGGGTCAGGGACTCTCGGGCGGCCGTCGAGGCCGTGGCAGGTCGACCGGTTGCGCTGTACCGGCCACCGTACGGTCGGCACACACCTGCGCAGTCGCGCATCCTGGCGCGTGACGGGTTGGAGCTGGCGATCTGGTCGGGTGACGCCAAGGACTGGGTGGACGCGCCGGAGGAGGATGTCGTCGAGGCAGCATGGCGCTCGGTGCACCCGGGAGCTGTGCTCCTGCTGCACGACGACCGTGCGGATCCCGAGCGCTTGGGTCCGGGCGAGCAGCTGCCTGCCTTCGACAAGGCGCGCGTGCTGGATCGGCTCCTCGGCCGGCTCGCCGACGAGGGCTACCGGTCGATGACCATGGGCGCCATGCTTCACGCCTACCCACGCGTACGGACGTACGCGCGCGAGCGCGGCCGGTCATGACCACGGTCAACGCTCCCTGGCTGAGCGTCGTGATCGCCGCTCACGATGCGGCCTCGACCCTTCCGGACCAGCTCGCACCCCTCGTTGCTCAGGCCGCCGGCCGGCCCTGGGAGATCCTCGTGTGCGACAACGGCTCACGCGACGGCACCCGGAGGCTTGTTCAGGAGTGGGCGGCGCAGCATCGGCAGGTCCGCCTGGTCGATGCAGGGGCGCGGCGCGGCCCCGCAGCAGCGCGCAACATCGGTGTCGAGGCCGCTCGGGGTGACGTGATCGCCTTCGTGGACGCCGACGACGTCGTCGGCGACGGATGGGCCGATGCCGTCGAGCGGGCGCTCACCGAGCACGCGTTCGTCGCCGGCCGGTTCGACATCGAGCGGCTCCACCCCCGTAGCCGCGTCACCGTGTCCTGGTCTCCTCAGCTCGACGGCCTGACACAGCTGCAGTGGATGCCGGGTCTGGTGACGGCGGGTGCGGGCAACATGGCCATGCGTCGCGAGATCTTCGACGCGGTGGGTGGGTTCGACGAGACGCTCCGCACCGCCGAGGACGACGACCTGTGCCTGCGGGCCCAGCTGCTGGGGCACCGCCTCCACTACGAGCCTCGTATGGTGCTGCACGTCCGGCGACGCAGCGGTCTCCGACAGGTCTTCCGTCACGCCGTCACGGCAGGCGCCGGCGCGCACCGGCTTGCCCACAAGTACGCGCGGGTCGCGGCCGAGCTGGCCGCGGTCGACGAGCCGCCGTCCGCGGCCCCGGCGACGACGACCGATCCGGGGCAGACGCGACGGCGGCTCGCACGATTGCTCAGACCCGAGACGATCGCGAACCTCGCCTGGCGGATCGGGTGGCGCCTGGGGTGGCGCACCGCAGATCTCGACGGCATCGTTCAGCCCACGGCCGCGGAGCTTCGCCGCCCCGGCCGGCGTGACGGCCGACCCAAGGGCAGGCGGTCGTGATCAGGCGCCGTCAGGTCGAGGGAGCACGACCGGCACAGGTAACGGCACGACCTCACGCGCCGCGCGTCGACCTCGCATCGACCCCCACCGATGACCTGCGCGGAACGCATGGTCGGCCCACCTGACCCGACCTCGGAACCGGCCCACCCGCTCGGCCAGCTGCCGCAACCGGTCCGACGCGCTCGACGGCGGAGCCGCGGCGTCTCCACGAGGGCTCTCGTCCTGCTCGCGGAGCGCTGCAGCGACGAGCAGATACCGAGCGCGCAACAGCTCGTCCCCGACCCCGTAGTGGTACCCCTGCCAGAACGCGGCTCGCACACCATCTCGCTTGCGCACGTGCAGCACGATCTCGGGGTGCTCCACGAGGCGGTGACCGGCGAGCTGGATCCGCCAGCAGAGGTCGGTGTCCTCGCTGGTCCGCAGGTCCTCGTGGAAGCCTCCGACCTTCTCGAACACCGCACGCCGGACTCCGAGGTTGTTGGTGCTGGCACCCCGCAGCCGCGGCATGAACGGCATCGCGTACACCGCCTCGCTGGTCCAGCTCACCGACGCGCGGTGGGCAGCGTTGAGCAGCTCGCCCTCCAAGGAACCGGTGACGAGCTCGTCGACCTCGAGCGCCGCGTGCATGGTCTCCACCCAGTCGTCCGCTACGACGTCGTCCGCATCGGCGAACGCCAGCAGCGGCGCCTGCGCGTGCCGCGCGCCGACGTTGCGCGCGGCCGCGGGACCGCGCCGCGCCGAGGCATCCAGCAGCCGCAACCACGGGGCCCCCACCTCTCGAGCACGGACCAGCGCTCGCGTGCCGTCGCGCGAGCCGTTGTCGCAGACGAGGACCTCGAAGGGGACCGTTGTTCGCTGGCGGGCGAAGGCGTCGAGCTGCTCACCCAGGGTCGCCTCGGCGTCGAACGCCGGGATCACGACGGACAGGGCCGGCACCGTCATCCTCACAGGCAGCGCCTCCCATGCGAGCGTCGATGTCCGGGATCGTAGCAACGTGGTTCGGACGGCTCGAACGCGCACTGTCTCGCTACCATCGGCAGGTGCAGCTTGAGCAGCTTCTCCCCGTCTCAGGCCGAGTGCTCGAGCTGGGTGCGCAGGACCAGTCGTTGCCATCGGCTCTGGAGCTGCGCGGCTACGCGCACCACCTGTCGTTGGTGGACCCGTCCCGGTTGTCCTCGGTGCGCGCGTCCGGGCCGGCTGCCGAGCGAGTGCAGCCGTTGCCGGCAGCGTTCGACCCCACACGGTGCAGCACCGACCTGCTCGTCGTGCGTTCGAGCGCCCTGCGTGCCGTCTGGGGTCTGCACGGTGACATCGGGGCTCGTTACGTCGCCGTCGAGCGGGGTGGATCGGCGGGCAGCAGCGTCGAGACGATGCTGGTGCGGCTCACGGGGCGGCTGGCGGGCCGCTCGCGTCCGGTGGGGCGCATGTCTGTGGCTGGCACCTCGTTCGAGGTGCTCGAGATCACCAACCCGCGCCCGCGCGCACCGCGGATCTACTACTCCCCAGCCTGGGGCGCCACCGGCCTTGCCGAGCGGTTGGCCGACGCCGGTATCCGTTACGTCGTTCTGCGGTGGTTCGAGACGCTCCCGCACGTCGACGAGGGCGAGGACCTCGACATCCTCGTGGCCGACGAGGACCTGGAGCGCACCCGCGCGCTGGTCGAGTCGGAACCAGGCACCGAACCGATCGACCTCTACAGCGCGTCCGGTCTGCCGTACTCCGACTTCAACGACGCCGCGTACTACCCGCCTCACCTCGCTGAGCAGATCCTCGCCACAGCGATCGTGCACGAGAGCGGCTTCAGCGTCCCGGCGTCGGTGGAGCACCTGCGGTCGCTCGCCTATCACGCCGTGTACCACAAGGGGGCCGCATCCGGTCTGCCGAGCGCCGGGCAGCACCCTCCGGCAGGGGCAGCGGACCACGACTATGCCGCGCATCTGGAGCGGCTCGCAGCCGCCAACGGCGTCGATCTCGTCTCGACGCTGGAGGGTCTGGACACCTATCTCGCCTCCGTCGGCTGGCGCCCTCCCGAGGACACGTTGCGCCGTCTCGCCACGCACAACGACTGGGTGCGTGCTCTCATCCAGGACGATCCGGACGAGACGTTGCCCGAGCGAGCCGAGCTCGCCGTCTTCCTGCTCCGGGAGAGGGCGCTCGACATCCTCGGTGTCGACGACTTCTCCAGGCTGCTCGACCACTTCGGGTTCGACGCTCTGCTGGTCGAGCCTCTCACGGGGGACGCCGCGAGCCGGGCCGCGCGTCAGCTACGAGGGGGCAACTGGGGACAGGGCCCGTTCCCCGTCAGCGGAGGCGAACCCGCGGTCCTCGCGGTCGCCGTGCACCACGCCCCGATACCCCCGTACGAGTGGCTCCAGCATCGTTACCCTCACCTCACGAACGCCGAGACGTGGGAGCTCAAGGACGCGCTCCGGCGCCGGATCGAGTCGCTGGTGCCGCCCGACGAGCGGTTCAACCCCGTCCACTCCGCCGACAGCACCCATGAGGCGTGGCAGTACCTGCGGGTGGTGCTCCCCGAGCGCGTGCCCGAGCTGCGCAACGAGGCGCACGCGCGTGCCGCGGCGCTCGCTCCCCCGCCCGGCCTGATCCGCAACCTCTCCGTGGGCAGGCGCGCACGGGTGGACGTCGTCGACGGCCGCCAGGGACCAGTCGTCCGGAAGACCTTCGTTCCTGCCTTCGACCGGTTCCTCGAGCGCGAGGTGTTCGCGCGCCGCGACCTGTCCCGACGGATCGGTGCGATCCCGCCGCTGCTCGACAGCGGAGCGACATGGGTCGAGAGCCCTCTGTACGACGACCGTCTACCCCGCGACCGCAGGCCGCTGCCGCTGCCCGTCGTGCGGGAGATGGTCGCAGTCCTGCGTGAGCTGCACGAGGCCTGCTACGACGTCGTCGACGCCAAACCCGACAACTTCGTGCTCGACGCGCGAGAGGGGCTGAAGCTCGTCGACCTCGAGTTCCTCCACGCCTACCCGGACGGACCCGGGTCCTTCGTCGAGAGCGCGAACTTCGGCGAGCCCAAGGCGGACTTCGACGGTGACCGACCCGTCGGTGACATGTCGTACGCCTCACGGTGGCTGTCAGCGACCGGGATGCCGCTCGATCTGCTGGTGGAGGGCAGTCCGTGGCAGCAGCAGATGCACCGAGCCGCGTGGGCACTGGGCGGCCTGACGACGCGTGCGGGTTCGCCGCCGCGGCGTCTGCTGTCTCGTGCGCGACCACTCGCACGCCACGCGCGGTGGCTGGCTCGAGAGCGCCTGACGGACTGGTCGCTCCAACGAGCCGTCGTGAGCGCTGCGCAGACGCGGCGGCCCGGATGAGCAGAGAGAAGAGCAGATGACCGACAGCCCCACACCGAGCGTCAGCGTGATCGTGCCGGTCTACAACGACGTGGACCGGTTGCGCACGTGTCTGGCGGCTCTGGCGGCACAGGACTACACCGGGCCGCTGGACGTCGTCGTCGCGGACAACGCCTCCACCGAGGACGTCGGGGCCGCGCTGCCTCCTGGGGATGCACGGTTCACCGTGGTGCGCGAGATGCAGAAGGGATCGTACGCGGCGCGGAACGCCGCCGTCCGGGTGGCTCGGGGCGCGATCCTGGCCTTCACCGACGCCGATTGCGTCCCGCACGCGACGTGGGTGTCGCGAGCAGTGGCCGTGCTCGCCGATCCGACTGGAGCGCCCGACGCGGTCGGCGGGCGCGTGAATCTCACGTTCAGATCGGCAGCCGGCCCGACCACCGGACCGGAGCTGTACGAGGCGATCGAGGGGTTCGACCAGGAGCTCTTCGTGCGCACGGCCCATTTCGCGGCAACGGCCAACCTGGTGGTCCCTCGACGCGTGTTCGAGGAGGTCGGTCCGTTCAACGCGACGCTGCAGTCCGGGGGCGATCTGGAGTGGGGGCAACGCCTGCATGCTCGAGGTCTGCGGCTGCAGTACGTCGACGACGCCGTGATCGACCACCCCTCGAGACCGACCTGGCGCGAGCTGACCAAGAAGACGATCCGCATCGCCAACGGTCACGCCGACCTCTACTCGGATCCTGCCACTGCGGTGTTCGCCGCCAACAGCTGGCACGACCTGCGTCAGACCTTCACGGTCTGGTGGTCGGTCTGGCGGGCGGAGTGGCCGACATCTCCCGCGGCGAAGCTCCGGCTCGCCGCGGCTCGCTCGTACGCCGGACTGCTGGAGATCGTCGTTCGCACCCGTCGACGGGCCTGGCGGCCGGCGGCCTCACCGGCGGTTGGATCGGACTCCTAGCGCGATCACGGCTCAGTCCGCCAGGGCTGCGACCGCTCGGGCCATGGCGGGCATCGTCCACGGCTTGTAGCGGCGGCGCGGCTGGCTGTAGGACACGACTCGATCGAGAAGGATCAGGGTGGCCGCCTGTGCGCTGTCGAGATCACCCATCGTGGACGACGCGAGCTCGGCCAGTGGTCCGGTCAGTTCGCGGTCACGAAAGCGTACGAGCGCCTGCGCAAGGCTCCCACCGTGCGATCGGCGGTCGTGCTCGATCGCCGCGTAGCCGGCGTCCAGCACGAGCGGGTTGAACGGCTCGAACCTGTTCCAGTCGACAAGGATCGCCGCGCCACCGTCCACGAGGAGCAGGTTGTCGGCGTGCAGGTCGCCGTGGGTCGGGCCGGCCGGTACCGAGACTTCCGCCATCGTGTCGAGGACTCGCGCGCGCAGGGCGCGGGCCCCTGCCTCGTCCGCGTCACGTGCCCCGCGCGCTCCGGTGAGCCGCTCCCAGAAGGCGGTGGCACCGAGCGGTGCATCTCGACCAGGTGCGAGACCGCGAAGGATCTGGGCAATCGTCTGCTCCGCCTCGCCCGGTCTGGCGTGGCGCTCGCGGATCAGCGGGTATCGCACGTACGGAAGACCGTGCCAATCATGGACGTGCACGGACCGGATGACGTGCGGAGCGAACCCCGTGGACCGAGCACGTCTCGTGTTCTGCGCCTCCTGGATCAGGGCGTCCTGCTGGTGCCTCGACAAGGGGAGCTTGACGAAGGACTCCTGGCCGAGGACGGCGACCCGCGCATCCGACAACCTGATGAGCTCGCGCGAGCCGGCTGGCTCCGCGAGGATCTCTGCGAGTGGGTCGCACGGAGCTGCTTCCGGGCCGTGGGCCACGACGAAGCGGTCGGCCGGGAGCCAGCGCACGCCTCCTGCCGCAGCTATCGCTGCCTTCAGCAACCTCTTGCCGCGGACGGACGGTGCTGACGCCTGTGATGCTTCGGAGGTGAGGTGCTGGCCCCAGCGGCTCTCGTCGAGAACTCGGCTCCAGTCGGCACGACCCGGCCGAGCCACGAGGACCGTCGCATGTGGCAGACCAACCTCGCGGAGCAGGCGAAGCAGTCGACCGCGCGAGGAAGGTCCGCCGGCATCCTGCGCGACGACGGCGACGCCCTCGGGCGCAAGGACGCGCGCCACCTCACCGATCACGAACCTCAGATCGCCCTGCGCTCGTTGCACCTCTGCCGTGTCCACGAACACGCGGTCGAAGGAGTCGTCCGGCCAGGGCAGCTGGGATGTGAGCGCGAGATGAACCGCATCCGTCACCGGCGCGGCGCTCATGAGCCGCTCGAACCGCAGTCGGAGAAGGACCGGGTCGGCGATCGTCACGTCGAGACCGCACGAGACCAGCGCGGCCGCCAAGGAGGGCCACCCGGTACCGAGGTCCAGCGCACGCGCACCGGGGGGCGCCATCGCCAGCGCAGCTGCTACTGCTCCGCCCGGGTGCAGCAGACGCGCGAGCAGCTCGGGCGGCCACGGATCCAGCGAGTCGAGCATCGAGTTCACCAGATCCGATGCGCTGGTCGCGCGTCGAACCTGCTTGTGCCGCTCACCCGGAAGCGTCAACCACGTGACGTCACGATCGGTCAGGCGTCGGATGTGCTGCGCCCCTGGATCCGGGTCGCTGTCAGCGTTCCCTGCCGGTGGTGGTGCCACGTCCGAACGATACCCGCACGCCCGCCTCCACCTCCGGCGGCATGGGCGATCACGACGCGACGGGACTCGGTCGGGCCCTGCCGGCTGTCGTGCGCCGTGCTCGGGCCGCTGCAACCTCCGCGAGGAGGTCACGCGCAACGAGCGCGATCACCGTGAGACACGCACAGATGCTGACCACGATGTCCGCCGTCACGAGCTGAGCAGCGCTGCCGCCGAGGACGTGGAACGAGCCACCACCCGCGACACGTGTCACGACGTGCCACGACGTGACAGCGATGAGCAGCACGGCCCCGAGGGTGCGCGCCCGCCGAAGCCTCTCGCCCTTGAGGACGAAGACCGCCGCCAGATCGATGAACACCAGGTAACCGACCACCTGCGTGGGAAACGTGATGTTGAGGATCAGCGTGTTCGCGAGGTGGAACGTCGGCAGCACCAGGAGCCATGTACGCCACGCGATGCGACCCGAGAGCAACGCCGCGAAACCCGAGAGCTCCATGAGGACCGCGCTGAAGTCCGCGATCTTGAGGAGCCACAGCGGAGTACCTGGGACGAACGGAGCGAGGAGTCTCGGAGCGTCCAGATCCATCCTGGGGTAGTACCAGCTCAGGATCCCGCTGACGCCGAGGTCGGTCGTGAGCCAGAACCGCGCCTTCTCGAGCCCCGCGGCGAGGAACCCGAAGCAGATGGACACGGCCAGCAGTGACATCCCCTGCGCGACCCGACGGGGCGACGCCTTGCCCCAGTCGGCGACCGCCATGCAGCCGAGGATCAGCACGATGGCGATCTGGTGCGAGACCTTCCCGTGCGAGTAGTTGAAGGTCGAGCTGACGAGGTAGGTGAGCAGCGCCGTCACGGTCATGGCGCGGGTCCGGTAGCCGACAGTCATCGCACAGAGAGCGAGCAGGCCGACGATGTCGACGACCGTGAAGAACGGCGGTGGCGGAAACCGTCCGACGAGGTAGGCGAGACTGAAGACCGGCGGGTCGAAGAAGGCGTCGGGCGTCCGGTCGAGCCAGGCGAACCAGCGCGCGTCGAACACGAGCAGGTAGGCACCGAAGACCCACCGGAAGATCCCCAGCGACCGTGCAGGGACGGTGGTCGAGGTCTCGATGCGCCACCAGACCCACGAGAGGGCTCGATCAACCAAGCAGATCGACCTCCTCGACCACCTCTCGCTCGAGCACGGCACCGGTGGCATGATCGACGGTCACCCGCTCCGTCCTCATGATCAGCACGTCGGGTCGGAGGCCGAGCGCCTCGAGCTGTGCGGCGACCCACCTCAGGGCTGCCTGCCGGTCAGCCGCACTCGGGACGTGACGGGGCAGCTCGAGAGCGAGACCCGTCTTCCGGACGCGGATGGTCTGGGTCGGCGTCGTGTCCTGGCCGAACTCCGTGCCGATGATGCCACCCAGGTGCGAGGCCGGGATCGGGTCGAGCAGCTCCGTCCGGTCGACGACGACGTCGTCACCGGCCGGTGACTGCCGAGCTGAGGAACACCGCCCGCTCCCCCTGGAGGCTCGTCGCGAACTGGCCGCCGCCCGGGAAGATCACTGCGGGATACGGTTCGTGGTCGGTGAGCTCGAGCAACCCGAAAGGCGTGACCAGGGCCGCTGCAAGGAGCAGGGAACCACCCCATCCGAAGAGGGCCTGCCCTCTACCCGCGCGCGGCAAGGTGTCCATCGCGCACGCTCATCCCGCCGCTGTCGCCAGGGATGCGATCTCCGACGCCGTCAGGGCACGGTCGTACAGCCTGACCTCGTCGAGCGTGCCCTTGAAGGGCTTGTCTCCGCCTGGTTCTGCGCCGATCGCGAGCGGGAGGTTGTTCGTCCCGACAGCCGAAGGACCAGCCACCGACCCGACGAGGACGCCGTCGACGTAGAGACGAAGAGTCGCGCCGTCGTAGCTACCCGCGAGATGCACCCACGTCCCGTTGGTCGGTACCGCCGACGTGCCGTTCACCCGGAACGTGTCACCCGAGGCGGCTCGGTTCAGTCGCAGGAAGGGGCGACCGTTGCTGGCGATCGCGAGCTCGAAGCCGTCGACGACGTGTGCCTGCGCCTTCTTGATGATGTGCTGCGTCGCCAGGGTCTCTGCTCGGACCCAGACGGCCACGGTGAAGGGCCCGGAGAGGTCCAGCGACGAGGCGTCGGGGACGGTCACGACCCCGGTCGTGCCGTTGAACTGCAGACCGCCGCCGCTGATGCCGGCGACGCGGGTCACGCCTGCGGAGAGCGTGCCGTCGCGGCCCGCGCCCGTGCCATCGACGACCACGGAGCCGGAGGGCTCGTCGAACGACCAGGTCGCCACCGCGCCGGCGCCGCCCGGCTCCGGGTCGGGGGTCGGCTCCGGGTCGGGGGTCGGCTCCGGGTCGGGGGTCGGCTCCGGGTCCGGGGTCGGCTCCGGGTCCGGGGTCGGCTCCGGGTCCGGGGTCGGCTCCGGGTCCGGGGTCGGCTCCGGGTCCGGGGTCGGCTCCGGGTCCGGGGTCGGCTC
>JAJUII010000005.1 GCA_029265505.1 Aeromicrobium choanae
CACCGACCTCTTCCTCGAGATGGAGGAGATGGGCGTCCTCCAGGACACCGCCCTCGTGTTCGGTCAGATGGACGAGCCGCCGGGGACGCGTATGCGCGTCGCCCTCTCGGCCCTCACGATGGCCGAGTACTTCCGCGACGTGCAGCAGCAGGACGTGCTGCTGTTCATCGACAACATCTTCCGTTTCACGCAGGCGGGCTCCGAGGTGTCGACGCTGCTCGGCCGCATGCCGTCGGCGGTGGGCTACCAGCCCAACCTGGCCGACGAGATGGGTCTGCTCCAGGAGCGCATCACGTCGACGCGAGGCCACTCGATCACGTCGCTGCAGGCCATTTACGTGCCCGCCGACGACTACACCGACCCGGCCCCGGCCACGACGTTCGCCCACCTGGACGCCACGACCGAGCTGAGCCGTGAGATCGCGTCGCTGGGCATCTACCCGGCCGTGGACCCGCTGACGTCGACCTCGCGCATCCTGGACCCGCGCTACATCAGCCAGGAGCACTACGACACCGCGAACCGCGTCAAGGGCATCCTGCAGCGCAACAAGGAGCTGCAGGACATCATCGCGATCCTCGGTGTCGACGAGCTCAGCGAGGAGGACAAGACGATCGTGGCGCGGGCGCGTCGCATCCAGCGCTTCCTCTCGCAGAACACCTACGTGGCCAAGCAGTTCACCGGCATCGAGGGCTCGACCGTCCCGCTCGACGAGACGATCGATGCGTTCACCCGGATCTGCGACGGCGAGTACGACCACGTGGCCGAGCAGGCGTTCTTCATGTGTGGCGGTCTGGACGACGTCGAGCGCAACTGGGCCCAGATCCAGAAGAACCTCTGAGGTCGTTGACATGTCACTGCAGATCGAGCTCGTCTCGGCCGACCGCGTCGTGTGGTCGGGCGAGGCCCGTGAGGTCATCGCCCGCACCGCCGAAGGCGACCTGGGCGTCCTGACCGGTCACGCTCCGCTGCTGTCGCTGCTGGTCCCGGGCGTCGTCCGGATCTTCCCGACGGACGGCGACCCGGTCGAGGCCGCCGTCAGCGAGGGGTTCATCTCGGTCGCCGCGGATCGCGTGTCGATCCTGTCGGAGGACACGTTCCTCGCCGACGAGGTCGACGAGGCGGAGGCCACCGCCGAGCTCGACCGCGCCCGTGCGGCCGATGACGAGCTGGCGGTGCGCCGCGCCGAGGCCAAGCTGCGCCTGATCGGCAAGGCGTCCTGACGGTGCCGGCGAGGGAGTGAGCGATGCCGCTGTGGATGTGGCTCGTCGACTCCCTCGTCGTGATCGTCGCCCTGGGGATCGTCCTCATCGCGGGCCTCGCCCTGCGTCGACGCTGGATCTCCCGCAAGGGCGTCGTCTTCGAATTGAGCGTCAACCACGGCGCCGAGCATTCAGCCAAGGGCTGGATGCTCGGCGTCGCGGTCTACCGGGACGACGTCATCGAGTGGTACCGCACCTTCTCCTACTCACCACGTCCGCGGCACCGTTTCCATCGCGGCGAGGTCCTCATCGAGGGTCGTCGCATGCCCGAGGGTGACGAGGCGTACGCGCTGCACGACGGTCACGTCATCGTGACCGCCCACCACGCCGACGGCGTGCGGCAGTTCGCGCTGAGCCCGAGCTCGCTGACCGGGATGCTGTCCTGGCTGGAGTCCTCCCCGCCCGGCCGGGGCGTGAACAACGTCCTCTGACGCGTGTCCCATGGTGCGAGTGTGATCGGCGATTCCGGTTGCTCTCGGTCCGCCGACCGCCCACACTGAGACCCATGAAGAAGATCATTGCCACGGCCCTGCTCGCTCTCGCCGTCGCCGCGGGTGTCGCCGCGTCGCCAGCCCAGGCCGACGACGCCGAGAGCCTGACCTTCAAGATCACCCGCATCGACTGGATGTGACGGACGTCCTCCGGCTTCGGCCGGAGGACGCCCTAGGGTGAACCCATGGTCCACCTGACGAAGATCTACACCCGCACCGGCGACGACGGGACGACGAACCTCGTCGACTTCTCCCGCACATCGAAGAACGATCCCCGTCTGGTGGTCTACGCCGACGTCGACGAGGCGAACAGCCATCTGGGTGTCGCGCTGGCGACGGGGGAGCTGGACGAGGACGTCATCGCCGTGCTGACCCACGTCCAGAACGACCTGTTCGATCTCGGGTCCGACATCGGCAATCCCGTCGTGGAGAGTCCGAAGCACGAGCCGCTGCGGGTGTTGCCCGACTACGTCGAGCGCTTGGAGCAGTGGTGCGACCGCTTCAATGAGGCGACGCCGAAGCTCGACTCCTTCATCCTTCCGGGCGGCACGCCGGCCGCGGCGCACCTGCACGTGGCCCGCACCGTCGTGCGGCGGGCGGAGCGCTCCGCGTGGGCCGCCATCGAGGCGTTCCCCGACTCGACCAATCCGCTCGTGGCGAAGTATCTCAACCGCCTGAGCGATCTGCTCTTCATCCTCGCCCGCTACGCCAATCGCGAGCGCGGTGACGTGCTCTGGGTGCCCGGGGGCGATCGTCCGGGGCGCTGAACCGGCCCGGCGGCTCGCCGCTACCCTTGTCCCCATGTCAGTGCAGCCTGATCGTCCGTGGGTGATGCGCACCTACGCCGGCCACAGTTCCGCCGCCGAGTCCAACGCGCTCTACCGTCGCAACCTCGCCAAGGGACAGACCGGCCTGTCGGTCGCCTTCGACCTGCCCACCCAGACCGGGTACGACCCGGATCACCCGCTCTCGCGCGGTGAGGTCGGCAAGGTCGGCGTGCCGATCCCGCACCTGGGTGCGATGCGTCGGCTCTTCGAGGGCATCCCGCTGACGGAGATGAACACCTCGATGACGATCAACGCCACGGCGATGTGGCTGCTGGCGATGTACCAGGTCGTCGCGGAGGAGCAGGGCGCCGACCCGGCCTCGCTGGCGGGCACGACGCAGAACGACATCATCAAGGAGTACCTGTCGCGGGGCACCTACGTGTTCCCGCCCGAGGCCTCGCTGCGCCTGACCACCGACACCATCGCCTACACGGTCAACAACATCCCGAAGTGGAACCCGATCAACATCTGCAGCTACCACCTGCAGGAGGCCGGTGCCACCCCCGTGCAGGAGCTCGCCTTCGCGCTCAGCACGGCGATCACCGTCCTGGACGCGGTCAAGGACTCCGGCCAGGTCGACGAGGCCGACTTCGAGAAGGTCGTCGGTCGGATCTCCTTCTTCGTCAACGCCGGCGTGCGCTTCATCGAGGAGATGTGCAAGATGCGCGCCTTCGCCGAGCTGTGGGAGGAGATCACCCGCGAGCGCTACGGCGTGCAGGATCCGAAGATGCGCCGGTTCCGCTATGGCGTCCAGGTGAACTCCCTGGGCCTGACCGAGGCGCAGCCGGAGAACAACGTCCAGCGCATCGTGCTCGAGATGCTGGGCGTCACGCTCAGCAAGCGGGCGCGCGCCCGTGCGGTCCAGCTGCCGGCGTGGAACGAGGCGCTCGGCCTGCCGCGTCCGTGGGACCAGCAGTGGTCGCTGCGCCTGCAGCAGGTGCTGGCGTTCGAGTCCGACCTGCTGGAGTACGAGGACATCTTCGACGGCTCGCACGTCGTCGAGGCGAAGGTCGCCGAGCTGGTGGAAGGCGCCAGGGCCGAGATGGATCGGGTCCAAGAGATGGGCGGCGTCGTCGCCGCGATCGCCTCGGGCTACATGAAGCAGGAGCTGGTCGCCTCGCACGCCGAGCGTCGGGCCAAGATCGAGTCCGGCGAGATCAAGGTCGTCGGCCTGAACTGCTACACCGAGACCGAGCCGTCGCCGCTGACCGCGGACTTGGACTCGGCGATCATGGTCGCCGATCCGCAGGCCGAGGCGAACGCGGTGGCCGACGTGCGGCAGTGGCGTGAGAATCGCGACCAGGCCGCCGTCGACGCGGCGCTGGCCGCGCTGAAGGAGCAGGCCGAGACCGACCGGAACCACATGCCGGCGACTCTCGAGGCGGTGCGGGCGGGGGCGACCGTCGGCGAATGGGCCGCGGCCCTGCGCGAGGTCTTCGGGGAGTTCCGGGCGCCCACGGGCGTGGCCGGGGTCAGCGGCGTGGTCGAGGCCGGCGCCGAGCTGACCGCGCTGCGCGAGCGGGTGCGCCAGACCGGCGAGGAGCTGGGTGGACGCCTGCGCTTCCTGGTCGGCAAGCCCGGCCTGGACGGCCATTCCAACGGCGCCGAGCAGGTCGCCGTGCGCGCCCGTGACGCCGGCTTCGAGGTCATCTACCAAGGCATCCGCCTGACGCCGGAGCAGATCGTCGCGGCCGCCGTGGCCGAGGACGTGCACGTCGTCGGCCTGTCGATCCTGTCCGGCTCTCACATGGAACTCGTCCCGGAGGTCCAGAAGGGCTTGCGGGCGGCCGGCCTGGACGACGTCCCGATCATCATCGGCGGCATCATCCCGGAGTCGGACGCGCGCTCGCTGGAGGCCGACGGCGTCGCGGCGGTGTTCACGCCCAAGGACTTCGGCATGACCGAGATCATGGCCCGCGTGGTCGACGAGATTCGCAAGGCTCACGGCCTGCCGGTGGCCTAGGCTCGACGTCGACGAGCCGACGCGTCGGCTCGGACGACCTGCCGGGAGGGGCGATGGATCGGCGACCCGTGAGCGACGGACCGTGACATGAGGGTCCTGCGTGCGCTCCTGGCGCTGGCCGGGGTGGTCCTGGTGGCCCTGGCCGCGACGCCGTGGATCGACCGGATCGACCCGACCTGGCTCCCGGCGGTCCAGGCACTCGGGCGGGTGTGGATCGCCCTGGCGGCACTGGGTCTCGTGCTGAGTCTGCTGGCGCGGGCGTGGTGGTCCACCGCCGCGCACGCGGTCGCCATCGCGGTCGCTCTCGTGACGATCGTCAACGTGAGCAACCGGCCCGCTTGTGACCCGGGTGCCGACGGACTGTCGGTGCTGACCCTGAACGCCCATCGCGGCGACGCGGAGGTCGACGATCTGGCGCGGCTGATCGAGCGGCGGGACGTCGACGTGCTGGTGCTGACCGAGGCCACCGAGCCGCTGATCGCCGCACTCAGTGAGACCGAGGCCGGCACGCGCTTCGTCGCCCGCACCGCTCAGACGGTCGAGGAACGGGAGGCGTCGGGAACGGTGATCCTGTCGCGACTGCCCGCCGAGCGTGTGCGGGTCCCCGCCTCCGAGGTGCGCACGTTCCAACAGCCGGCGATGGCCGTCGCGGCCGGTGACTCGACCGTGCTCGTGCGCGCCGTCCACCCACGTCCGCCCGTCGCGCCCACCGTGCGCGATTGGCGGGAGGGCCTGCTGGAGCTCGGCCGTTGGCAACGGGAGCATCGAGGCCGTCCGCTGGTGATGGCGGGGGACTTCAACGCCTCGGCGGCGCACGCGCCGTTCCGCGACGCCAAGCGCGGCATGTACGACGCGGCCGGATGGTGGCCCACCGCGACCTGGCCGCTCGACCGGGCGTATCCGGCGTTCACGGACATCGACCACGTGCTGGTCCGCGGCCTGCGGGTGGAGGACTCGGCGACGGAGGAGGTCGACGGCACCGACCATCGTGCCGTGTGGGCCGACCTGCGCGTGTGCCGCCGGTGACTCAGAACAGGCGCAGGCTTCCGTCGTCGAGTCCACGCAGCTCGTCGTAGTTCACCACGACGCAGTCGATGCCTCGGTCCTTGGCCAGGGTGCGCGCCTGCGGCTTGATCTCTTGGGCGGCGAACACCCCGCGGACCGGGCGCAGCTTCGGGTCGCGGTTCATCAGCTCGAGGTACCGGGTGAGCTGCTCGACGCCGTCGATCTCGCCGCGGCGCTTGATCTCGACCGCGACCGCCGCGCCGTTCGCGTCGCGGCACAGTAGGTCGACCGGCCCGATCGCGGTCATGTACTCGCGGCGGACGAGGGACATCCCGGGCTCGATCGTCTCGGTGTGCTCGGCGAGGAGCTCCTGCAGATGCTTCTCGACGCCGTCCTTGCGCAGACCCGGATCGACGCCGAGCTCGTGCTGGGAGTCGTGCACGATCTCCTCCAGCCGGATCCGCAGCGTGTCGTCGCTCTTGGTCGCCGTGACGGTCCACTCGACGACGCCGTCCTCGGTGACGCCCTCGCGCAGGGTGCATGGAGGGCTCATCCAATTGAGCGGCTTGTACGAGCCGCCGTCGGCGTGGACGAGGACCGAGCCGTCGGCCTTGACCATGATGACCCGCAGCGCCGGGGGCAGATGGGCGGTGAGCCGACCGGCGTAGTCGACCTGGCAGCGGGCGACGACGATCCTCACCGGCGCGTCAGGGTGGCGAGACGGAACTCGAGCGTGTCGCCGACGACCGTGCCCTCATTGGTCTCGCCGGAGTCGGCCTCGAGGTACACCGTGTCGTCCTCGACGCGGTAGGAGCCGCGGCGGAAGTCCACGTTCCCCTCGAATTCCTCGGTGAACGTGCCGTCCTCGGACAGGTGCAGCGTCCAGTCGGCCTCGTCGTTGCGCCAGGTGCCGACGAGGTCCACGGACTCGTCGGTGGCGTCCTGTGTCGCCGTCGCGGTCGGGCTCGCGGGCGGTTCGATCGAGGTCGACGGCTCGTCGCTGCCGCATGCGGCCGCGCCGAACAGCAGCACCGCTGTGACGGCGATCACGCTGAGACGATTCGACATGAGACTCCCATCAGGACACTGACACTGTCACGCTAGTGTGTCACGAACGCTCGACCCTCAGCAGCCCTGGTGAGCCAAGCCTCCAAGGAGAGAAATCGATGGCAGAAATCGTCGACCGCATCACCGCCGACGACGACGGTGGCCGGATCGCCCGGACCCTGCTCTACCCCTACCTGAACCATGCGGCCACGATGTACGGCGTCGGCTACGCCACGGCGGCCGACATCGACGCCGGCATGCGCTTCGGCTGCGGATACCCGGTGGGGCCGCTCGCGCTGATCGACGCGATCGGGGCCAAGCAGGTCGTCGCGGGTCTGGCCGAGCAGTTCGCCCGCACCGGCGACCCGCTGCACGAGCCGGCCGCCCCGCTGGCGGAGGCGGCCGACGCCGGCCGGACGTTCACCCGCGAGGAGACCGGCGAGGTCGCCGCGCCGCAGATCAAGCGTGAGATCTCCTCCGTCGGCGTCGTCGGCACCGGAACGATGGCCTCCGGCATCGCGCAGGTGTTCGCCCAGTCCGGTTACGACGTGGTCTTCGTGGGCCGCTCGCCGGAGAAGGTCGAGGGCGTCGTCGCCTACGTCACCAAGAACCTCGACCGCGCGGTCTCGCGCGGCAAGCTGGACGAGGACGGCAAGGCCGCGGTGCTGGCCCGTCTGCGCGGTGCCACCGAGCGGGAGGCGCTCGCCGACGTCGATCTCGTCGTCGAGGCCATCGCTGAGGACCTCGACGTCAAGCTCGAGCTCTTCGCCGACCTGGACCGCATCTGCAAGCCCGGCGCCCTCCTGGCCACGACGACCTCCTCGCTGTCGATCCGGGCCTGTGCGGACGCGACGAGCCGCCCCGCCGACGTCATCGGCATGCACTTCTTCAACCCGGCTCCGGTCATGAAGCTCGTCGAGGTCGTCACCACCGACGTCACCGCCGACGACGTCGACGAGACGGTCCGTGCGCTGTGCCTGGCCACCGGCAAGCACCCGGTGTCCTGCGGCGACCGTGCCGGCTTCATCGTCAACGCCCTGTTGTTCCCGTACCTCAACGACGCCATCAAGCTCGTCGAGTCCGGTGAGGCGACGATGGAGCAGGTCGACACGGTGATGAAGGAGACCGGCCTGCCGATGGGGCCGTTCGAGCTCCTCGACGTGGTCGGCAACGACGTGTCGCTGGCGATCCAGCAGACCCTGGTCGACGCGTTCGGTCACGAGGGCTGGCGTCCGGCCGAGACGCTGACGAAGCTCGTCGCCGAGGGCAAGCTGGGTCGCAAGACGAAGGCCGGGTTCCACACCTACTGAGACCGATGTCCCGTCGCAAGGCAGCTGCGGCGCGGGCCCGCCGGCGCGGGCCCGCGCCGAGCCCTGCCGAGCAGGTCGAGAAGCGCGACGGGACCTGGTGGGTGCGGTTCATCACCGGATCCACCTCGACCAAGCCCTACCGGTGCCCCGGCTGCGATCAGACGATCCCGCCCGCCACCCCGCACCTGGTGGTGTGGCCCACCGAGCCGTCGAGCTTCCTGATCGCGGACCCGCTCGAGGAGCGGCGGCACTGGCACCGGGCCTGCTGGGACCGCCGATCCTGAAGCAGGCAGGATGGAGCCGTGAAGATCACCGGTTCCTCCGTCCTGCCCGCCCGTCGCGAGCCGCTCGAGCTGCACACCGCCGACGGTCTGACCCTCGTCGGCGAGCTCGCCCTGCCGCAGGACCGGAAGCCGGTGGCCACGATGATCTGCCTGCACCCGCTGCCCACGCACGGCGGAATGATGGACAGCCACGTCTTCCGCAAGGCCTCCTACCGGCTGCCTGCGCTGGCCGACGTGGCGGTCCTGCGATTCAACACGCGCGGAACCGAGAGCGTGCAGGGGCGCAGCGAGGGCGAGTTCGACCGAGGCGTGGGGGAGCGGTTCGACGTCGCGGCCGCGATCGAGTACGCCGAGTTCGCGGACCTGCCGAACGTCTGGCTCGTGGGCTGGTCCTTCGGCACCGACCTGACTCTCATGTACGGCCTCGAGCCGGACGTCGCAGGAGCGATCCTGCTGTCGCCGCCGCTGCGGTTCAGCACCGAGGAGCATCTGGCGGCCTGGGCCGAGGACGGTCGTCCGCTCGTCGCGCTGGTGCCCGAGCTGGACGACTACCTGCGGCCGGACGAGGCCCGCCGCCGATTCGCCGCCGTGCCGCAGGCCGAGGTGATCGCCGTCGAGGGAGCCAAGCACCTGTGGGTGGGCGACACCGAGCGCGTGCTCGACGAGATCGTCGCCCGGCTCAACCCGCGGGCGACCCTGCCCCTGCCGACCGAGTGGGACGGGCCGATGGAGCGGGCGGACTCTTCGGCCTACGCCGACCGCACGACGGCTGCGTTCAAGGACGTCCCGCGCTGAGCCGGACATGACGACGGGGCCCGACCGACTCGGCCGGGCCCCGTCGTCATGCGTGGATCAGACTCCTCGGAACAGGTTGATCCGATCGATGTACTTGGCGCGCTTCTCCTCGTCCGTCACGCCCAGACCCTCCTGCGGGGCGAGGGCCAGGACGCCGACCTTGCCCTGGTGCTTGTTCTGGTGCACGTCGAGCGCGGCCTGCCCGGTCTCGGCGAGCTCGTAGACCTTCGACACCGTCGGGTGGATGAGGCCCTTGTCGATGAGGCGGTTGGCCTCCCAGGCCTCACGATAGTTCGCGAAGTGCGAGCTCTTGATGTTCTTGAGGTTCATCCACAGGTACCGGTTGTCGTACTGGTGCATGTACCCCGAGGTCGACGCGCAGGTGATGATCGTGCCGCCCTTGCGCGCGACGTAGACGCTGGCTCCGAAGGTCTCACGGCCCGGGTGCTCGAAGACGATGTCGGGGTCCTCGCCGCCGGTGAGCTCGCGGATCTTCTTGCCGAAGCGCTGCCACTCCTTCGGGTCCTGGTTGTGCTCGTCCTTCCAGAACTTGTAGCCCTCGGCCGAGCGGTCGATGATGTGCTCGGCGCCGAGCTTGCGCACGATCTCGGCCTTCTCGGGGCTGGAGACGACGCACACCGGGATGGCGCCGCCGTTGAGGGCCATCTGCGTCGCGTACGAGCCCAGACCGCCCGAGGCGCCCCAGATCAGCACGACGTCGCCCTGCTTCATGTTGGCGCCGTTCTTGCTCACCAGCTGGCGGTAGGCGGTCGAGTTCACCAAGCCGGGGGAGGCGGCCTCCTCCCAAGTCAGGTGCGCCGGCTTGGGCATGAGCTGGTTGGCCTTGACGATCGCCAGCTCGGCCAGGCCGCCGAAGTTCGTCTCGAAGCCCCAGATCCGCTGCTGCGGGTCCATCATCGTGTCGTCGTGACCGTCGGGGCTCTCCAGCTCGACCGACAGGCAGTGCGCGACGACCTCCTGGCCCGGCTTCCAGGCGTTGACGCCCGGGCCCGTGCGCAGGACGACGCCGGCCAGATCCGAGCCCACGATGTGGTATGGCAGGTCGTGACGCTTGCTGTACTCGCTGAGCTTGCCGTAGCGCTCCAGGAAGCGGAACGTCGAGACCGGCTCGAAGATCGACGACCACACGGTGTTGTAGTTGATCGCGCTGGCCATGACGGCCACGAGCGCCTCACCGGGCGCGAGCTCGGGCACCGGGACGTCGTCCAGGTGCAGGCTCTTGCGCGGGTCCTTCTCGCGCGTCGTCAGACCCTCGAACATCGTCTCCTCGTCCTTGTGGACGGTGACGGCGCGGTAGGACTCGGGGATTTCCAGGTTCTGGTACGTCTCGGCGCTACGGTCGCCGGACATGATGGCATCGAGGATGTGCTGCACGGAGGATCCTTCGTGTTCGGGGGTGCAGATGGATTGCGGTGATGTTACTGGCGGGGAACCTGCGCCGCCTCTCGGGGATCAGTGCGAGGCGGCGGGCTCGACCAGCTCGACGAGCACTCCACCGGCGTCCTTCGGGTGGACGAAGTTCACGCGGCTGTCGGACGTGCCGCGCTTGGGCACGTCGTAGAGGAGTCGCACGCCGCGGTCCCGCAGGGTGGCCGAGACCGCGTCGATGTCAGTGACACGGTACGCCAACTGCTGGATGCCCGGACCGTTGCGGTCGAGGAACTTGGCGATGGTGGAGGTCTCGCTCAGCGGGGCGAGCAGCTGGATGCACGATCCGGAGTCGCCCACGGCGAGCATCGCCTCCCGCACGCCCTGCTCCTCGTTGACCTCCTCGTGGATCGACTCCAACCCGAACACCCGCGAGTAGAACTCGATGGCGTCGTCCAGGTCGGGGACGGCGATGCCGACGTGGTCGATGGCGGTGAGCAGGTGGCCCGGAACGAGTGAGTCGCTGGTCATGCGCGCAGCCTAGTACGGGGTCGCCGCCCCCTTCGCAACGACCACGATCCGGAGGATGATGGGTGCGTGGACACCGCACCGGGCCGCCGTCGGCCGTGAGTACAGTGGCCCCCAACGCACGCACCGAAGGAGCACGTTTCATGACCACTACCGTCATCGTCGCCGGAGCGCGGACGCCGATCGGTCGCCTCCAGGGCGGCCTCAAGAGCCTGTCCGGCTCCGATCTCGGCGGCATCGCGATCAAGGGCGCTCTCGAGAAGGCCGGCATCACCGGCGACCAGGTCGACTACGTGATCATGGGTCAGGTGCTCGGCGCGGGCGCCGGCCAGGTCCCCGCACGCCAGGCCGCCTACAAGGGCGGCATCCCGCTGGACGTCCCGGCCATCACCGTCAACAAGGTCTGCCTCTCGGGCATCAACGCCATCGCCCTGGCCGACCAGCTGATCCGCGCCGGTGAGCACGAGGTCGTCGTCGCCGGCGGCCAGGAGTCGATGACCCAGGCCCCGCACCTGCTGGTGGGCTCGCGCGCCGGCTTCAAGTACGGCCGCGTCACGATGCTCGACCACATGGAGTACGACGGCCTGTGGGACTCGCTGACCGACCAGGCGATGGGCTCGCTGACCGAGTCGCGCAACGCCGGCACCGACAACCTCACGCGCGAGGAGCAGGACGCGTTCGGCGCCCGCTCGCACCAGCTCGCGGCCGCGGCCCAGAAGAACGGCGTCTTCGACGACGAGATCGTCCCGGTGGAGATCCCGCAGCGCAAGGGCGACCCGATCGTCGTCAGCGCCGACGAGGGCGTGCGCGGTGACACGACCGCCGAGTCGCTCGGCAAGCTGCGTCCGGCGTTCTCCAAGGAGGGCACCATCACGGCCGGCACCGCCAGCCAGATCTCCGACGGTGCCTGCGCGCTCGTCGTCATGAGCAAGGACAAGGCCGAGGAGCTCGGTCTGGAGTGGATCGCCGAGATCGGTGCCCACGGCAATGTCTCGGGTCCGGACTCGACTCTGCAGGAGCAGCCGGCCAACGCGATCATCAAGGCTGCCGAGAAGGAGGGCATCGCTGTCTCCGACATCGACCTGTTCGAGCTCAACGAGGCCTTCGCCGCCGTCGGCATCGTCTCGGCCCGCAAGCTCGGTGTCAGCGAGGACAAGGTCAACGTCAACGGCGGCGCCATCGCGCTCGGCCACCCGATCGGCATGAGCGGTGCCCGCATCGTGCTGCACCTGGCGCTCGAGCTCAAGCGGCGCGGTGGCGGCACGGGCGCCGCGGCGCTGTGCGGCGGCGGCGGTCAGGGTGACGCCCTGATCATCCGCGTGCCGCAGGCCTGATCGCGCGCCGTTGAACGCACGCACCATCGACGTCACCGACCTGGTCACGCGGGCGCGAGCCGGCGAGGCCAGGTCGGTGGCGCGTCTGATCACCCTGGTCGAGGACGAGTCCGAGCACCTGCGCCAGGTGAGCGCGGCGCTGGCTCCGCTCGTGGGCCGCGCCCACGTCATCGGGTTGACCGGCTCGCCCGGCGTGGGCAAGTCGACGACCACCTCGGCGCTGGTGACCGAGTTCCGGGCCCGCGGTCGACGGGTGGGGGTCCTGGCCGTCGATCCCACCTCGCCGTTCAGCGGGGGAGCGTTGCTCGGCGACCGGATCCGCATGCAGGAGCACGCCACCGACCCGGACGTGTTCATCCGGTCGATGGCCAGCCGGGGACACCTGGGCGGGCTGTCGTGGGCGACGCCGCAGGCGATCCGGGTGCTCGACGCCGCCGGGTGCGACGTCGTGCTCCTGGAGACCGTCGGCGTCGGACAGTCCGAGGTGGAGGTCGCCGGACTGGCCGACACCACGGTCGTCCTGCTCGCGCCCGGCATGGGCGACGGCATCCAGGCGGCGAAGGCCGGAATCCTGGAGATCGGGGACGTCTTCTGCGTCAACAAGGCCGACCGCGACGGCGCCACGACGACACGACGCGAGCTGCGCACGATGCTGTCGATGTCGAGCCGTGAGGACGGCTGGAAGCCGCCGATCGACCTCACAGTGGCCAGCGAGGGTCGGGGGATCGCCGAGCTCGTGGACGATCTGGAGGCCCATGCCCGTCACCTGCGGCAGACCGGGCAGCTCGAACGCCGTCGGACCGCGCGACTGCGTCGGGAGATCCAGTCGATCGCCCTGGACCAGGTCCGGCGCCGCTTCGTGCTCGACGGCGGCGAGGAGCTCGACGAGCTGGCCGCTCGCGCCCAGGCCGGCGAGATCGACCCCTTCGCGGCAGCCGACGAGCTGCTCCGCCGCGCCTCCGACACCTGAGCGTCGACGTCCGGTAGAACTGTCAAGGTGAAGAAGGCAGTGATCCTGGTCGTGGGGCTCTTCGTGCTGTACTTCCTGCTGACGAGTCCCACCGAGGCCGCCGACGTGGTGCGCGCGGTGACCGACCTGACGATGGACGCCTTCGGACAGGTCGCGGTGTTCCTCGCCGAGTTCTTCTGAGTCGGCCGTGTTCGATCGGGTGGGAATCGAGCAGGCGCCACCGGGACTGTGGCGCCGGTTCTGGCGCCGCCTGCACGAGCCGTATCCCGAGCCGGACCACAACCGCGCCCTCATCCGCCGGCTCAATCCGCGATCGGGCGAGCAGATCCAGCGCGTGGTGCCCAAGCATCTGATCGTGTACCTGCCGGTGCCGATCGCGGTCGGTGCCCTGGCGCTCTGTCTGGGCGTGGCGCTGTTCCACTGGAACGCCCTGACGATCCTGCTCATCTGGCTCTCGCTCGCGGCCGTGGTCGTCACCGTCTGTCGGGCGTTTCTGGTGTGGCGCGACGTCTTCGTGCTGACGAACTGGCGGGTCGTGCGCCTCAGCGGCTTCTTCACCACGCGGGTCGCGACGATGCCGATCAACCGGATCCTGGACATGACCATGACTCGGCCTCCGCTGGGCCGGGTGCTCGGCTACGGCCACTTCGTCTTCGAGTCGGCGGCCCAGGAGCAGGGCCTGCGGGAGATCCGCTTCGTGCCCGACATCCTCACGATCGATCACGAGATCAACAACGCGGTCAACAAGGAGCACCGCCGTCGTGCGTCGATGGGGCTGCCGCCGGACCACCGGGCCACGGGTCTGCCGCCGGACGTCGAGACGACCGACCCGATCCCGGGGCTGGGACCTCTCTAGACTGGATCCCATGAGCTTCTCGCAGTCCGGTGCGTTCGACCTGTCCTCGCTGGCCAAGCCTCGCCCGGAGCAGGGCTCGGCCGCCGCCGACTCCGGCGTCGTCTACGTCATCGACGTCACCGAGGCCGACTTCCAGCAGGTCGTTCAGTCCTCCCTGAGCCATGTCGTCGTCCTCGCGCTGTGGTCCCCGCGGTCACAGCAGAGCATCGAGTTCAACGAGGTGCTGGCACGGGCGACCTCCGCCTACGGCGGTGCGCTGCAGCTCGCGCGCGTGGACGTCGACGCCAACCCCGGCATCGGTCAGGCGCTGCAGGTCCAGGCGGTGCCGTTCGTCGCCGGACTCATCCAGGGGCGTCCGGTCCCGCTCTTCCAGGGCACCGTCGACGCCGCCGAGGTCACGCGATTCTTCGACGAGCTCGTCCGGCTCGCCCAGCAGAACGGGCTGACCGGTCGGGCTCAGCCGTCGGGCGCGGCGCCGGAGGCACAGCAGCCGGACGAGCCGCAGGAGGACCCGCGCTTCGCGGCGGCCGACGAGGCCTACGCCCGCGGTGACTTCGCCGCGGCGATCGCCGAGTACGAGCGGCTGCTCACCGAGTCGCCCGCCGACGCGGAGGTGGCCGAGCGCCTCGCGGCGACCAAGCTGTACTCGCGTGTGGCGGGCGCCGACCTCAATGCGGCACGGGCCGCGGCCGCCGACGATCCGAACGACATCGACGCTCAGCTGCTGGTCGCCGACCTGGACGTCACCGGCGGCCACGTCGAGGACGCGTTCGCGCGGCTGCTCGACGTCATCCGACGTACGAGCGGCGACGACCGCGATCGGGTGCGCGAGCGCCTCGTCGAGCTGTTCACCGTGGTCGGGCTGACCGATCCCCGGGTCGCGCAGGCCCGTCGCTCGCTGGCCGCCGCGCTGTTCTGAGGAAGGTCGGCTCAGCCGTCCTCGCGGACCGGGTCCGGCTGGCGCGGGGCCTCGCGATACGCCGGCAGCGGCCCGGCCTCGAGTGCCTCGAGCAGCTCGATCGTGGCCAGGGTCGCCCTCTCGCGGACGGTGTCCAGGTCGCACCAGTGCACGGCCTTGATCTCGGTGCGCTGCAGCGCCATCTGCTCGACCATGTCGGGCTCGACGACGCCGAGGTCGAACACGAACAGGCACGCGTCGTCCCAGTGGCTCCACGGCGGCAGCCAGTTCATCGTCACCAGACCCTCGATCGTCACCGTGACGCCGAGCTCCTCCTGCAGCTCGCGCACCAGCCCGAGGGCGGGACTCTCGCCGACCTCGACCACGCCGCCGGGCAGGTCCCACTCGCGCTTGTAGGTCAGCTCGCACAACAGGATCCGGCCCGCGGTGTCGCGCAGCAGCCCCTGCCCGATCACCCGCTTGCGCGGCAGGCCGGCGTTGAGGATCGACACGAATCCCTCACGGGAGAACACCGGCGGGTCGTCGATCACCCGCCCCAGGAGGATGTGGTCGGGAGCGTCGCCGGGGGTGCGGGCCACGCCCTCGCGCCGCAGACCGGCGATCGAGGCGGCGCGCAGGGCCAGCGGGTCGTCGCTGGACACCCGTGCCTCGACACGCGTCCAGCCGAGCTCCGTGAAGGCGTGCTCGACGGCGACCCGCAGCGCGCGGCTGGCGACCATCGCGCCGGGTCCGGAGGCGAAGTTCCAGCGCATCGAGCCCGTGTGCCGGCCGGCCTTGCCGGGGGCGCGCTGCAGGGCGACCGTGCCGATGCGCTCGCCGCCGTAGACGACCGCGAACCCGTCCAAGTCGTCGGTGCCGCTTGTGGGCTCGAGCACCAGGTCGTCGTCACGCAGCGCGGGGGAGGTGTCGGTCACGTGGCCGAGGCTACCCGTCCTCGTGATGGAATCGACCCATGACCGATCCGCGGATCCGCCCCGCCACCGCCGACGACGTGCCCGCCATGGTGCGCCTCGTGCACGACCTGGCCGCCTACGAGAAGGCGCCCGAGCAGTGCGTCCTGACCGAGGAGATGCTGCACGAGCGTCTGTTCGGCACGGCGCCGGCGCTGTACGCCCACGTCGCCGAGGTCGAGGGCACGGTGGTCGGCATCGCGATCTGGTTCCTCAACTTCTCGACCTGGGACGGGGTGCACGGCATCCACCTGGAGGACCTGTACGTCGACCCGGACCACCGGGGGAGCGGCCTGGGCAAGGCGTTGCTGGTCGAGCTGGCACGCATCTGCGTCGAGCGGCGGTACAGCCGACTGCAGTGGCAGGTCCTGGACTGGAACACGCCGTCGATCGACTTCTACCGCGCGCTCGGCGCCGTCGATCTGGAGGAGTGGCGCACGTATCGCCTCGCCGGCGAGGCGCTGCAGGCCCTCGGCTCGGCGTCGTGACGCTGCCCTATGCTCGGGCCAACCGACACAGGAGGTAGTACGGCCATGGCCGAATTCGTCCGACTCGAGGGGGCCGACGGCGTCGGCACGATCCGACTCGATCGCCCCAAGATGAACGCCCTCGACGCGCAGGTCCAGCGTGAGCTGATCGAGGTCGCCCGTGAGGCCGATCGCCGCGAGGACGTCTCGGCGGTCGTCGTCTACGGCGGCGAGCGCGTGTTCGCCGCGGGCGCGGACGTCAAGGAGATGGCCGAGATGGGCTTCGTGGAGATGTCCTCCCACGGACATCTGCTGCAGGAGTTCACTCGGGCGATCGCGGCGATCGGCAAGCCCACCGTGTCGGCGATCACCGGATTCGCGCTCGGCGGCGGCTTGGAGGTCGCGCTGGCGACCGACCTGCGCTTCTGCGCCGACGACGCCAAGCTCGGCCAGCCCGAGATCCTGCTGGGCATCATCCCCGGCGCGGGCGGCACGCAGCGGCTCGCCCGCCTGGTCGGTCCGGCCAAGGCCAAGGACCTGATCTACACCGGCCGGTTCGTCGACGCCGAGGAGGCGCTGCGGATCGGTCTGGTCGACCAGGTGCATCCCGCCGCCGAGGTCTACGAGCGCGCGGTGGCTTGGGCGAGCCGGTTCGTCGGCGGTCCGTCCATCGCCCTGCGGACGGCCAAGGAGGTCATCGACCGCGGCCTGGAGGTCGACCTGCAGACCGGCCTGGAGATCGAGCGCGCCGGGTTCACCGGGCTGTTCGCGACCGAGGACCAGATCACCGGCATGAGCTCCTTCATCGAGAACGGACCGGGCAAGGCGACGTTCTCCGGACAGTGACCCACGCCACACCTCGCGGGACTGTCGCCCAAGTGACTTTTGGGTAACATCGCGGGAGGCAAGGGTCGCCTCACTCCCGCGTTTCGGCGCGTGGCAAGGTTGACTCGATAACTCGCGGGTGACGAACGTCTCTCGCGCCCCGAATTCACAGGAGGGTCCTCGTGACCAAGATCGTTGTCGCTGTGAAGTACGTGCCGGACGCGACTGCGGACCGCACGTTCGACGAAGCGGATCACACCGTCGACCGCGAGAACGTCGATGGCCTGCTGTCCGAGCTGGACGAGTACGCCGTCGAGCAGGCTCTGCAGGTCGTCGAGGCCGGCGAGGGCGAGGTGACCGTGCTGACGGTCGGCCCGGCCGACGCCGCCGACGCGGTGCGCAAGGCGCTGCAGATGGGCGCCGACGCCGGCGTCCACGTCGAGGACGACTCGATCGCCGGCTCGGACGCGTTCGCGACCTCGCTCGTGCTCGCCAAGGCGATCGAGAAGCTCGAGTACGACATGGTGTTCTTCGGCATGGCGTCGACCGACGCCGGCATGGGCGTCGTCCCGACCCTCGTCGCCGAGCGTCTGGGTCTGCCCGCGGTCACCTACGCCTCGGAGCTGACGGTCGAGGGTGACACGGTGAAGATCCGCCGCGACGGTGACGCGGCCACACAGGAGATCGAGGCGAGCGGCAAGCTCGTCGTCTCGGTCACCGACCAGACCGGCGAGGCTCGCTACCCGTCGTTCAAGGGCATCATGGCCGCCAAGAAGAAGCCGGTCGAGCAGTGGAGCCTGGCCGACCTGGGCATCGACGCCGGTGAGGTCGGTCTGGACAACGCCTGGACCAAGGTCCTGTCGACGACGCCGCGCCCGCCGCGCACCGCCGGCGAGATCGTCACCGACGAGGGAGACGGCGGCATCAAGCTGGTCGAGTTCCTCGCGTCCAAGAAGTTCGTGTGAGTAGGAGCCTGACCATGACTGAAGTTCTCGTTCTGATCGATGCGCCGGCCGGTAAGGTCACCAAGCCGTCGCTGGAGCTCCTGACCATCGCCCGTCGCATCGGCGAGCCCTCGGCGGTCGTGTTCGGCCAGGCTGACACGTCCGTCCTGGCCGAGTACGGCGCGGAGAAGATCTACACGTACGCCGACAGCGTCTACGAGGAGTACCTGGTTGCGCCCAAGGCCGAGGCCCTCGCCGCGCTGGCCGCGGAGAAGTCCCCGGCTGCGGTGCTGGCCCCGGCGACGACCGAGGGCAAGGAGATCGCCGCTCGCGTCGCGCTCAAGACGAACTCGGGCCTGATCACCGACGCGGTCGACGTGACGGTCGACGGTGGCCAGATCACCACGACGCAGTCGGTGTTCGCCGGCAACTTCACCGTCGAGGCCCAGGTCACCCAGGGCACGCCGGTCATCGCCGTCAAGCCGAATGCCGCGACGCCGGAGCAGGTCGCCGGTGCGGGTGCCGTCGAGGCCGTCTCGTTCGACGTGCCCGAGTCGGCCAAGGCCGTCAAGATCGTGTCCTCCGAGCCGCGTGTCTCCACCGGCCGTCCGGAGCTGACCGAGGCCGCCATCGTGGTGTCGGGCGGTCGTGGCACCAACGGCGACTTCAGCGAGGTCGAGGCGCTGGCCGACGTGCTCGGCGCGGCCGTGGGTGCCTCGCGCGCCGCGGTCGACTCCGGCTGGAAGCCGCACAGCTTCCAGGTCGGTCAGACCGGCAAGGTCGTCTCGCCCCAGCTGTACATCGCGGCCGGCATCTCCGGCGCGATCCAGCACCGCGCGGGCATGCAGACCTCGAAGACGATCGTGGCCGTCAACAAGGACGAAGAGGCCCCGATCTTCGAGCTGGTCGACTTCGGCGTGGTGGGCGATCTGAAGACCGTCCTGCCGCAGGCCACCGAGGAGATCACCAAGCGCAAGGGCTGAGCGTTCCGCTCCGCCGTGAGGCCCCGTCCCCGATCCCCGGGGGCGGGGCCTCGTCGCATCCCGGGATCGTCGTGAATTTTGGTTGCAGTTCGATGAAGTAGGCCTCCCGGGCTGTGATGAGGCCGAGGGGTGGTGATAGTCATGAAGAACGCGCGTACGCACGGACCTGTCGTACGCCCATTCACAGGAGGATATTCATGCGAACTCGGCGTACAGCCCTCGCAGGGATCGCCATCGCCGCGGCAGCCAGCCTCATGCTGGGCGCCTGCTCCAGCGGCGGCGACGACGACGGTGGATCGGACAGCACCGATGCGGTCATCACCGCTTACGGGACCGAGCCCCAGAACCCGCTGATCACGACCAACACCAACGAGGTCGGCGGCGGCAACATCATCGACCTCATCTACGCCGGTCTGGTCTCCTACAAGGCCGACGGCTCGCAGGAGCTCGAGGTTGCCGAGTCCATCGAGTCCGAGGACAACAAGGTCTGGACCATCAAGCTCAAGGACTGGCAGTTCACCGACGGTACGCCCGTGACCGCGCAGTCGTTCGTCGACGCCTGGAACTACGGCGCCGCCGAGGAGAACGCGCAGCTGCAGAGCTACTTCTACTACCCGATCGAGGGCACCGACGACGAGGGCGTCATCCTCGACAAGGGCACCGAGATGAGCGGCTTGAAGGTCATCGACGAGAAGACCTTCGAGGTCACGCTGAAGAACCCCGAGGCGCTGTTCCCGCTGCGTCTGGGCTACTCGGCGTACTTCCCGCTTCCTGAGGTCGCCTTCGAGGACATGGAGGCGTTCGGCAAGGCTCCCATCGGCAACGGTCCGTACAAGCTGGAGAAGTGGGAGAACAACGTCGAGGCCGTCATGGTCCCGAACCCCGACTACAAGGGCAACCGTCCGGCCAAGAACGGCGGCGTGACCTTCAAGTTCTACACGAACCCGGACTCGGCCTACTCCGACGTCCAGGCGGGCAACCTCGACATCCTCGACCAGGCTCCGCCGAGCGCGCTGGCCACGTTCAAGGACGATGACTCGGTCCAGGCGTTCGAGTCGCCCGGCACCGTCAACGGCACGATCACGATCCCCGAGTCGCTGAAGCACTTCAGCGGCGAGGAGGGCAAGCTGCGCCGTCAGGCCATCAGCCGCGCGATCGACCGTGAGGAGATCACCGAGAAGATCTTCGAGGGCACCCGTTCGCCGTCCACGGACTTCAGCTCGCCGCTGATGCCCGAGTACCGCGAGGACATCCCGGGCTCGGAGGTTCTGGAGTTCGACGCTGACGAGGCCAAGCGCCTGTGGGCCGAGGCCGACGAGATCCAGCCGTTCACCGGCAAGTTCGTCGTGGCGTACAACGGCGACGGCCCGGGCAACAAGGAGTGGGTCGAGGCCCTGACCAACCAGCTCAAGAACAACCTCGGCATCCAGGCCGAGCCGAAGGCCTACGCGACCTTCGCCGAGCTGCGCACCAAGGTCACCGATCGCACGATCGGCACCGCGTTCCGTACCGGCTGGCAGCCCGACTACCCGTCGGTCTACAACTACCTCGGTCCGATCTTCGGCACCGGCGCCGGCTCGAACGACGGCGACTACTCCAACAAGGAGTTCGACAAGCTCCTGCAGCAGGCGCTGAGCGCCGAGGGTGACGAGCAGGCCGACCTGCTCGCCAAGGCCCAGGAGATCCTCTTCGAGGATCTGCCGGCCATCCCGCTGTGGAACACCAACGTCGCGGCCGTCGCGGCGAAGGGCGTCGAGAACGTCGAGTTCAACTGGCAGAACAAGCCGGAGTACCAGAACATCACCAAGTGATGCTCCACTGAGGTGGGGCGGCGTCGACCCGGCGCCGCCCCACACTCATGACCACCACGAACGCGGCCTCGGCCTGCGCCGGCTCGCGGCGTGGTTACCCTTGATCGACACACGAGACGTCGTTCTCGTGCCGTGGAGGTGAACAATGGCGTGGTACATCGGCCGTCGCATCCTGCAGGCCATCCCCGTCCTCCTGGGCTCCACGCTCCTGATCTACGCGATGGTCTTCGCGATGCCCGGCGACCCCATCGTGGCGCTGTTCGGTGAGAAGCCCGTCTCGGAGGCGGTGCGCTCCCAGATCGAACAGCAGTACAACCTGGACAAGCCCTTCTTCGTGCAGTGGCTGCTCTTCCTGGGCAACGCCGCGCAGGGCGACCTGGGCATGTCCTTCTCCGGGCGCCCGGTCAGCGAGCTGCTCGCCGAGACGATCCCGGTCACGTTCAAGCTCGCGCTCATGGCCCTGGTCATCGAGGCCGTGCTGGGCATCATCGCCGGCTTCTACGCCGGCCTCAAGCGCGGCGGGATCTTCGACTCGACGATGCTGGTGACCTCGCTGTTGGTGATCGCCGTCCCGATCTTCGTCTTCGGCTTCGTCATGCAGCTGACGTTCGGCGTCAAGCTGGGCTGGGCGCCGGTCACCGTGGGCGGTGATGCGAGCTGGGACCGCTTGATCATCCCCGCCTTCGTGCTGGGGCTGGTGTCCTTCGCCTACGTCCTACGCCTGACCCGCACCTCGGTCGTGGAGAACCTCACCGCCGATCACGTGCGCACCGCGCGTGCCAAGGGTCTCACCGACGGCCAGGTCAACCGACGCCACGTGCTGCGCAACTCGCTGATCCCCGTCGTCACCTATCTGGGCGCCGACCTGGGCACGCTGATGGCCGGCGCGATCGTCACCGAGGGCATCTTCAACATTCCGGGCCTGGGCAACCTGGCCTTCCGGGCGATCCAGCAGAAGGAAGGCCCGACGATCGTCTCGGTCGTGACGGTGATGGTGCTCATCTACGTCGTGATGAGTCTCATCGTCGACCTGCTGTACGCCTGGCTCGACCCGAGGATCCGCTATGCCTGAGTTCCCCGCCGACGTCCCCCGGGCCGCGCTTCCCGGACAGGAGCGCTTCGTCGCTCCGCTGGACCAGACTCCGCTGGCCGAGACCGGCTCGTTCGACGACAGTCGTCCGCCGGAGAACCAGTGGAAGGAGGCCTGGAAGCGGCTGCGTCGCAACTGGATCTTCTGGGTCTCGGTCGCCCTCCTGGCCGTCGTGGCCGTGGTGGTCCTGCTCCCGCAGTGGTTCACCGACCTGGACCCGACGTACGCCCAGCTGAGCCGCAGCCTCGAGGGACCCAGCGAGGGTCATCCGGCCGGCTTCGACCGCCAGGGCTACGACGTCTTCGCCCGCACGATCTACGGTGCACGCGCCTCGGTCCTGGTGGGCGTGCTCTGCACCATCGTGGTCACCGTCCCGGGCGTCGTCCTGGGCGCCATGGCCGGCTTCTACGGCGGGTGGCTCGACGCGGTCATCTCCCGGGTGGCCGACGTCTTCTTCGCCATCCCGCTGCTGCTGGGCGCGCTGGTCGGTCTGGCGATCATCAACAACCTCTGGCCGGATCGCGGCTACTGGGGATCCATCCTCACGGTCGTGTTCGCGCTGGCGGCGTTCGGCTGGCCGCAGGTGCTGCGCATCGCGCGCGGTGCCGTGCTGGAGGTCAAGAACCTCGAGTTCGTCGACGCCGCACGGGCGATCGGCAAGACCCGCCGGGCCAACCTGTGGGGTCACGTCGTGCCGAACTCGCTCGCCCCGGTGATCGTGCTGGCGACCGTCTCGCTGGGCGTGTACATCGTCGCGGAGGCCACCCTGTCCTTCCTGGGCCTGGGGCTGCCGCCGAGCATCGTCTCGTGGGGCAATGACATCTCCGCGGCCCAGAACCAGGTGCGTTCGGGCCAGCGACTCGGCGTGATGTTCTGGCCGGCGTCCGCGCTGGCCCTGACCTCGCTGGGCTTCATCCTGCTGGGCGACGCCGTGAGCGACGCCCTCGATCCGAAGTCGAGGAACCGCGAATGAACCCCACTCCACTGCTCGAGATCGAGGACCTGCGCGTCGCGTTCCGTCAGGGCAAGCAGGACGTCGAGGCGGTCCGCGGGGTCAACCTCACGGTGTACCCGGGTCAGACCGTCGCCATCGTCGGCGAGTCCGGCTCCGGCAAGTCCACCACGGCCCATGCCGTCATCGACCTGCTGCCGGGCACCGGCCGGGTCACCGGTGGCTCGATCCGCTTCGACGGTCGGGAGATCGCCGGCCAGGGCAAGAAGGTCGTCCGAGCCCTGCGCGGCTCGCAGATCGGCCTGGTGCCCCAGGACCCGATGAGCAACCTGAACCCGCTGGTCAAGGTCGGTCGGCAGATCGCCGAGGTGCTGGTCGCCAACGATGTGGCCAAGGGCAAGGACGTCGATCGTCGGGTGGTCGAGCTGCTGGAGGAGGCGGGACTGCCGAACGCCGAGCAGCGTGCCAAGCAGTACCCGCACGAGTTCAGCGGCGGCATGCGTCAGCGCGCCTTGATCGCGATGGGCCTGGCGGCCCGCCCGCGACTGCTGATCGCCGACGAGCCGACCAGCGCCCTCGACGTCACGGTGCAGAAGCAGATCCTGGACCACCTCGACGTGCTGACCGACGACCTCGGGGTCGCCGTCTTGCTGATCACGCACGACCTCGGCCTGGCCGCCGAGCGCGCCGACCACCTGGTCGTCATGTACAAGGGCCAGGTCGTCGAGTCCGGGCCGGCGCTGGAGATCCTGCAGAATCCGCAGCACCCCTACTCCAAGCGGCTCATCTCGAGCGCGCCCTCGCTGGCCTCGCAGCGACTGCTCGCCCAACAGCGCGCCGAGGTCCGCGAGCAGGCGCAGGAGGCGGCCGAGGAGCTCGCCGAGGAGGTCGCGCACACCGATGCGGAGTTCGGCGGCGGAGGAGACTACGTCGTCGAGGCCGAGCACCTGACCAAGGTGTTCACGCTCCCGGGCACGGCCCCGTGGCGCAAGGAGGACTTCGTCGCCGTCGACGATGTGTCGTTCAGGCTGCGTCGCGGCACCACGACGGCGATCGTGGGGGAGTCCGGCTCCGGAAAGTCGACGGTCGCCCGCATGGTGCTCGACCTGCTCAAGCCCACCAGCGGCACCGTGAGGTTCGACGGCGTCGACATCTCGACGCTGCGCTCGAAGCAGCAGCAGCTGGCGCTCCGCCGCCAGATGCAGCCGGTGTTCCAGAACCCGTACGCCTCGCTCGATCCGCAGTACTCGATCTATCGGGCCATCGAGGAGCCGTTGGCGACGCACAAGATCGGCTCCAAGGCCGAGCGTGAGGCACGGATCCGCGAGTTGCTGGACAAGGTCTCGCTGCCGTGGTCGGTGTCGCGCCGCTTCCCCAACGAGCTGTCCGGCGGTCAGCGTCAGCGTGTCGCGATCGCGCGTGCCCTGGCGCTCCAGCCGGAGGTCGTGATCCTCGACGAGGCGGTCAGCGCGCTCGACGTGCTGGTCCAGGCGCAGATCCTGTCCCTGCTGGCCGAGCTGCAGTCCGAGCTGGGGCTGTCGTACCTGTTCATCACCCACGACCTGGCCGTGGTGCGGCAGATCGCCGACGACGTGCTGGTCATGGAGAAGGGTCGGGTCGTGGAGCAGGCCTCGGTCGAGGAGGTGTACGGCTCGCCGCAGCAGGAGTACACGCGGCGGCTGCTCGACGCGATCCCCGGCGGGAGCATCGAGCTGTCGCGATGAGGGTGTTCGAATCGGATTGACCGATTCGAACATGTGTTCGATCATGGTGGGATGAGCCTTGCCGTCTCGCCTGATCGGTCCGTGGTCGACGACCTGCGGGACCGCATCGACCGGATGCAGGGTCGTCCCTCGGTCCTGACCCTGCCGACCCATTCGTCGCTGTCGGGTCTGCTCGCCCTGCAGCCGGGTTCCAGCTATGCCGTCGACGCCACGAGCCTGGCGCTGCTGCTGCTGTCCGGACCGTCCGCCGAGGGGGCCTGGTGCGCCGTCGTGGGGTCCGATCGGATCGGCCTGGAGGCGGCGGCCGAGTTCGGCGTGGACCTGGACCGCACCGTCTGGGTGCCCGACGCGGGCGCCGACCCGGCCTCGGTCGTCGGGGCCCTCGTCGATGCGGTCGGGGTGGTCATGGTCGATCGGATCGGGCTGTCCGAGCGTGACGCCGTCCGGCTCCGGGCCCGCCTGCAGCGGCAGCAGTCCGTGCTCGTGGCGGTGGGCGACTGGCCGCGCGTCGAGGCGCGGCTGCGGCTGCGCGACGTCGTCTGGACCGGCCCGCAGGCCGGTCACGGTCACCTGGTCGCTCGTCAGGCCACCGTCGAGGTCGAGCGGGGCGGCCGGGTCGTCGGCTCGCGCCGTCTGTGGCTCCCCGCCCCGGAGCTGCAGGTCCGACCGGTCGGTGACCCGGCCGGTCTCCACGAGCGGATCCAGCCGGTACGGGAGGTCGGCTGATGCGCACGCTGGTGGTGTGGGTGCCCGACTGGCCCGCGCTGGTCCGTCAGGTCGAGCACGGGGCGGCGGCGCTCGCGGTGCTCGACCGCGGTGCCGTCCTGGCTTGCACGCCCCCGGCGCGGGCACGGGGAGTCCGGCGGGGGATGCGGCGTCGGGAGGCCCAGTCGCGCTGTCCCGAGCTCGTGGTGTGCGAGCACCGTCCCGAGGCGGACGCCGCGGCGTTCGAGCAGGTGCTGGGTGCGCTGGAGGAGATGACGCCGGGGGTGGCGCCGTTGCGTCCCGGGCTGTGCGCGCTGCCGGTGCCCGAGCGCTTCTACGGCGGGGAGACCGAGGCGGCGGCCGTGATCGCCGAGCGGCTGGTCGAGCTGGGCGTCTGGGACGTGCGGTTCGGCATCGCCGACGGCGTCTTCGTCGCCGAGCTGGCCGCCCGTCGGGCATCGGCCCAGGACTGCGTCATCGTGCCCCGCGGGGGCGACGCCGACTTCCTGCGGGACCTGCCGATCGAGATGCTCGACGTGCCCGTGGTCGCGGGGGAGGGCGGGGCCGACGTCGATCCGGTGACGGTGCTGCGCCGGCTCGGGCTGCGTCGCATCGGTGACTTCGCGGCCCTGTCGGCGGCCGACGTCGTGGCCCGGTTCGGGGCGCGCGGCGCGCTGCTGCATCGCTGGGCGCGCGGCGAGCAGGTGCGCTCGATCGCGCGACGTCGGCCGCCGGCCGATCTCACCGCGGAGGTGGCGTTCGAGCCGGCTCTCGAGCGGGCCGAGGCGGTGGTGTTCAGCGCCCGCCGCGCACTGGAGGACTTCGTCGGCGGTCTCGACCGGGCGGGGATGATCTGCGCGACGCTGCGCCTCGAGGTCGACGCCCAGGTCGAGGGTCGAGAGCGGACGGTGGGCCGCGTCTGGCGGCACCCGCGGTGGTTCTCCTCCGGGGACGTGCTCGATCGGCTGCGCTGGCAGCTGGCCGCCGACCCGCCCGGAGGGCCGGTCGTCGCCGTGCGCTGCGTGCCGGTCGAGGTCGAGCCGTGGGCCGGACACGGGGAGAGCCTCTTCGGCGGCGGTCCCGACGAGCAGGTCGAGCGGTCGGTCGCGCGGGTGCAGGCCCTCGTCGGTCCCGAGGGGGTCCGGTCGGTCGGACTGCAGGGTGGTCGCGACCCGCGGGAGCGGGCTCTGTCGGCGCCTTGGGGGGAGCGGCTCGCCCCGGAGCGACCGCTCGATCGGCCGTGGCCCGGCCGGGTGCCGCCACCGGCTCCGGCGACCGTGTTCGCCGAGCCTCGACCCGCCGAGGTGGTCGGGGCCGAGGGCCTGCCGGTCGCGGTCAGTGGCCGCGGTGCTCTGTCGGGAGTGCCGACGCGCTTCCGCGCGACCGCGGATCTGGGGTGGCAGCCGGTCGCGGCGTGGGCCGGTCCGTGGCCCGCCGACGAGCGCTGGTGGGACGAGGCCGCCGCACGCCGGATCGCCCGCTTCCAAGTGGTCGGTGTCGACGGCAGCGCCTGGCTCATGGTCGTCGAGAACGGCCACTGGTGGACGGAGGCGCGCTATGACTGACGTCGCTCGACTCGTGCTCGGCGCGCCGCCATCACCGGGGACGAGGGGTGAGGCCTGATGGGCTGGCACAACCCCGACATCTCCTGGCGCGAGCTGGAGGCGCGGCTGTCGGGGCGCTGGAAGCCCGGACGGCGTCTGCCCGACGGCGGGGACGGTCCGGCGTTCTCGCGCAAGCGCGGTCCCTACGCAGCCCCGCAGGTGCCGTCGCCGCCGGATGAGGCGGTGCCGTACGCCGAGCTGCACTGCCACAGCAACCACAGCCTGCTCGACGGCGCGAGCCATCCCGAGACCCTCGTGCGTGAGGCCGTGCGGCTGGGGCTGCACGCCCTCGCGCTGACCGACCACGACGGCTTCGGCGGCGCCGCTCGGTTCGCCGAGGCGGCGCGTCTGCACGGCCTGCGCACGATCTACGGCGCCGAGCTGACCCTGGCCGGGACGAGTCGGACCGGGGACCCCGATCCCGAGGGCGACCACCTGCTGGTGCTGGCGCGCGGGGTCGAGGGGTACCACGCGCTCGCCGCGGCGATCACCGACGCGAATCTGGCCGGGGACGAGAAGGGCCGACCTCGGTACGACCTCGACGATCTGGTCGATCGGGGCCGTGGCCGATGGATCGTGCTCAGCGGCTGCCGCAAGGGGTGGGCCCGCCGCGAGGGGATCGCGGGGCTGCGTCGCCTGGTCGACCTGTTCGGGGCCGAGAACGTCGTCGTCGAGCTGACCGATCAGGGAATGCCCGGCGACGGCCCGGCCAACGAGGCCCTGGCCGGCTGGGCGGCCGAGTGCGGCCTGCCGACCGTCGCGACGGGCAACGTCCACGCGGCCCGGCCCGGCGAGGTGCGGCTGGCCCAGGCGTTCGCGGCGGTGCGGGCACGACGCAGTCTGGCCGAGATCGACGGCTGGCTCGCGCCGCCGGCGTACCTGCGGTCGGGAGCCGAGATGGCCCGGCGCTTCGCCCGGTGGCCCGGCGCGGTGGCGCGCACGGTGGAGGTCGCGGACGCCTGCGCGTTCGACCTGCGCAAGGCCTCGCCGGCCCTGCCGAAGCAGAAGGTCCCCGCCGGGCACACTCCGATGAGCTGGTTGCGCGAGCTGGTGCGTCGTGGTGCCGACCGCCTGTACGCACACTGTCGTGACGAGGCCGAGCGGCGTCTGCAGCGCGAGCTGGCGGTCATCGAGGACAAGGACTTCGCCGGCTACTTCCTCATCGTCCACGACATCGTGGCGTACGCCCGCAGTCGAGGGATCCTGTGCCAGGGTCGCGGCTCGGCGGCGAACTCGGCGGTCTGCTACGCGCTGGGGATCACCGCGGTGGACTCGATCAAGTACGGCCTGCCCTTCGAGCGCTTCCTGTCGGCGACTCGCGATGAGGAGCCCGACATCGACGTGGACTTCGACTCCGACCGTCGTGAGGAGGTCATCCAGTGGGTCTACCGGACCTACGGGCGGCGCAACGCGGCCCAGGTCTGCAACGTCATCAGCTACCGGCCGCGGTCCGCGGTGCGCGACATGGCGCGGGCGCTGGGGTACACGGTGGGCCAGCAGGACGCGTGGAGCAAGCGGGTCGACTCGTGGTCGACGATCCGGGCCGACGAGGAGGGCGCGATCCCCGAGGACGTGGTGCGGCTGGCCGAGCAGGCCATGACGGCGCCGCGACATCGGGGCATCCATTCAGGTGGGATGGTGCTGACCGAGCGACCGGTCGGGGAGGTCGTGCCGATCGAGCGGGCCCGGATGCCCGGCCGGACGGTTCTGCAGTGGGACAAGGACGACTGCGCCTACATGGGGCTGGTCAAGTTCGACCTGCTCGGCCTGGGCATGCTCGGCGCGATCCAGCACACCTTCGACATCGTGCGCGAGCGGGTGGGGGAGGAGTGGACGCTCGCCACGATCCCCAAGGAGGAGCAGGGGGTCTACGACATGCTGTGCCGCGCCGACTCGATCGGGGTGTTCCAGGTCGAGAGTCGGGCGCAGATCGGCACCCTGCCCCGGCTGCGGCCGCGGTGCTTCTACGACCTGGTCATCGAGATCGCCCTGATCCGGCCCGGGCCGATCCAGGGCGGAGCGGTCCACCCGTACATCCGGCGCAAGCTGGGCGAGGAGCCGATCACCTATCCGCACCCGCTGCTCGAGCCGGTGCTCGAGCGCACCCTGGGGGTGCCGCTGTTCCAGGAGCAGCTGATGCAGATCGCGATGGTGGTGGGCGACTGCACGGGTGACGAGGCCGATCTGCTGCGTCGTGCGATGGGCTCCAAGCGCGGGGTCGAGAAGATCGACCGGCTGCGCGACCGGCTCTACCGGGGGATGGCGGACAAGGGCATCACCGGCGAGGTGGCCGACGACATCTATGCGCGCATCGAGGCGTTCGCCAACTTCGGGTTCGCCGAGAGTCACGCGATCAGCTTCGCCCTGCTCGTCTACGCCAGCAGCTGGCTCAAGCTGCACCATCCGGCGGCGTTCCTCGCGGGGCTGCTGCGCGCCCAGCCGATGGGGTTCTACTCGCCCCAGTCGCTGGTGGCCGATGCTCGTCGTCACGGAGTGCAGGTGCTGCGGCCCTCTCTGCGGCACTCGCAGGTCCACGCCGATCTCGAGCCGCTGGGCGAGACGACCGGGCCCACGGGGGATCCGGCCTGCACGGCCCGCGAGCAGCCTCCGGTGGCGCCGTTCGACCCCGCGGCGCCGCCCGATCACGAGCGCCATCGGCGCGACGGGCACCATGCGGTCCGGTTGGGACTGACCTCGGTCAAGGGGATCGGGGTGGCCGACGCCGAGCGCATCGTCGCAGCCCGGCGCGAGCGCCCGTTCGCGGACATGGCCGACGTCATCCGTCGCTGCGGACTCACCCGGGCTCAGCAGGAGCAGCTCGCCACCGCGGGCGCGTTCGACGACTTCGGCCTGTCCCGTCGTCAGGCGATCTGGAACGCGGGCCACACCGACGGGGCGGACCGGCTGCCGGGGACGGCGATCGTGACGCCGCCGCCGATGCTGCCGGGCATGAGCGAGGTCGAGGTCACGCTGGCCGACCTGGAGGCGACGCAGATCTCGCCACGCGAGCATCCCTTCGAGCACCTGCGCCCGATGCTCGACGAGCGAGGGATCCTGCCGGTCGAGGGACTGGCGCGGCACGAGCCGGGCCGCCGGATCCTGGTGGCCGGACTGATCACCCATCGGCAGCGCCCCTACACCGCCGGTGGGGTGACCTTCCTCAACCTCGAGGACGAGACCGGGATGCTCAACGTGGTGGTGTTCGACGCGGTGTGGCAGCGCCACCGTGCGGTCGCCCGCAGCAGCGCGGCGGTGGTGGTCCGCGGACGGCTGGAGCACCAGCAGGGCGCGGTCAACCTCGTGGCCGAGGTCATCGAGCCGCTCCTGGACCCGGCGGTGCCGGCGGGGCACCGCTCTCGGGACTTCCGGTGACGTGACGCATGTCACGTCCGGCTTAGGGTTGACGTGACCTTAAGTGCTCCTTAGGGTCGAGGTGACCCTAAGCCCGGAGGAAGGTGGGCGCCGTGCAGCAGCGCATCGAGCTGGCCGTGTCGACGGTGAGCTTCGCCCTGCGGCCCCATCCCGAGACGGGGCGCAAGACCCTGTGGCTCCCGCTCGTCAAGCGGATCCGGGAGCCGTTCCTGGGGCGGTGGGCGCTGCCGGGCGGGCCCCTGCAGCCGGACGAGGACCTCGACACATCCGCGCGTCGCACCCTGCTGCGCACCACCGGACTCGAGCCGGCCCACCTCGAGCAGCTCTACAGCTTCGGCGGTGTCGACCGCTCGCCGGACCGTGTCGTGTCGATCGTCTACTGGGCCCTCGTGCGGCCCGACGAGGACGCCCGGGCGATCGACGGCGAGAACGTCGAGTGGTTCGTGGCCGACGAGGTGCCGGAGCTGGCCTTCGACCACAACACGATCGTCCGCTACGCGCTCGACCGCCTCCGCGCGAAGATCACCTACTCCGACATCGCCCATGCCTTCACGGGGGAGGAGTTCACGATCGCGCAGCTGCGCGAGGTGCACGAGGCTGTCCGCCAGGTGCGGCTCGACCCCGCCAACTTCCGACGACAGACACTGGCCCACCCGCGCATCGTCGCCACGGGCCGTCACCTCACCGGGACCAGTCATCGGCCGCCGGAACTCTACCGACTGGAGAGAGCATGACCATTTCGATCCACGACCGCATCGCCCTGGCGTCCACCAGCACGTGTGACTCGGGCCTGGCGGCCGACCCGTGGACCTTCGACGGCATGCCCGGGTACGGACCCGGCGCCTCGGCCGCCGACCCGATCCCCGATCCGGTGGCGCGGCCCGGACAGCTCCCCGTGGCCTACCAGAGGATGTCCGACGACGAGCTGCACGCCCGGATCCGCGCCGCGAAGGAGACCCTCGGCGAGCGCGTGGTGATCCTGGGCCACTTCTACCAGCGGGACGAGGTCGTCCAGTACGCCGACTTCGTCGGTGACTCCTTCCAGCTCGCGAACGCCGCGCTCACCCGGCCCGAGGCCGAGACCATCGTGTTCTGCGGCGTCCACTTCATGGCCGAGACGGCCGACATCCTGGCCGGCGCCGACCAGCGCGTGATCCTGCCGAACCTCGCAGCCGGGTGCTCGATGGCCGACATGGCCGACGTCGACACCGTCGAGGCGGCGTGGGAGGCACTGCGGGAGGTCTGCGGCGACGACGACACCGTGCCGGTCACCTACATGAACTCCTCGGCCGCTCTCAAGGCGTTCTGCGGGCGCCACGGCGGCATCGTGTGCACGTCGTCGAACGCGTCGACGGTGCTGGAGTGGGCCTTCGAGCAGGGTCGGCGGGTGCTGTTCTTCCCCGACCAGCATCTCGGCCGCAACACCGGCAAGGCGATGGGCGTGCCGCTGGAGCAGATGCCGATGATCGATCCGCGGAAGCCGGACCTCGGCGTCGACCCGCAGGTGCTCCGCGACGCCCGGGTCCTGCTGTGGCCGGGCTTCTGCTCGGTCCACAGGCGGTTCACGGTCGAGCAGATCGAGAACGCCCGCTCGCGCTTCGACGGCTGCAAGGTCATCGTGCACCCGGAGTGCCCGATGCCGGTCGTCGACGCGGCGGACGCCTCCGGCTCGACCGACGCGATCCGCACGTTCGTCGGGGCCGCCGCCCCCGGCGACGTCATCGCGATCGGCACCGAGATCAATCTGGTGAACCGTCTCGCCGCCGAGCACCCCGACAAGACGATCTTCTGCCTGGACCCCGTCGTGTGCCCCTGCTCGACGATGTACCGGATCCACCCCGGGTACCTGGCGTGGGTGCTCGACGGTCTGGTCGAGGGCGAGGTCCGCAATCAGGTCGCGGTGCCCGACGACGTGGCCCGCGACGCCCGGATCGCGCTCGAGCGGATGCTCGCCGCGTTGCCGAAGGCGCCGTGATGCTGCGCGTCGCCGTCATCGGCAGCGGGGTCGCGGGACTGACCGCGGCACTCGGGGTGACCACCCGCGGCGGTGTCGAGGTGACCGTCGTGTCCAAGGCGCGGCTCGACCGCTCCACCACGCACGCGGCCCAGGGCGGCGTCGCCGTCGTGAGCTCGCCGGACGACACTGTCGCGGCCCACGTGGCGGACACGATCGCCGCGGGCGCAGGACTGTGCGACGACGAGGCGGTACGGGTGCTGTGCGCCGGCGGGCCCGAGGCGGTCGCGCTGCTCATCGACCGCGGCGTCGAGTTCGACCGCGAGGGCGGGTCGCTCGCCCGCGGGCTCGAGGCGGCCCACTCGCACGAGCGGATCCTGCACGCCGGCGGCGACGCCACCGGTGCGGCGATCGCGCGCGCCTTGATCGACCGGCTCGACGAGGCGCCGATCACCGTGCGCGAGAACACCGCGGCCGTCGACGTCGAGGTGACGGCCGGTCGGGTCACCGGGGTGCGCCTGCTCGACGGCGAGAGCCTTCCCGCCGATGCGGTCGTGCTGGCGACCGGCGGGGCCGGCCAGCTCTTCGGGTGCACCACGAACCCGTCGATCGCGACCGCCGACGGCGTCGCGATGGCGTTGCGGGCCGGAGCGCTGGTGGCCGACCTGGAGTTCATGCAGTTCCATCCCACGGCGCTCGCCATGCCGGGACATCGGCTCGTCTCGGAGGCCGTCCGCGGTGAGGGCGCCGTCCTGCTCGACGCCGACGGTCGGCGATTCATGACAGAGGTGCATCCCGACGCCGAGCTGGCGCCGCGTGACGTCGTGGCGCGGGGCATCGCCGAGCAGATGGCGCGGCAGGCGGGGGCTCCGGTCCGGCTCGATGCGACCCGCCTCGGCGAGCGCTTCCTGGCACGTCGCTTTCCCACGATCGACGCGACGGTGCGGGCGCACGGACTGGACTGGTCGCGCGAGCCGATCCCCGTCACCCCGGCCGCCCACTACGTCATGGGCGGAGTGCGGACCGACCTGTGGGGGCGCACGTCCGTGCCCGGCCTGTTCGCGGTGGGCGAGGTCGCCTGCACCGGCCTGCACGGGGCGAACCGGCTCGCCTCGAACTCGCTGCTGGAGGGCGCGGTCTTCGGGCACCGGGTGGCCGAGGCGATCCTCGATCCGGGTGTCGCCGGCCTGCCGCAGGAGCCGGATCGACGTCGCTGGGCCGAGCCCCTGGAGCTGGACGCCTCGCCCGGACCGGAGGCGTTCGGCCGCACCGATCTGCAGCACCTCATGTGGGAGTCGGCCGGACTCGTCCGCGACGCCGACGGGCTGGCCGAGGCGGCCGACGTCCTGGCGCACTGGGCCCCGCCCGCCGTCACCGACGCCAAGTCCGCCGAGGACGCCAATCTGTGGCTCGTCGCCCGCGCCGTGGTCGCCTCGGCCGCCGCACGGCGGGAGTCCCGCGGCGGTCACCACCGTCGCGACGTGCCGAGGACCGATCCCGCATACGCCCGACACTCGACCCTCCGGATGGTGGCCTGATGCTCGACCTTCGACAGATCCGTCGCATCGTCGACGTCGCGCTCGACGAGGACGCGCCGCAGGGTGACCTGACCGGTGAGGTGTTCGTCCCGGCCGAGGCCGTCGCGACCGCCGACCTGGTCGCCCGCGAGGAGGGCGTGTTCGCCGGCGCCGACGTGTTCCGCGTGGCGATGACCGCGATCGACCCTCGGGTCGAGGTCGATCTCGCCGTGCGTGACGGCGAGCGATTCGCCGCGGGAAGTCGACTGGCGACCGTTCACGGTGCGGCGCGCGCGGTGCTGCGCTGTGAGCGCATCGCCCTCAACCTGGTCCAGCGGATGTGCGGCATCGCGACGCTCACCGCCCGGTACGTCGCGGCCGCCGGACCGGACGTGCGCGTCACCGACACCCGCAAGACGACGCCGGGGCTGCGCGCCCTCGAACGGCACGCGGTGCGGTGCGGCGGGGGCCACAACCATCGCCACGATCTCTCGGCCGCCGTCATGGCCAAGGACAACCACCTCGCACTGGTCGACGACGTCACCGAGGCGATCCGTGCCGCTCGCGCGCGACTGCCGCACACCGTCCATCTGGAGGTGGAGGTGGACCGGCTCGATCAGATCGAGCCGGTGCTGGCCGGGGGAGTGGACACGATCATGCTCGACAACTTCACGCTCGAGGACCTGCGCCGCGGCGTGGAGATCGTGGCTGGCCGCGCCCTCGTCGAGGCGTCCGGCGGCGTCGACCTCGACACGATCGGTGCGATCGCTCGCACCGGCGTCGACCTGATCAGCGTCGGAGCGCTGACTCACGCGGCGCGCAACCTCGATCTGTGACTGGACGTGCGCGTGTCGTGATCTACCTCGACCTGGCCGCCACCGCGCCCGTGCGCCGTGAGGTGCTCGAGGCCATGTGGCCGTACCTGACGCGGGACTTCGGCAACCCGGCGAGCCATCACCAGATCGGCGACGCGGCGCGCCGCGCGATCGAGGACGCCCGTCGTCGGGTCGCGCGGATCTTGGGCGCCCGGGCCGGCGAGGTCACCTTCACCTCCGGGGGCACCGAGGGTGCGAACACGGCGGTCAAGGGCATCGCCCTGGCCGACCCCCGCGGTCGTCATGTCGTGGTCGGCGCGGCGGAGCATCCGGCGGTGCTGGAGTCGGCGGCCTGGCTGGGCCGGCTGGGATATCAGATCGACCGGGTACCGGTCGACGCGAGCGGCGCCGTCACGCCCGAGGCGCTCGCGGCGGTGCTGCGCGACGACACGACCCTGGTCAGTGTCCAGTACGCCAACAACGAGGTCGGCACCGTCAATCCGATCGCCGAGCTTGCGGCGGTGGCGCGTGAGTGTGGCGTCCCGTTCCACACCGACGCCGTGCAGGCCGGCGGCTGGCTCGACCTGGACGTTCGAGACTTGGGGGTGACGGCGTTGAGCCTGAGCGGACACAAGCTCGGCACTCCGCGCGGCAGCGGCGTGCTGTGGATCGACCGCCGTCAGCCGTGGGAGCCTCTGATCCATGGAGGCGGCCAGCAGGACGGGCGTCGCTCCGGGACCGAGGACGTCGCCGCCGCCGTGGGCGTCGCGACGGCCCTCGAGCGCGGCCACGGCGGCCGCGAGGTCGTCGCCGCGCGGCGGGATCGGTTCATCGCCGGGATCGAGGCCGGGGTGCCGCGGGCCCGCCTCACCGGGAGCCGCACCGCGCGTCTGCCCGGACACGCCTCATTCGTCTTTCCCGGTCGCTCGGGGGAGTCGATCCTGGTCGATCTGGAGGCGCGCGGGATCGTCTGCTCGAGCGGGTCCGCCTGCGCGGCCGGCAGCG
>JAJUII010000061.1 GCA_029265505.1 Aeromicrobium choanae
AGATCACCCCGTCGACCCGGAGGCCGGACGAGGCCGAGAGCGCGGTGTTGTCCGAGACCGCGCGCATCGCCTTGCCCAGTCGGGTCCTGGTCATGAGCGTCGTGACCAGGCCGATCGCGACGATCGCCACGACGATGATCGAGACCTCCTTGTAGGTCATCGAGAAGAGCCCGAAGTCGTGCTGGCGCTGCGAGGTGTAGTCGGCGTACGAGCGGGTGTTGGCGCCGAACACGAACTGGTACACGTTGCGCAGCAGCAGACCGAAGCCGATCGAGACGATCATCATCGCGATGATGCCGGTGCCGCGATGGCGCAGTGGTCGCCACAGTGCCCGGTCCTGGGCCCAGCCGAAGACGCCGCCGAGCACGATCGCGAGCAGGCCGGCGACGATCAGCGGGAGTCCCACTCCCACGTTGAGGTAGTACGCGGAGATCGCGCCGAACACGATGAGCTCGCCGTGGGAGAAGTTCGTCAGACCGGTCGTGCCGAAGACCAGGGACAGGCCCATCGCGGCGAGCGCGATGATCAGGCCGTACTTGACGCCGCCGGCGAGGCTGTTGAAGAACCGATCGACGAAGGGCGTCTTCTCGACCACCTTGCCGTTGAGCGGGAAGGCGACGTTCTGACCCATCGCGAGGTTGACCGTGACGTCGAGGGTCTTCTTGCCGGTGAGGCGCACGCCCTCCGGGAGGGTGTCCTCGTCGATCGAGACCTGGTACTTGCCGGTGCCGGGGATCGGCACGGCGGCCACGCCCATGTCGTCGGTCACGGCCGATCCGATCTCGGTGCCCGACTCGTCGGACACCCTCACGGTGACTCCGGGGACCGGTGGCGGATCCTCGGCCTCGCCACCTTGCTGATCGAGCAGGCGGACGCGGATCGCCGGGCCCTGCACGGGTGCGTCGGAGGCCGGGGTCGAGGCGCTGGGTTCAGGCGTGGGATCCGTCTCGGCGTGAGCGGGATTCGCGAGAAACACGAACCCGGCGATGATCACCGAGAGCAGTGCCGCTGTTCGCAGTCGCACACATTCTCCTGTCGTGTTCGCGTACCGGGTCGTGGCACGCCGTCATCGAATTCGACGAGCATACTCATCGGAGGCAGTGTGCGGCGGTCTCACGCGGAAAGATCGGTAACAGTTCGGTTTCGATCGGTTTCGGACGGTCCGTTCCCCTGGTGCTGTGCGGGGGCGTAGGCTTGGCCCGACCCCCGTCCACTCCGTCCCCTCGGAGGTGCCATTGCGATGGCATTGCGCCAGCCTGTCGAGATTCGCGACGTCGACATCGACGACGCGCCGCGCCTGATCGACCTGTGGCAGGCCTGTGCCGACGCGGCCGGGGACGAGGGGTCCGAGGCGTTCACGCAGCAGTCGCTGTGGCGCCGACCGACCGAGGCAGAGGCGCGTGAGGCGATCGAGTTCAACGCCCGGGCCCATCACCGCCGGCTGTTCGTGGCGCTGAGCGGCGAGCGCATCGTCGGTGCGGCGACCGCGGACGTGGCGACGCTGAACCCCATCTGCATGTCGAAGGTCATGATCGTGTCGGACCTGCAGGTCGCGCCGGACTTCCGACGTCGTTCCGTCGCCTCCAGCCTGCTGGGCGTCGTCGCGACCTACGCGGCCGAACAGGAGTGCGAACTCGTCGTGGCCGCCACGGGTGCGCACGCCAAGGAGCCCAACCGGTACCTGACCAAGCTCGGATTCAGCCAGATCGCGGTTCTGCGTGGGATCTCGGTCGGCAAGCTGCACGCTCGCCTGGCGACCAAGTCGTCGGGCTCGCGCGAGACCGGTCGCCTGCTCGCGGTGCGCCGGTCGCTGCGCCGCCGCGCCGCCCTCCGCGGCTGACGGTGTCGGCCCGCCCGACTAGGGTCGACCCGTGAGCCGACTCCTGCTGATCGACGGACATTCGGTGGCGTACCGTGCCTTCTTCGCGTTGCCGGTCGAGAACTTCTCCACCACCACGGGACAGAGCACGAACGCGGTCTTCGGGTTCACCTCGATGCTCATCAACGTGCTGCGAGACGAGCAGCCCACGCACGTGTGCGTCGCCTTCGACAAGTCGCGCCGGTCGTTCCGCACCGAGGAGTACGCCGACTACAAGGCCAACCGGTCGAGCTCACCCGCCGAGTTCTCCGGGCAGGTCGAGCTGGTCAAGGAGGTGTTGGACGCGCTCGACATCCGACACCTGGACAAGGACGGCTTCGAGGCCGACGACATCATCGCGACGCTGGCGACCCGCGCCGAGTCCGAGGGCATGGAGGTCCTGGTCTGCTCCGGGGACCGCGACGCGCTGCAGCTCGTCAGCGACCACGTCACGGTCCTCTACCCGCGCAAGGGGGTCTCGGACCTCGCGCGGATGACGCCGGTCGCGGTCCAGGAGAAGTACGGCGTGCTGCCGGAGTTCTACCCCGACATCGCCGCCCTGGTCGGCGAGACCAGTGACAATCTTCCGGGGGTTCCCGGCGTCGGACCCAAGACGGCGGCCAAGTGGATCAACACGTACGGCAGCCTCGAGGCGATCGTCGATCGGATCGACGAGATCCCGGGCAAGGCGGGACAGTCGCTGCGCGACCACCTCGACGACGTGCTGCGGAACCGTCGGCTGAACGCGCTGGTGCGCGATCTCGATCTGCCGTACGACCCGGCCGAGCTCACGCTCGACACGGCCTTCGACCGGGAGAAGGTCCACACCGTGTTCGACGCGCTGGAGTTCACGGCGCTGCGCGAGCGCCTCTTCACGACCTTCCCGGGCGCATCGGACGAGGTCGAGCCCGATGCCGGCGTCGACCTCGATGGGAGGGTACTGGCCCCCGGCGAGGTGGCCGTGTGGCTCGAGGAGCACGCCACCGGGGACGTGGGTGTCCACGTCCAGGGCTCATGGGGTCGCGGTGGAGGCGACGTCGTGGCGATGGCGCTGGCCACGACGGAGTCGGCCGCGTGGATCGACCTGGCGGACCTGACGCCGGACGACGAGGCGGCGCTGGGGGCGTGGCTCGCGGACCCGGACCGGGGCAAGGTGCTGCACGATGCGAAGGGTCCGATGCTCGCCCTGGCCGACCGTGGCTGGACCCTGCGCGGGCTGACCGCCGACACCGCGCTCTCGGCCTACCTGGTGCGGCCCGACCAGCGGGCGTACGACCTGGCGGACCTGTCCGTGCGCTATCTCAAGCGTGAGTTGCGCGACGACGACGCGGGCAGCGGCCAGCTCTCGCTCGACACCGGCGAGGACGCCGAGATCGCCATGGTGCGGGCACGGGCGACGCTCGACCTGGCGGGCGCCCTCGCGACCGAAGTCGAGCAGGCCGGAGGGACCGACCTCCTGCAGCGGGTCGAGCTCCCGTTGGTCTCGACGCTGGCGCGCATGGAGCGGACCGGCATCGCGGTCGACGACGATGCGCTGCTCGAGCTGGAGTCGGAGTTCGCCTCTCGGGCACAGGAGGCCGCCGACGCCGCCTACGCGGCGATCGGGGGCAAGGAGATCAACCTCGGCTCGCCCAAGCACCTGCAGGTCGTGCTGTTCGACGAGCTGGGCATGCCCAAGACCAAGCGCACCAAGACCGGCTACACGACCGACGCCGACGCGCTGCAGCAGCTGTTCGCGAAGACGGGCCACCCGTTCCTGGAACACCTGCTCGCGTACCGGGACGTGACCAAGCTGCGCCAGACCGTGCAGACGCTGCGCCGCTCGATCTCCGACGACGGTCGCATCCACACCACCTACGCCCAGACCATCGCGGCGACCGGCCGGCTGAGCTCGAACGATCCGAACCTGCAGAACATCCCGATCCGGACGGCCTCGGGTCGTCGCATCCGGCAGGCGTTCGTGGTGGGGGAGGGATACGACCGCCTGCTCACCGCGGACTACAGCCAGATCGAGATGCGGATCATGGCGCACCTGTCGGAGGACGTCGATCTGATCGAGGCGTTCAACAGCGGTGAGGACTTCCACACGGTCATGGCGGCCAAGGTGTTCGACCGCGATCCGGCGGACATCGACACCGAGCTGCGGGCCCGGATCAAGGCGATGAACTACGGGCTGGCCTACGGACTGTCCGCCTACGGCCTGAGCCAACAACTGTCGATCTCGACCGGCGAGGCGCAGGCGCTGATGGACGACTACTTCGTGCGCTTCGGCGGGGTCCGCGACTACCTGCGTGGTCTGGTCGAGGAAGCCCGGCGCACCGGCTTCACCGAGACGATCATGGGTCGGCGCCGCTACCTGCCCGACTTGCAGAGCGACAACCGTCAACGCCGCGAGATGGCCGAGCGCATGGCCCTCAACGCGCCGATCCAAGGCTCGGCGGCCGACATCATCAAGGTCGCGATGCTCCGCGTCGAGCGCGCGATCGACGAGGCGGGCCTGACGTCGCGGATGCTGCTGCAGGTCCACGACGAGCTCGTGCTCGAGACGACCGACGACGAGCTGGAGTCGCTCACGGACCTCGTGCGGCGTGAGATGGCCGCAGCCGCCGAGCTCTCAGTCCCGTTGGACGTCTCGGTGGGCGTGGGCCGCACCTGGCACGACGCGGGTCACTGACGGCGCAGCATCGGCCACGCCAACAGCAGGATCGACAGCGTCGCCGCGGTGGCGGCCATCGTGACGACCAGGCCGACGATGCCGATCGAGCCGAACCACGCCACGGCGAACACGAACGCCGCGGCCAGCCACACGAGGACGGCCACGCCACGCTCGCGTCGGGCCAGGGCGTCGAAGACGAACAGGTAGACGATCGCCAGGAACGTGCCGGAGACCGCGAAGAGCCACAGGTCGTCCGAGATCTCGCGGTACTGCTCACCGCCGACCAGGATGAGGGCGAGCTCGGGCAGGACGGCGGCCCCGGCGACGACCGCGGCACCCAGAAGGGCGACGAGGCCTGCGGCGCGGAGCCGCGTCACGTGGCCGGAGTCGCGGGCCAGGCTCGGGAAGAACACGACGCTGACGAACTGCGGCAGGAAGAGCGTGGACTTGGTCAGGATCAGTCCGGAGGCGTACAGGCCGCTGTCGTGCGCCTCGAATGCGCCGCGTGCCAACAGGGCGTCGACGTTGCTGAAGGCGAAGTAGGCCAACAGCGTGGAAGCTGAGATCGCCGTCTCCACCACGAGCGGGCGACGACTCTGGACGTCCCCGTCCCCGGTCGCACGCAGCAGTCCACCGCCGAGCAGCACCGGCAGCCAGGCGCCGAGAGCCAGCCCGGCCATCGCGCTGGTCGCGGAGGCGTCGATCGCCAGCCCCGCGACACCGCCGACGAGGCGACCGAAGCCGTTGCCCAGGAACAGCACCGCCAGTCGGTGCCACTGCGCGGTGCCCTGAGCCACGCCCATGAGAGCGCCGGTGAGGGTGAGCGGGACCATCATCGCGCCACAGAAGACGACCGCCCACAGCGAGCTGAAGTGGAACGCCGGGGTGAGCACGACGGTCGTCGAGGCGCCGGCCACGCCCACGGCGACCGACACCGCCAGCGCGACCCGCGACGCGGTGTGGATGATCGCGTCCGCGTGCTCGGGCCGGACCGAGATCCGCCGCGCGATGGCCGCCTGCAGGCCGAGCGCCACCACGTTCGCCATGAGGATCAGGCTGAGCAGCGCCGTGAGCGCGCCGAATTCGGCGGGGACGAGCATGCGCGCCGCCACCAGGTTGAACCCGTAGGTGACGATGTTCATGACCATCATCGCGGCGGCGACGACGGACATGTGGGTCATCGTCTTCTGGGGACTGCGCACCCACGGCACAATAGTCAAGTTCCATCGTCCGTGAGGGAGGGGCCGCTCATGGGTTCGTCGCGGCCGCTCGACGGTCACGGACGCGCTGCGCGACTGCTGGTGCCCGCGTGGGTCGTGACGCTGTCGTGTCTCGCCCTCGGGCCGGCGCTGGCTCCCGGGTACGTCCTGAGCTACGACATGGTGTGGGTCCCAGATCTCACGCTCACCCGTGCCGACGTGTGGGGCCTGGGGTCCTCGTTGCCGCGGGCCGTGCCGTCCGACGCCGTCGTGGCGGTGTTGGGCTCGCTGATCCCGCAACAGCTCCTCCAGAAGGCGCTCCTGCTGGGCGCTCTGGTCGCCGCGGGCCTCGGCGGTGCCGCTGTGGTGCACGAGCGCGGGACCGCGGCGCGCATGGCCGCCGCGACCCTCATGGTGTGGAATCCGTTCGTCGCCGAACGTCTCGGTCTCGGTCACTGGCCGCTGCTGATCGCCTACGCGGCCGTTCCCTGGCTGATCCTGTCGGTCCGTGGACGCCGATTCGCGTCGGCGACCCCGGCGCTGGCGGCCACCGCGCTCACGCCGTTCTCGGGAGTGATGGGGGTCATCATCGCGGTGGCCACGGGGCGACGACGGGACGCCTGGCGCTGGCTGGCGCTCGGACTGGCGGTGAACGCCCCGTGGATCGTCGCCTCCCTCGCGTCACCGAGCGGACTGACGAGCGACGCGCAGGGTGTCGACGTGTTCGCCGCCCGCGGGCGCGGCCCGACGCCGGCCTGGCTCGAGGTGGTCTCGCTCGGCGGCGTGTGGAACGCCGAGGTCGTGCCGGCCTTCCGTGAGACGGCGGTCGCCACGGTGCTCTCGGCCCTGTTCGCGACGATGGTCGCGGTCGGAGCGGTGCTGCTGCGTCGCAGGGCGGGGGCATCGCCGCTGATCGCCCTGTGGGTGGTCGGGTTCGCCGGGGCGCTCGGCGGCGTCGTGGCTCCCGGCGCCCTCGGCTGGGTCACCGAGCATGTGCCCGGGGGTGGATTGGTGCGCGACGGCTCCAGATGGGTCCTGCTCATGGTGCCGTTCACCGTGTCGGCCGTCGCGGCGGTGGTGGAGAGGCTCGTGCGAGACCGGACCTGGCGTGCGACCGGGTGGGTGCTCGCGCTGGTGGCGCCGATCGCCCTCGTCCCCGACCTGGCCTGGGGGCTGACGGGCCAGATGCGCGCCGTCGACTACCCGGACCCGTGGAGCCGTTTGCGCGCCGAGCTGGCCGCACAGGACGCGTCCGGTGACCTGGTGTCACTCCCGTTCTCGGCGTTCCGGGCCCCGGAGTGGAACCACGGTCGTCCGGTGCTCGATCCGGCAGGGCGCTTCTTCGACCGGGTGACGATCACCGACGACACGCTCGTCGTCGGCACCACCGAGGTCGCCGGGGAGGACGTGCGCGCCGCGCGCATCGGTGCGGCGATCCGGGCGGGAGACTGGGACGCCGTCGCGGCGGACGGGGTCGGGTTCGTCGTCGTGGACACGTCGGCGCGAGGCGGTGCGGCGGCCGCCGAGACGGTGCAGGACCTGCCCGTCGTCACGGTCGAGGGGCCCTTGCGACTGCTCCGCGTGCCCGCTGCGGTCGAGACTCGTCCCCGGACCGGTCGGGTCGTCGCGGTCGGCGCGGGATGGGTCGTGGCGCTGGTGACGACCGGGGCCGCCGTGGCTCAGATCGGCAGGCGGCGGAAGAGCGGGCGGGGGAGATGACGCAGGCCGGACATCACCACGCGCATCGCGCGGGGCACCCACACCTGCTCCCGTCCGGACCGGACCGCGTCGACGATCGCGGCGGCGACCTCGTCGGGGGTCACGGCCATGGGCGCCGCGTCGAGTCCCTCGGTCATCTTCGAGCGGACGAATCCGGGGCGGACCACCACCACCCGACCGCCGTGCTCGCGCAGAGCCTCGCCCAGTCCGGTGTAGAACGCGTCCATCCCGGCCTTCGTCGACCCGTAGACGAAGTTGGAGCGTCGCGGCCGCTCCCCGGCGACGCTCGACAGGGCCACGATCACGCCGTGACCCTGCGCGCGAACGCGAGCCGCCAGCGCGACGCCCGTCGTCACGGCACCCACGTAGTTGACCTCGGCGAGCTCACGGGCGGTCTCGACGTCGGTCCACGCCGACTCGGGATCGCCGAGCAGCCCGAACGCCACCACGGCGACGTCGACGTCTCGCTCGATCGAGGCGATGACGTCGGAGTGCGTGTCGGTCCGGCGAGCGTCGAAGTCGCGCACCTCGACCGTGCAGCCCGACTGCCTCAGCTCGGCCACCGCGCGGTCGCGGCGCTCGCCCGGTCGCGCGGCGAGCACCACGGTCAGCGCCGTCCCCTCGGAGCGGTACCGGCGCGCGACAGCCAGGGCGATGTCGGAGGTGCCGCCGAGGAGCAGCAGGCAGGCCGGGGTGCCGAGTGCGTTCATCATGAGGTCCTCACAGTTCGAGTCGGCGTGCCAGGTCGGAGGTGAACACGCGGTCGGCGCCGACGCGAGAGCGCACGGCGCGGAAGTCGTCCAGTCGCGGGTAGCCCGCGGCCAGGGTCGCGGCGTCGGTGCGAGCGTCCTTCGCCAGATACAGGCGGCCGCCGGCCGCCGTGACGATCGCGTCCAGATCGGCCAGCAGTGCCCCGAGTCCGGGGCGGATCGGGAAGTCGGCGGCCAGGGTCAGTCCGGGCATCGGAAATGACAGCGGGGAGGGATTCGCGGCGCCGAAGCGCTTGAGCACGTTCAGGCTCGACACGTGGTCGGAGGTACCGATGCGCTCCACGAGCTCCACGAGCGACTCGCGGTCCGGGACGACGGCCTGGTACTGGACGAAGCCCGCGGGCCCGTACACCCGGTTCCAGTCGTCGACGAGGTCCAAGGGGTGGAAGAACTGGGTGATGTCCTGCACCTCGCCGCGCCGGCTCGCCGGGGCCTTGCGGTACCAGAGCTCGTTGAACGCGCGAGCCGTCCAGCGATTCACCAGCGAGAGGGGCGGCGTCAGCGGAACCTTGCCGAGCGTCGGTGCGTCGAAGGCCAGCGGGTCGCGTCGCCGCTCGGGGTCGAGGGCGCTCACGGGGGCCGAGTCACCCGCCGTGAGCACGGCGCGGCCCAGTCTCGCGCCTGTCGTCGCGGTGTCGAACCAGGCGACGGAGTAGCGGTGCTCGTCGCCGTGGGCGTCGATGAGGTCGAGCAGGCCGTGGACGTCGTCCGTGCGGTCCGTGTCGACGAGGAAGTAGGAGGTCTCGACGCGGTGCAGACGCAGCGTGGCCTCGACGATGACGCCGGTGAGCCCCATGCCGCCGACGGTGGCCCAGAACAGTTCGGGGTCCTGGGTCGGGGACACCTCGACCAGATCGCCGTCGGCGAGCACCAGCCGCAAGGACTCCACATGGGCGCCGAAGGTTCCGTCGACGTGGTGGTTCTTGCCGTGGACGTCGGCCGCGATCGCGCCGCCGACGGTGACCTGGCGGGTGCCCGGCACGACCGGCAGCCACCAGCCGTGCGGGAGGATGCGGCGCAGGATCGTGTCGAGGCTGTGCCCGGCCGAGACGGTGAGGCGGCCGTCGTCGTGCAGCACGAAGGTGCCGTCGAGCGCCGGCATCTCCAAGACGGTGCCGCCGGCGTTGAGGGAGGCGTCCCCGTAGCTCCTGCCGAGGCCACGCAGGGTGACGCCGCGTCGCCCCGCGCCGGCCAGGACCCGCCGGATCGCGTCGAGGTCGGTGGCGCGCACTCGTGCCGCCGGGGTCGAGCGTGGCGCGCCGCCCCACCCGCTCAGGCCCGGGTCGTACGTCATGGCAGCCCCAGGGTGAAGGTCCCGAGCCACAGGAACGCCAGGGCGAGCAGGATCGGGTCCGCCAGGACGACCTCCTCCGGCTCGCCGGCGGCGCCGCGGTCGATGTCCGCGCCGTACCGCAGCATCGCGATGACGAACGGAGCGACGCTGATGGTCTGCCAGGGGGTGCCCGACGGCGGCGCGATCTCGAAGGCCCACAGGCAGTACGCGGTGATGGTGACCCCGGCGGCGGTGCCCCAGACGAACCTCAGGAAGGAGTCGGAGTACAGGCTCAGGGACCGGCGGGTGAGGGCCTCGGCGCCGAGCGTCCTGAGCTCGGAATACCGCTTTCCGGCGACCATGTACAGCGATCCGAAGGCGGCCACCATGAGGAACCACTGGGAGAGGGGGACCTCGGCGGCGACGCCACCGGCGACCGCCCGCAGGAGGAAGCCGCTGGACACGACCGCCAGGTCGAGCACCGGCTCGTGCTTGAGGCCCGACACGTAGGCCACCTGGAGTGCGAGGTAGACCGCAACCACCACGGCGAGGTCGACCGAGACCGCCAGGGATCCCGCGACGGCCAGGACGGCCAGGGCGATCGCGACCGCGACGCCGGTGCGCGCCTCGACGGCGCCCGCGGCGATCGGTCGGTGTCGTTTCGTCGGGTGCTGTCGGTCCTCCTCGACGTCGACCACGTCGTTGAGCAGGTAGATCGCGGCCGAGGCCGAGGTCATCAGGGCGGCGGCGCCCAGCACGCGGACCAGGACGTCCGGCTGGGCGAGCACCCCCGCTGCGAGCGGCGCTGCGAGGACGAGCAGGTTCTTCATCCACTGGCGCGGACGCGTCGCGCGGAGGACGGCCCGAGCCGTCGTGAAGGTCGACATGGTGGGGCAAGCCTAGCGGTGCGCGAACTCGCCGAGACGCGATCGCGGATCGGGGTGTGTTCGAGGCCACGTCCGGTATACTCTTGGGTAGGTTGACGTCGAGAGAGGACTGACTGTGGGAAGATTCACCGGTGGCATCGCCGCCCTGGCCGTCGGCATTCTGCTTGCCGGGGGCACCGCGTTCGGTGTCGTGTTGTCCCAGTCGAGCTCGGGTGACGAGCCCGTCGAGGCGGCGAACGTCAGCTACGGCAGCAACTGAACCAGACTTCCGATCGAGGGGGCGCCTGACGGCGCCCCCTCGATCGTTCTGTCTGCGGGTGCTTCTCAGTGGTGCGCGGGCACCACGTGACCGGCGACCTCGACCACGCCGGCGAAGTGTCGGGTCGCGTTCGTCCAGCTGAACTGGTGCGACAGGGCCAAGGCGCCGGCGCCCAGACGCTTGCGCTCGTCGTCCTCGGAGATCAGGCGCCGGAGCGCGTCGGTGAGCCCGTCTCGGTCGTCCACCAAGACCCCCGAGACCCCGTCGTGGATGGACTCGCGCGGACCGCCCGCCGAGCGATAGGCGACCGTCGGTGTGGCATGGGTCCCGGCCTCGCCGATCACGATGCCCCAGCCCTCCTTCAGCGAGGGGAGGGCCATCACCCACGCGGCCGCGAGCAGCTCGTGCTTGGTGCGCTCGTCGACGAAGCCGTGGAACGTCACATGGTCGATGACGTCCCGGTCGACCGCGTACTCGATGAGCGCGTCGCGCCACCAGCCGTCGCCGACGACGTCGAGATGGAGGTGGGGATGGTCGGGGAGCAGCTCGGACAGAGCGTCGATGGCGTGCTCGACCTGCTTGTGGGGCACGAGCCTACCGACCACGATGATCCGGGGGGTCGTCGAGCGGCCCCCGACGACCAGGGGCGCCGGGTCGCTGCCGTTGTGGACGATCGCGATCCGCTCCGACGCGACGCCGAGCGCGACGAGCTCGTCGCGGGTCGCCGAGGAGACGGTGACGTACTGGCATCGGCGGTAGAGCCACGGCGAGAGACGACTCTCGATCCACCAGCCGATCCTGCCGACGATGCCGGGGTAGACGACCGGCCACTGCTCCCGGTGGACGTGGTGGATCAGCAGCACGACGGGCTTGCGGGTGGCGAGTCGGGTGAAGAAGGGCAGTCCGTTCTGCACGTCGACGACGAGATCGACGGGGCCGTATCGACGGAACAGGATCCGCAGCAGGACCTGGAGGTACACGCTGAGCTTGGTGCCGCGCCGCACGAAGCGGACGCCGTCGACGACCTCGTCCCGCGGTGCGTGCTCGTGCTCGGCGCAGGCGATCGTGACAGCGTGGCCGCGTTCGACCAGGCCGCGCGCCATCGCCTCGACGTAGCGTTCGGACCCGCCGCCCTCGGGGTTGCGGGTGTCACGCCAGTTGCACATCAGGATGTGCATTCCGGAACCCCTCTCAGCGGGTTTTCAGGACCACTTCCCGACAGCCTACCCGCGAGTCACAAGACGTTGGATATGTTCTGCGAGTGACCCGTGATCCGAGTGCACCGACCCTGCGTCGCTCCTGGCGTCTGTTCCGTGCGTTCCGTGTCGAGCAGACCGATCCGGATCACTTCTACGGCACCCTCGCAGCGGACTCGGTCGCCCAGGTGCGCCGCTTCGCCGAGCTCTCCGGGGCGTGGGTCCTGGACGTCGGTGGGGGACCGGGCTACTTCGCACGGGCCTTCCGCGCCGCCGGGGCACGGTACACGCCGCTCGACGCGGATCTCGGCGAGCTGTCCGGTCTGGGCGATCCCGAGCCCGGCACGGTGCTGGGCAGCGGCATGGAGCTCCCGTTCGCCGATGCGAGCTTCGACGTCACCTACTCCTCCAACGTGCTCGAGCACGTCAGCGACCCGTGGCGCATGGCCGACGAGATGGTGCGGGTGACCAGGCCCGGGGGACTGGTGTTCCTCTCCTACACGCTCTGGTGGGGACCGTGGGGCGGGCATGAGACGGCGCCGTGGCACTACCTCGGC
>JAJUII010000189.1 GCA_029265505.1 Aeromicrobium choanae
ACGCCGAGCAGCAGCTTGTCGGCGGGCGAGAGGAAGCTGGCCGAGCCCGCGGTGCCCGCGAGCGCGGCGAGCTCCCGCGCCGCGACCTCGGGGTCCTCGGGGCGGGCGACACGGTCGACGAACCGGACCGCGAGGTCGAGTCCCGCGGGGTCGGCGACCAGGCGCGCGAGTCGCCCGGCGGTGCGCCGCTCGGCCGCCGTCTGACCGGCGGTGGTGCTCTCCGCCCAGCGCCGCGCGAGCACGACGGCGGCCTCGACTACCTCGACCGCTGGGGTCATGACCATGGACCCATCCTGACTCATCGCGGGCGACGTGGGGTGCGCGCGCCACCCCGGCGCGCGCCGCTTCGCATAGCCGTCTCGATTCCTTGCGGGAGTCCGTCAGTCGTGGAAAGGTGCACGGTCCCACGCGTGCATCGGAACCGAGTCTGGAACTCGGTCCTTCCCCGCTCGTCGAGCAAGGAGGTCGCCTGTGAAGCTGCCATGGCTCAAGTCCGCCGTCGAGAGGTCCGGACCGTTCACCACGATCTACCTGGACACCACCCGGATCGAACCGAACGCCGCCGCGGAGATCGAGACGCGCTGGTCGAGCCTGCGCTCGTCTCTCGCTGCCGAGGGCGCCCCGGACGCCCTGCTGGCGGAGATCGAGGACACCCTGCTCGAGCCGTCGTCGCTCGGGGGCAGGCACGGGCGGGCGATCATCGCCACGGATCAGCAGATCCTCGTGGACCGGGTGCTGCCGGTGCCGCCGCTGCTGGAGTCCGCACATCGGGGTGACTTCCCCCAGCTGCTGCCGCTGCTGCAGCTGACGCCGTTCGCCGTGAGCCAGCTGCTGATCGTGGTCGACCGTGCCGGGGCGGACCTGCACCTGCGGGCGCCGGAGAATCCCTCGATCGTGCACGCGCCCAACGACCTGGGCGAGGACGCGACGATCGAGGGCGGCCATGACGAGCTGCACAAGGCGAGCGTCGGCGGTGGCAGCCAGCACGGGTGGCGCGCGAACAACTTCGAGGCCCGGGTCGAGGACTCGTGGGAGCGCAACGCTGACACGGTCGCCGCCACCGTCGAGCGCATCCCGCGGGAACGGGACCCCGACATGGTAATGCTCTCGGGTGACGTGCGCGCCATGGCGCTGTTCAAGGACGCGCTGGGCCGCGAGACTCGGGAACGGCTGATCGAGGTCCAGGGGGGGAACCCGCGGCGTGGGGCTCGAACGGGCCTCGTTCCGCGAGGAGATCGGCCGCGTCACCGAGGAGTTCATCGCTGCACGACAGCAGGAGCTCTGCGACCGGTTCCAAGAGAGCCAGGCACGCGACGCCGCCTCCGTGGGCGGCGCCGCCGAGGTCGCCCAGGCGCTCGAGCGCGGTCAGGTGGTCGAGCTGCACTTTCCTGTCCGGCCACGAGCCGGACAACATCGAGACGTTGCTGCGTGACGCGCTGCTGACCGACGCGGCGATCTCGGCGATCGACCTGGACACCGTGGACCTCCCCGAAGGTGTCGGGGCACTGCTGCGCTGGAAGGACGAGGTGACGCCCTCGAACCGGATCGGCAGCATGACCGGCGACTCCCGGCGTGAAGACGCCGTGGACCCGCAGCGCGACGAACCCTCTTCGCGTGCGCAGGAGGAGGACGCGCTCGGCGCCTGATCGGGGCTGCGGCTCACCTATGCTGGCGCGGTGGCGGACGGCGGACTCGTATCGATCATCATGCCGGTACACAACAGTGCTGACACGGTGGGGCAGTCGGTGCGGTCGGTGCTCGCGCAGAGTCACGAGCACTGGGAGCTGCTCATCACCGACGACGGTTCGTCGGACACCTCCTGGGAGGTGCTGAGCGCGTTCGCACAGCAGGACGACCGGATCAAGCCCCAGCGATCGGACACCGCTAGCGGCCCCGCCGTCGCCCGGAACAAGGCGATCACCCGCGCCGGCGGCTCCTGGGTGGCCTTCCTCGACAGCGACGACCTGTGGCTGCCCGAGAAGCTGGAGCGGCAACTCGCCTTCGCGCGCGACACGAGCGCGGTGCTGACGTACAGCTCCTACTACAAGGTCGCCGGTGACTTCGCCGGCGAGGCTGCCGACTTCCAGCCGAACGGCCGCGTCATCCGTGCGCGCGACCACCTCACCTACCGGCGGATGCTCGACGCGAACTTCATCGGGTGCCTGACGGCAATGTACGACCGCGAGGTGCTGGGCACCCGGCTGATGCCCGAGCTGCGCAAGCGGCAGGACTACGCGCTGTGGCTCTCGATCCTGCGCGACGGTCACGTGGCGCACGGCATCGATGAACCCTTGGCGCTCTACCGCCAGGGCCACGCCGGTTCCGTCTCGGGGAACAAGCTCTCGCTCGTCAAGTACAACTGGCAGCTGTACCGGGAGGTGGAGCAGCTCCCACTCCCCCGGTCCGTGCTCTCGCTGGCGACGTCGACCGTCCGGTCGCTCGTGAACGGCCGCATCTAGAGGTTCCCGCGACACGCGGACACCGAAGAGTTCACGACGCGTTTGCGCGCCGGACAACTACGGTGGCGACCATGCCCGCTGCCGTGCACCTGCCCCTCAGACGCGTCGGTCTGGCGTTGTTCGCAGCGACCCTCGCCCTGGTGCTGCTCGATCAGCTGCTGTACCACGTCGGTCCGGGCGGCTCGTACGGTGAGCTCATCTACAACTACGTGGACGTCACCCGCGAGGCAAACGTCCCGACCTTCTGGAACGCAGGGTTGCTCATCCTCGTCGCCGCGGCGGCGGTCTTGGTGGCCTATCTGTCGCCCGGACGCGCGATCGGCTGGTGGGTGGCCGCCGCGCTCGCTTTCCTCATGAGACTCGACTAGTCGGTTCATCTGCACGAGAGGCTCGTGGGGCTGGGCAACTGGATCCAGTCCGCGATGGGCGTCAGCTTTCCGACGTTCGCCTGGCTGATCCCGGGTGTCGTCATCGCCGCCGCTGGAGCGACCCTCCTGTGGGTGTGGTCGTCGCGTCAGCCGAGGTTCACCCGCCGCGGGCTGCGAGTGGCAGTCGTCCTCTACGGCCTGGGCGCGGTCGTCGTCGAAGCCATCGGTGGCATCGTCTATCGCCGGTTCGGGATCGACGGGCGCTACCGAGCGGTAGCGGGGCTCGAGGAGCTCCTCGAGATGACCGCTTGCATCGTCGCCCTCGTGGCCGTGCTGTCGATGGTGATCGTCGAGCAGCGCGACAGGGCACGGCTGATCAGCGTCCAGTCCGGCGCCGCTCCGCAGGGACGGGTGGCACCGGACTGAGCCGCTGACCGATCGTCAGGCTGCTCCCGGTCCGAGGAGGCGGAACCCGCTCCATCCGTGGCCCACCTGACCGCCTGAGCGCCAGCCACCTGAGGCGGTGCTCGTGTAGAGGAGGAGCGCCCCCGAGGGTGTTCGGGCGAGCAGGTCGGGCCGACCGTCGCCCGAGAAGTCACCGGGAGCCACGATGGCGTTGAAGATCTGCCATCCGTGCCCGACCTGCTGGGCCGCCAGGAACCTGCCGTCGCCGCGGCCGGGATACAGCCACAGCCGCCCCGATGCGTCGCGGGCGACCACGTCGGCCCGGCCGTCCGAGGTGACGTCCCCCGGCGCCACGATGACATTCATGCCGGTCCAGCCCCGGCCGATCTGCACGCCGCTGGCGATAGCCCCGCCGCCTCGACCGGCGTAGAGCCACAACCGCCCTGCGTTGTCGCGCGCCACGATGTCTGGGCGTCCGTCGCCCGTGAAGTCGCCGGGACCGAGCAAGAGGTTCATGCCCGTCCAGCCGCTCCCGAGCACGATGGGACCTGCCAACCTGCCCGCGGCCGTTCCGGTGTAGAGAAGCAGCCGACCCCGGGCGTCGCGTGCGACGACGTCGCGATTGCCGTCTCCGGTCATGTCCCCGACACCTGTGACCAGGCTCATCGACGACCAGCCTGACCCGATCTGCTGTCGAGCACCGAATCCTCCGGCACCCGTGCCGGGATAGCGGTAGAGCGCACCGTTCGAGGCGATCGCCAGCACCGCCGCGCCACCGGAGGCACCATCGCCTGGCAGCGGACCTGAGTAGCGCGCGAACACCTGCGTGTAGTAGCGGTCACCGTTCAGCTCGCAGTACCCGATGCCGATGTGGGTGAAGTTGCCGAGCAGGTTCGCGTTGTGTCCCGGAGAACCGATCCAGGCGGCCACGACACGGTCGTAGGTGTAGCCCCGCGCCACGTTCTCCGCCGCCGACGACCAGCCGGGTGGTATCTGCTGAGAGAACTGCGGGTTGTGCCCCATCTCGCCCCGACGGCATTGCACGTCCGACCAGCCCGCGGCCACCGCGTCCATCTGGGCGTTCCGCACCAGGGGTGCGCGCCCGTTGCTGGTGCGGTGCGCGTTGGTGTCGGCATGGATGCGGGCCGTAGCCGTCGCTTCGGCGACTGCATGGGCCGGCTGTGCGGGGACCAGCACCAAGCCCAGGGTCAGCAGGACTACGCCCGCGATGGACACCAGCCACGGACCTCGATCCGCCTCCGGCTGGGATGAGCGCTCAACACTGGACGTGGCAACCATGCTGACGACGTTACCTACGGGTCGATCGGGCCCTACCCCCGGATCTTGGACACGGGGTGTGATTACGCGGCGGGCTGCAGCGTAGCGGCGTGGCCGGTCTCGTAGGCGATCGGCGACAGGTAGCGACACCACGAATGGCGCCGCCGGGTGTTGTCGCGGGTCAGCCACTTGAAGAGCTGGCGACGGCAGGCGAGCTCGTCGGACCAGGTTCGCTCGTCTTGGAGGACCTCCCGCTTCAGCGCGGCGTTGAATGACTCCGCCGACGCGTTGTCGGCCGAGGACCCGACGGCACCCATCGACTGGGTCACGCCGAGCTTCGCGCAGAGCTTGGCGTAGTCCTTCGAGCAGTA
>JAJUII010000221.1 GCA_029265505.1 Aeromicrobium choanae
ACGACCGAGGATCGCATCGCGCTGCTCATGTGCGGGTCGAAGAAGTCGCTGGCTACCGGTCTCCCCATGGCCGCCGTGCTGTTCCCGGCTTCGACGGCTGCGGTCGTCGCCGTGCCGGTGATCGTGTTCCACCAGATCCAGCTGATCGTCTGTGCTGTGCTCGCCCGGCATCTGGCTCGGCGGGTGCACTAAGCGTCGCCGGCGCCTCCGCATGCGCGGCGCCGCCCTGCCGGTTCGCGACAGTCGTCGTCCTTGACCGCGTACGCCGGCGAGGGACCAATTGGTTCCCCAAGCGCGCATCTGTGCGCTTACCGAACAGGAAGTGAGCCGCGCACCTCATGTTGATCACCGAGGATCTCCGTGAGGCCGTGGCCGGCATCCCCGACGGTGCGACCGTGATGATCGGGGGCTTCGGCACGGCTGGACAGCCCGTCGAACTCATCGACGCCCTCATCGACCAGGGGGCGAGCGAGCTGACCGTGATCAGCAACAACGCCGGCAACGGGGACGTGGGACTGGCCCAACTCATCGCGCTCGGGCGGGTCCGCAGGATGGTGTGCTCCTTCCCCCGGCAGAAAGACTCCTGGCATTTCGACGAGCGGTACCGCGCGGGCAGGATCGAGCTCGAGGTGGTTCCCCAGGGCAATCTCGCCGAACGGATCCGCGCCGGCGGTGCGGGTATCGGCGCCTTCTACACCCCGACCGGTTACGGCACGTTGCTGGCCGAGGGCAAGGAGACTCGCACGATCGACGGTCGCGACTACGTCCTGGAGTACCCGCTCACGGCGGATGTCGCCCTGATCAAGGCCCGGCGCGCGGACAGCGTCGGCAACCTGGTCTACCGGAAGACGGCCCGCAACTTCGGCCCGATCATGGCCGCAGCAGCCGCGACGACGATCGCCCAGGTCGCCGACGTGGTCGAGGCGGGCGGGATCGATCCGGAGGCCGTGGTGACACCAGGCATCTACATCGATCGAGTGGTGCGCATCGCCGAGCCGGCGGCAGCAGGAGAGCTGGAGGTCGGGCAATGAGCCAGCCACTGGACCGGGACGGCATCGCACGCCGCGTTGCAGCGGACATCCCGCAGGGCGCGTTCGTGAATCTGGGCATCGGGATGCCCACCACGGTGGCGGGTTACCTCGAACCGGACCGCGGGGTCACGTTGCACACCGAGAACGGGATGCTCGGCATGGGGCGTGAGGCGAGTGGCGACGAGATCGACCTCGATCTCATCAACGCCGGCAAGATTCCGGTCACTGAGTTGCCAGGGGCGGCCTACTTCCACCATGCCGACTCGTTCGCCATGATGCGTGGCGGCCATCTGGACCTGTGTGTCCTTGGTGCCTTCCAGGTGTCGGCGTCCGGCGATCTCGCGAACTGGCACACCGGTAAGCCGGACGCGATCCCCGCCGTCGGGGGCGCGATGGACCTCGCGATCGGCGCGAAGCAGACCTTCGTCATGATGGAGCTTCGCAGCCGCGACGGGACGCCGAAGCTCGTGCAACGGTGCAGCTATCCGTTGACGGGCGTGGGCTGCGTATCGCGGGTGTACACCGACGTCGCCGTCTTCGACCTGGCCGACGGTACGGTCGCCGTAACCGAGACCTTCGGCCCGGCCACGGTCGATTCGCTGCGCGAGCTGACCGGCCTCGACCTGCTCGACCGCACCGCGGTCCACTGAGGAGTCCCCCATGGCGAGAGCTGCCTTCGTCTACGACGCCGTCCGCACCCCGTTCGGGCGGTACGGCAAGGCGCTGGCCGGTGTGCGGCCGGACGATCTCGGTGCCGCGGTGATCGGAGCGCTCCTGGACCGCAGTCCGGACCTCGATCCGGTGAGGATCGACGAGGTGCTGTTCGGCAACGCCAACGGGGCCGGCGAGGAGAACCGCAATGTGGCGCGGATGTCGTCGTTGTTGGCCGGCGTGCCCACGTCTGTCCCGGGCGCGACGGTGAACCGGTTGTGCGGCTCGGGCGTGGAGGCGATCATCCAAGGTTCACGTGCCATCGAGACGGGCGATGCGCGTCTTGTGCTGACCGGCGGGACCGAGTCGATGTCCCGGGCGCCGTGGGTGCTGCCGAAGACCGAACGGCCCTATCCCGCCGGTGACGAGACACTGGTCTCCACGACGCTGGGCTGGCGTCTGGTCAACCCCAGGATGCCGGCCGAATGGACGGTCTCGCTCGGCGAAGGCGCCGAGATCCTGGCCGATCAATACGGCATCGGCCGCGACCAGCAGGACGAGTTCGCGCTGCGCAGCCACCGGTTGGCGACCGAGGCCTGGGACGCCGGCCGGTACGACGCGGAACACGTCCCGGTCCCGGGCGTCAACCTGGACCGGGACGAGAACATCCGGCCCGACGCCTCGCTGGAGACGTTGGCCGGGTTGAAGCCGGCATTCCGCCGCGAGGCCGGCACGGTCACCGCGGGGAACGCCTCGCCGCTGAACGACGGCGCCTCCGCGGTCCTGCTGGCGGACGAGGCGGCCGGAGCCGACCTCGGCCGGGCGCCGCTGGCCAGGGTGGTCAGCCGGGCGGCGTCCGCCGTCGACCCGCCGATCTTCGGCATCGGGCCGGTCGAGGCCGCGAACCTCGCACTCGAACGCGCGGGCAGGTCGTGGCAGGACGTGGATCTCGTCGAGCTCAACGAGGCGTTCGCCTCGCAGTCGTTGGCCTGTCTGAAGCTCTGGCCGGACCTCGATCCGGAGAAGGTCAACGTCGATGGCGGGGCGATCGCGATCGGCCATCCGCTGGGGGCCTCGGGTGGGCGCATCGTGGGTCACCTGGCACATGCGCTGGCCGCTCGCGGCGGCGGGCTGGGCGTCGCAGCGATCTGCATCGGCGTCGGTCAGGGCCTCGCCGTTGTCCTGGAGGGGTGACGAGCACG
>JAJUII010000032.1 GCA_029265505.1 Aeromicrobium choanae
GACGTCGTAGGTGTTGATCGCCGTCGCGAACCGCTCGGTCGCCGCACGCACGTCCTGCCGCGTCGCCGTGTCCGAGGCGGGCGGGTACTGCGGACCGCGCACGAGCACCCAGGCGCCCAGAGCGATCGCGGCGACGCTCAGCACGGCCAGGCCGACGGCGAGCATGCGACGACGCGTCACCGGGCGACCGTCGGTCCGAGCATCATCCACTTCCAGGACTCCTCACCGAGATCGAGTGCCTGAGGGATCGTCGACTCCTCGTCGTTCAACTCAAGCTGCTTCGTCGCCACATCGTACGTGCCCAGGACGGTCGACCCCGCCGCCCCGGCCGCCGGCGCGGCCATGGACGCCGCCGACCCTTCGACGGAGGCGCCACGCGCCGTCGACTCGGCGCAGTGGTACTTGCGGTTCCACTTCTCCACGGTCCGGTCGAACGGGGTGCGTTGCCGATCACCCGGCTTGTAGCCGGTCAGGCACGGCGCCCCCGACGGCTGCAGCGCGAGGTTGAGGCGGATGCCGTACTGCCCCGTCCGGGTGTCCTTCGCGATGATCGAGAAGGCGCTCTCCACGCCGTACGGGGCGATCACGAGCACACCGCGGATGCCGTCGAGGTTCTTGGCCACGACGCCGTTGAGGCTGATCGCCTCGTCCAGCATCTCGGCGATGTCGTCGGCGTTCTCGTCGATCACGGCGCGCAGGGTCGCCGCCGTCGGGGCGCCGGAGTCGATGACCTTGCGCAGGTCGGGGTCCGACTGGCGCACGGCGGAGGTGAGCTTGCTGAGGTTCCGCGCGAACTCGCGGATGCTGTCGGCGGAGTCGACCTGGGTCTGGAGCACGGTCGCCGAGCTGCGGATGAGCGCGGCGGTCACCTCGTACTTCTCGTCGGCCGTCGTGATGACCGCCTCCCCGGAGTCGATGATCGTGCGCAGATCCTCCGCCGAGCCACCGAAGGCGGCGCCCAGCTCGCGCACGACGATGCCCAGGTCCTCGGCGTCCACCGAGGACAGCAACGAGCTGACGTTCGTCATCAGTGTCCGGGTGTCGACCGGAATCCGCGTCCGCTCCCGCGAGATCACGGAGTCGTCCTCCAGGAACGGGCCGCGGTCGGTGCGCGGCTGGAAGTCCAGGAACTGCTCGCCGACCGCGGAGCGGCTGGCGACGACCACGTCGGTGTCCACCGGGATCGGCGGCGCGTCGCCGTCGATGTGCACCTCCAGCGCGATGCCGTCCCCGTCGAGCCACATGTCGGTGACCCGGCCGACGGAGACGCCGCGGTAGGTGACGTCCGCCGTCGTGAAGATGCCCCCGGAGTCGGCCATCCGGACGACGACCTCGTAGCCGTTGCCGAACAGCCGGTCGACGCGGGCGAAGTTCGTCCCCACGTAGCCCAGCAGCACGAGCGTCCCGACGAGGAACACCATGAGCTGGAGCCGGACGCGACGCGTGATCATGGGGCCACCGCCGATCGGGCCAGAACGCCGTCGACGTCGTCGGACCGCAGCGACTCCTTGAGCGCGCGACGCTCCGCCGGCTTCATCAGGGCGTACGTCTTGGAGAAGTCCAGCTCGAAGTCGAGCGACACGTTGAGGTAGTCACCCATCTGGTAGGCGTTCGCTTCCTTGACCGACGACCCCAGCAGGGAGTCGGGGAACGGGAAGGTCGGCAGGACCTCCAGGGAGGTGATCAGCGCGTCTCCCGCCGAGCCGAGCCGGTCGAGGATCGGAGCGAGGGCCTTGACGTCGGCGGTGACCGCCTCCTGACTCTTGACGATCACGTCGGTGCCCACGGCCCCCAGCTCGGTCAGCGCCTCGAGCATCTTGACCAGGTTCGCGCGCTGCTCGTTGACGGTACGCAGGGCGGCCGGCAGGTCGTCGAGCGCGTCGTCGATCGCCTGCTGCTGCTCGCGCGTGGCGACCGCGAGCCGATCGATCTGCTCGATCGCCTCCACGATCTCCTCGCGGGAGTCGTCCGCCACCTCGAGGAACTCGTCGAGCCGACGGACCAGCCGCCGCATGTCGGACTCGCGACCGCCGAGCGCGGCGTTGAGCTCGCGGCTGATGATCTGCGCCTTGCCCAACGCGCCCCCGTTCAGGACGAGGGACAGCGACCCGAGGACCGCCTCGATCTCGGGCGCCTGGCCGGTGCGCGACAGCGGGATCACATCGCCGTCACCGAGACGCGACTCCAGACCGCCGCCCTCCTCCGGGGCCGCGAGCGAGACGAACTTCTCACCGAGGATCGAGGTCTGACGGATCGACGCCACCGCCTGGTCGGGCAGCTCGACGTCACCGTTGATCTTGACCGTGACCTTGGCCTTCCAGCCGTCGAGCTCGACCTTGGTGACCCGACCGACCGAGACGTCGTTGACCTTGACAGCGCTCTGCGGGACGAGGTCGAGCACGTCGGCGAACTCGATCTCGACGGTGTAGGGGTCGTCGCCGAGGTCCGCGCCGCCGGGCAGCGGGAGGTCCCCGACGCTCGACACGCAGCCTGAGGTGAGCGTCGCGGCCGCGACGGCGGCCACGACTCCGTGACGGATCGACATGCGGCGGGTCATCACGCCACCCCCAGCAGGTACTCGAGCGAGGTCCGTGCGTCCGCCCCGGCCGCGGGGACCGCCGCGCCGCGCGCCGCCGCGCCGTCCCCGCCGGCCGCCTGGGCGTTCTCGGCGAGGAACGCGATGATCTCACCCATCGCGTCGCAGGCGCTCTGGTAGGAGGAGTCCTGCGCCACGGCCGGGCCACATGCGGCACGCACGAAAGTGCTGTCGGTCAGGGTCGTGAACCGCCCGTCGCGGCTGCCCTTGATCGAGGCCCGTCCGTCGATCGCGCCAGTGGTCGGGTTGTACGTCTTGGCCAGATTCGACAGGGCCTTCGGACCGAGCTCGAGGATCGAGGCGATCTCCTTGCGCTGGCGCGCGAGCGTCTTGGTGACGTCGTTCAGCCCGTCGATGTTCTTGCGCAGGGCGGTGCGGTTCTCCGCCACGTAGCCCTGGACCTCACTCAACGCGGCCGCCAGCTCGCGCAACGCGGACTGCAGGTCGTCGCTCTCGTCGGCGAGCACGTCCGAGACCGCGGCCAGGCTCGAGTTGAACCGGCGGACGCTGGCGTCGTTGGCCTCGAGCGCCGACACGAACGTCTCGATCTGCTCGAGTGAGGAGAAGAACTCGTCCTTCGTCCCTTCGGCGGTTTGGCTCAGCTCGGCCAGGGCGGCGATCGACTCGCGGATCTCGGCGCCCTTGCCGTCGAGGTTCTTCGCCGAGTTGGCCAACATCTCGCTGAGCGAGCCGTCCTCGTTGAGACCCTCCGGGCCGAGGGTGACCGCGACGGTGTTGAGCGCTTCGAAGGTCTCGTCGAGCTCGGTCGGGGTGCCCGTGCGGGACTGGTCCAGGTGGGCGCCGTCCTCGAGCTTCGCGCCGCCGGTGTAGGCGGGCGCCAGCTGGACGAAGCGGTCGCCGACCACCGAGGGGGACACGATCAGTGCGACCGCGTCGGCCGGCACGTCGTAGTCGGCGTCCCACGTGATCGTGGCGCGCACGGTCTGTCCGCGCGGGGTGATCTTCTCGACCAGGCCGACGTCAACGCCGAGGATCCGCACCTTCGACCCCTCGTACAGCGAGACGGTGCGGTCGAAGTCCACCGTGATCGTGTTCTCGTCCGATCGGCCGAGGACCGCCACGGCGACCGCGGCGATCAGGCCGAGGCACAGGCCGACGACGCCGATCGTGAGGACGGAGCGGCCGAGGGTGCCGGAGGTGGTCAGGCGAGCCATCACAGACCTCCCGGAACGCCGAGCAGGCTCAGCAGGTTGTAGACGAAGGAATCCATCCACGGGCCGTTGCCGGTGTTCGTGGCGACCATCGCGTAGTACGCGGGCAGCTGCTCGATCGCCTTGGTGATGTTGGCCTCGTTCTTGCGCAGCACGGTGACGACTCCGTCGAGCCGCTCGAGCGTGGGCTTGAGGTCGGCTCGGGTGTCCTTCACCAAGGCACGGATCTCGCGGGACATCTGGGTGACGTTCTCCAACACGGCACGGATCGCATCGCGGCGCTGGGCGAGCGCCTCGAAGAGCACCGAACCGTCCTGGAACAGCCTCACGAACTCGGTGTTCCGATCGGCCAGCACCGCCGAGATCGAATCGACGTTCTCCAGCAGCGTCTTGAGCTCCTGATCGCGCTTGGCGAGCGTCGTCGACAGTGCCGTCACTCCGCTGACCGCGTCGCGGAACTCCTCAGGGGTCTTGGCCGCCACGTCGTTGAGCGTGTCCAGCGCGTGCGCCAACTGGTCGTTGTCGATCTGCTGCGTCGTCTCGGTCAGTCCCGAGAACGCCTGGACGATGTCGTACGGCGGGGTGGTGCGATCGGCCGGGATGACCGCGCCGCGCTCGAGCTCGCCGCCGCCCGCGGGCTCGAGGCTGAGGTACATCGTGCCGAGCAGGGACTTGATGCGGACGGAGGCGCCGGTCTGGCTGCCGAGCTTGTCACGGTCGGAGGTGACACGGAACTTCACCCGCACCGTCTCCCCGGCGAGCTCGAGTCCCTCGACCTCCCCGACACGCACACCGGCCAGGCGCACGTCGTCGCCCTTCTTCAGTCCGCCCACCTCGGTGAACTCGGCGGCGTACGTGGCGCCCCCGCCGAGGATCGGCAATCGGTTCGCCTGACTCGACACCAGCAACAGCGCGGCGATGACGAGCAGGGAGATCGCCCCGACGGCGACCGGATTGCGCTCGCGGATCGGCTTCATGTCCCTCAGCGGCATCGGCTCGCCCCCGCTCCGGTGACCGTGACGCGCTTGGTCGTCTTCAGCGAGCGCTTCTTCTCCCAGCCGGGCACCCCGTCGAGCACGGGGACGTTGCCGTGGACACCGAGGTCGCACACGTAGAAGTTGAAGAACGATCCGTACTGGCTCGTCCGGCCGAGCCGGTCGATCTTGATCGGCAGGATGCCCAGGGTCGTGTTCAACTGCTTGCGCGCCTTCTTCGTGCCGATCTGCGCGGTGAGCTTGCGCAGCTTCTGGATGTCGGTGGTCAGCGGCTCGCGGATGTCGTCGAGCAGGCCCGCCGTCGCCCCGCTGAGCTCGGCGATGTCGTCGAGCGATCCGGTCAACACCTCGCGGTCGTCCTTGAGACCGGAGATCAGCCGCTGCAGGGTGCTGATCGCCGACGAGAGCTGCTCGTCCCGATCGTTGAACGACGTGAGCACCTCGGTGAGGTTGTCGATGACGTCGCCGATCAGCTCGTCGCGCTCGGCCAGCGTCTGGGTGAACGAGGCGGTGTGGGCGAGCAGTGACTCGATCGTGCCGCCCTCACCCTGGAACACTTGGATCAGCTCGTAGGCGAGCTGATTGGTGTCCTCGGGCGAGAGCGCGTCGAACAGCGGCTTGAAGCCGCCGAACAGGTCCGTCAGGTCCAGCGCCGGAGTCGTCCGGTCCAGGCCGATCGTCTCGCCCGGCTCCAGCGGTGCGGTCGATGCGCCGTCACCGGGGGTCAGCGCCAGGTAGCGCTGGCCGATCATGTTCCGGTAGCGCAACGTCGCCTCGGTGCTCTCGGTCAGGGTGATGTCGGAGTCGACCGAGAACTCGATCTCCGCCGTCGAGCCCGAGTGGACCCGTACGTCGGAGATGCTGCCGACCCGCACGCCGGCGATCCGGACGTCGTCGCCCTTCACGACGCTCGTCGCATCGGTGAAGATCGCTCGGTAGGTGGTGGTGCGGGTGAAGGTCTTGTTCCCGATGACCGTCACCAGCAGCACGGTCATCAGGCCGGTGACGATCAGGAAGATCATCAGCTTGACGAAGGCCGACGCGGTCTGTCGGTCCATTCCCGAACGACTCATCCCAGACTCACCTCCGCTCCGCGCAGGACGGGCCCGAACAACGGCTGGGCCACGTCGGGGATCTCGGACATCTCGACGCCCATCGCAGTCGCCAGGATCGCGCTGATCTGCTCCGCCTCGAGATCGCTGCCCGCCGGGCCGGTCGAACGCGGCGCGACCAGCGGCCGGGTCTTGCCCAGGTCACCGCCGATCCCGAACTGCTCGAGCATGGCGTTGCTGAGCCCGGGCGAGGGTCGACCGGCGTCGTAGGCGGTGGTCGGCAGCGTCGCGCAGCTCGGCGACAGCACCTTCGACCCCGGGTCCGGAAGCCGATGGGCGTCCTGCCGGCGGTACTCGCGCGGCGAGCGCGGCGCGAACTCGATCGTCGCGTGGGCCCGGTGGTCGCGGAACGCGCCGTCGATGGCCGGCTTGAGTCGATCGATGCCCTTGAGGACGCACTCGAGCGTCGGCGAATAGTTCGCGAGCAGCTCCAGCGTCGGACGCGAGTCACGGGTGAGCGTGATGAAGTCGTCGCCCGACCTCTCGGCCAGCTGCTCGGCCGCGGCGGCGAACGCGGCGGTCTCGGTGAACAGCGTCTGCAATTGCGTCTTGCGGGCCGTGAGCGTGTTGCCGGTGACGACCGCGTTGCGCAGCGTGGTGCCGATCTCAGGCATGACGTCGGCGTACGTCTCGGCCGTCTCGCCCAGCAGCGTGATGTCCTCGACGAGTTTGGGGGCGAGCGGCGTCATCTTCTGCAGGTACCTCGACAGCGTCTGCAGCGTCCGTCCGACCTTCTCGCCCTGACCGTCGAGCGCCTCCGAGAGCGCGGTCAGCACGTAGGAGAGGTCCCTCGGATCAAGGGCCGTCAGCAGGGGGTCGAGATCGTTGAGCAGACTCTCGACCTCCGTGGGCAGCGCAGCCTGGACGATCTCGTCCCCGGGCTCGATCGCCTCGCCGGTCGAGTACGGCACCGGCTGCAGATCGACGTACTTCTCACCGAACAGCGTCTTGGGCACGATGAAGGCCTGGACGTCGGCCGGGATCAGCTCCCGCTGGTCGGGGTCGAGCGCCAGGTGGATGACGGCCTCACCGTTCTCGGCGGTGATGTCCTCGACGCGACCGACGATCACCCCGCGGAGCTTGACGTCGGCGTTCGGGTTCAGCTGCAGGCCGACGCCGGTGCTGCGGATGACGACCGGCACGTCCGAGACGAACAGCTTCGAGAACGCGGCGTACGTCAGGAAGGTCGCGCCGAGGATCAGCGCGATCATGGCGACGCCGAGTCCGCGGACCACGGCCGGACGGTCGAGAGTCGAGACGCGCGCCATCAGCCGGCCAGCCTCACGGTCGTGGTCGTACCCCAGATCGCCATCGACATCATCAGGTCGGCCACGTTGATGACGACGATGGACGTGCGGATCGCGCGCCCGACGGCCACGCCGACGCCGACCGGACCGCCGGAGGCGTAGTAGCCGTAGTAGCAGTGGATCAGGATCACCAGGACGGCGAAGACCATCACCTTGAAGAACGACCACAGGACGTCGCCCGGCGGCAGGAAGAGCGAGAAGTAGTGGTCGTAGGTGCCCTGGCTCTGACCGTAGATCGCGGTGATCGTCAGCCGAGTGGCGAAGTAGGAGGACATCAGCCCGACCATGTAGAGCGGGATGATCGCGATGAGCCCGGCGACCACCCGAGTCGTCACCAGGTACGGCAGCGATGGAATCGCCATGACCTCGAGCGCGTCGACCTCCTCGGAGATCCGCATCGCTCCGAGCTGGGCGGTGAACCCGCAGCCGACGGTCGCGGCCAAGGCGATGCCCGCCACCAGAGGCGCGATCTCGCGGGTGTTGAAGTAGGCCGAGAAGAAGCCCGCGAAGGCGCTCGTGCCCAGCTGTTCGAGGGCGCTGTGGCCCTGCATGCCGACCTCGACGCCGGTGAAGAACGACATCGCGAAGATGACGCCGACCGTGCCTCCGATGACGGCGAGCGCGCCGCGTCCGAAGGTGACCTCCGAGAGCAGCCGCAGGATCTCGCGCGGGTAGTGGGTCACGACCCGGGGGATCCACGCGAGGGTGCGCAGATAGAACGCCAGCTGCCGACCCAGGTCGTCCAGGGTCCGCAGCGGCGCCTCGTAGCCGTTCCTGAGAGCCGACACCGCTAGATCGCCTTCGCCGGAACGAGCTGGAAGTACAGCGCGCTGAGGATGAAGTTCGCCAGGAACAACAGCAGGAACGTGATGACGACTGACTCCATGACGGCTTGGCCGACACCCTGCGGGCCACCCCCGGCGTTCATCCCCATGTACGTGGAGACGATCGCGGCGATGAGCCCGAAGACGAGCGCCTTGGCCATGCCCTGGTAGAGATCGGGCGTCTGGGCGAGCGCCGTGAACGAGGCCAGGTAGGCACCGGGCGTTCCGCCCTGCATCATCACGTTGAAGACGTAGCCGCCCATCACGCCGACGACGCTGACGAGACCGTTGAGGAAGACGGCGACGAGCATGCAGGCCAGGACCCGGGGCACCACGAGGCGGTGGATCGGATCGATGCCGAGCACCATCATCGCGTCGAGCTCCTCGCGGATCTTGCGCGCGCCCAGGTCCGCGGCGATGGCCGAGCCGCCCGCACCGGCCACGAGCAGCGCGGTCGCGATCGGGGCCGCCTCGCGCAACACCGCCAGCACGGCGGCCGAGCCCACGAACGACTGGGCGCCGAACTGCTGCACGAGGCTGCCCGTCTGCAGCGCGACGACCGCGCCGAAGGGGATCGACACCAACGCGATCGGCACGATCGTCACCGAGGCGATGAACCAGGCCTGCTGGATGAACTCGCGGAACTGGAACGGGCGCCGGAAGACCGCCAGCAGCACATCGGCACCGAAGGCGAAGAGGCGCCCGACCGTCGCGAGCGGCGCGGTCAACGCGCTGCCGACGCTCACACCGCACCTCCGGTGAGCGACTCCGGCGACTGCGGCACGAATCCCGACGGGTCGGCCTGGAAGGAGCCGGGAGGCGGCACGACGCCGTTGGCGGCGCACCAGGCGCCCGGCTCGGGCTGGGTGGGGCGGGGACGCCCGTCGCTCGGGAGCAGTTGCAGCGGAATGGGCGGCAGCGGCGGGAGCGTGGTGTGGTCCTCGGCGGCCAGCTCGTCGGCATCCTTCTCCTCGCTCATGCCGATCGGACCGATCGTCTGGGCGTTGAGGAACTGCCGCACGGCCGGCTCCTGGCTCGACAGCAGCATCTCGCGCGGCCCGAACATCGACAGGTGCCGGTGGTAGAGCAGACCGATGTTGTCCGGCACCGTGCGGGCCGTGCCGATGTCGTGGGTGACGATGAGGAACGTCGCCTCGGTCTGCTGGTTGAGATCGACGATGAGTTGGTTGATGAACGCGGTGCGCACCGGGTCGAGGCCCGAGTCCGGCTCGTCGAACAGGATGATCTCCGGCTCGAGGACGAGGGCGCGGGCCAGACCGGCGCGCTTGCGCATGCCCCCGGAGATCTCCCCCGGCAGCTTGTCCTCGGCGCCGACCAGGCCGACCATCTCCATCTTCTCCATGACGATGTCACGGATCTGCGACTCCGTCTTGCGCGTGTGCTCGCGCAGCGGGAAGGCGACGTTGTCGAACAGCGTCATCGAGCCGAACATCGCGCCGTCCTGGAACAGCACGCCGAAGAGCTTGCGCACCTCGTACAGCTCACGCTCGCTGCACGTGGCGATGTCGGTCCCCTCGATGAAGATGTGCCCGGCGTCGGGCTTGATCAGACCGATGAGCGTCTTGAGGAACACCGACTTGCCCGTGCCGGAGGGACCGAGCATGACACTGATCTGTCCGGCGGGCAGGGTCAGCGAGACGTCGCGCCAGATCGTCTGACTGCCGAAGGTCTTGGTGAGGCCCTCGACTCGTACTTCGACTCCCATCGGTGCTCCTTCTCAGGGGTTCACCACCGGCCCGAGCCGGTGGTGGGGGCGGGTCGGACCTCAGGAGCGGGCGCCGCGGCGGGTCCGCACCGCGAGCGCGACGCGCACGGCCACGAGTGCCGCGAACAGCGCGCCCAGGCCCGCGCCCAGCCCCGATCCCGTGGCCGGCAGTTCGGTGGTGCGGGCAGACACGGCGCCGCCGGACTCGCCGTCATCCCAGCCGTAGTCGGAGTCGGAGATCGCGGTCTCCGGATCGGGCACGGTCGGGTCGATCACGTCGGGCTCGGTTCCGGCCTCACCGCCGCCACCGCCGCCGCCACCGCCGGGCTGGCCGGGATCCTCATCGGCGAGCGGGCAGTCGCTCTCGGGGCATCCGTCGCCGATCGCGATCGTGCCGATGACCCGCGCATCGGCCGCATCGCTCTGGCGCTCGCAGCGCAGCTCGGTCTCCGCGACCGAGCCCAGGACGGGCGGGTCCATGTGGGAGTCGAGGAAGAACACCTTCGGCATCTGGACGTAGATCAAGCCGTTGGGAGCGTTGTCCGGCACGGCGACGGCGTCGACCGTGCCGTTGGCGGCGATGTCCACCTCCGAACCCGGCGAGATCTCCACCCAGTCGGGGACCACGAGGCCGTTCACCGGCTCGGAGAGGTTCTCGACCTCGCCACCGGGGAAGACGGCCTGCAGCGTCACGTCCGAGCGGGAGGAGCCCTTGACCCTGCGCACGCTCATCCTGTTGTAGAGGTGCGTCACCAGCGGCTCCGACAGGGTCAGGGTCAGCGTCGTGTCGGTCGCCGGAACGGTCTGGCCGGCCTCGACGCGCTCGGGCAGGTCCGTCCTCGCGGTGACGTAGAACTGGTAGTTCCCCTCGAGGGTCGCGTTGACGACCGGGTTGGTCGCCTGGCACTCGTACCCGACGCGGTCGATGCCCGCCGGGGCGGCGTGGGCGGTTGTCGGCATCGACACTCCTGCCGCGACGACGGCACCGGTGATCGCGAGCTGCAAGCCTCGGCGACGGGCATCGGCAAGCATGCGCATGGAAACTCCTCGCATCGGGACGGTCGGCGCCGCTCAGACCCCGTGAGGTCCGAACAACGTCCTCGACTGTAACCATTGGTTGCAGTGTGATGCAACCCACGATTTCGGGCTCACCATCCCCAGTGACTCACGAGTCACATCACGTGCGGAGTGACCGCCAGGACGGCCGCGAGGAGTACCGCACCGACGTCGACCCGGGTCCAGGACGCGGGTTCTGCCCACGTGCGACGCCGGGCCGCGGCGAATCCTCGCGCGTCCATCGCGATCGACGTCCGGGAGGCCTCGCGCATCGTGTGCACGAGCACGGCGAAGGCCATCGCGCCGGGGCCCCGGCGCAGCCCTCGGGCCCGCCGAGCTCGGGCGATGTCGTGCCACGCGCGCCAGGTGCCGCCGACGCGTTGCAAGGCCGCCGACAGCGCTGCGGCGAACCGCGCCGGCACGCGCAGGGTCTGGGCCAGGTAGTCGCCCAGCCGGGCGACGTCCACGTAGCCGACCGCGACCGCCCCAGGCCAGGCCAGCACGAAGATCCGCACTGCGGCCAGTGCGGTGGTCTGCGGATCGCGGCCGCCGAGCATCCACGTCGACCAGGCGACACTGACGACCGGAAGCGCCACGAGCGCCAGGCAGAACGCCGGGTGGCGCCACGAGGGCGACGCCAGCGCCACGACGACCAGCCAGCAGGTGGCCAGCGCGAGGGCCTCGGGCAGCGTGTCGACCCCGAGCGAGCCGAGGGTCCCGGCCAGCCCCACCGCGAGGAGCGCCAGCGGATTCACCTGCGTCGCGACGCCGGTCACCGGACGGCCCTACCGTGGCTCAGCCGCAGTTCGCGGTGGCGCGGCACGTCGGGGTCGTGGGTCGCCGCCACGACCGTGGTGCCGGCACGGGCGGCCGACACCATCCATCCGGCGACGAGCGCCCAGGTGTCGCGATCCTGGCCGACGGTGGGCTCGTCCATCGCCAGCAGCCCCGGCCGGTGGGCGACGGCGGCCGCCAGCGCCAGCCGACGCTGCTCACCCCCGGACAGCCGGTACGGGTGCTCGTCGCCTCGACCGGCCAGGCCGACGGCCTCGAGGAGCGCCTCGGTGTCCACCTCGCGACCGAGCGCCTGCGGAGTCGCCTCGATCTCCCGCCGGACGCTGGTCGCGACGAAGCCGATCTCAGGGTCCTGAGGGCTCCAGCCGACGTCCGGAGGCGGCTCGACGCTGCCCGCGACCGGGTCGAGCAGTCCCGCGAGAGCCAGGAGCGCCGACGACTTCCCGGCACCGCTGGGGCCCACGAGGGCGGTGATCGTCGCCGGGTCCAACGTCACGGTCAGATCGGCGACGGCGCGCGTGCGCACGGTGCCTCGCAGCGTGCGGGTCACCTGGTCGACCGCCATGCCCCGGGCCACGATCCGTGCCGGCTCGACGGGGGTGACGAGCTCGGCGGGGATCACGGTCGGATCGGGAGCGGGCCTTCCGGGCATCCACAGCGCCTCGGGAACGGAGGCCACCCGGAACTCGCCGACGGACCCGTCGAAGACGATCCGACCACCGTCCAGTGCGACCACGCGGTCGACGACGTCCAGCCACCGCTCGAAGCGGTGCTCGACCACCACCAGGGTGCGGTCGCCCACCACGTCCAGCACGGCACGGCGGACGTCGTCGCCCAGACCCGCGTCGAGCATGGACGTCGGCTCGTCCAGCAGCAGGAGCTCCGGCTCGAGCGCGAGCGCTCCCGCCAGAGCGAGTCGGTGACGCTCTCCACCCGACAGGGCGCTCGTGAGGTGATCGTGACCGTACCTCAGGTCGACCGCCTCCAGCGCCGCGTCGACCCGCCGCCAGATCTCCTTCCGCGGCAGCCCGAGATTCTCCGGGCCGAAGGCCACGTCCCGGCCGATCCGGTCGGCGACGACGGACGAGGACGGGTTCTGGGTGACCATGCCGAGACGGCCGACGGCATCGACGCTGCCGGTGGCCTCACCGAGGATCGTGGTGCCCAGCGCCCCGGCCACGGCGTGGAGCAGCGTCGACTTGCCGCTGCCGCTCGGGCCGACGACGAGCACTCGTTCCCCCGCGGCGATCCTCAGGTCGATGCGCGCGAGCGTCGGGCGTCGGGCGTGGGCCGGGGTCCAGGAGAAGTCGCGGAACCCGATCGTCACGGATTCACGGCCGCCCGGAGCCGAAGGCGTCGAGCGCGCCGGCACGGGCCAACGCCCGGACCAGCAGCCACCCGCCCACACCGGCGATGAGGACCCCGGATGTGACGAGGAAGGACAGGTGGACGAGACGCCACGTGAGGTCCCAGTACTCGAAGAACGTCTTCCACTCGTAGAACGCCTCGAGCACCGCCGACAGCGCCCCGCCCAGGACGGCCGTCAGCAGATCGAAGCGGCGGTAGAGGAAGAGAGCGAAGATCAGCTCGGCGCCGATGCCCTGGACCGCACCCGAGACCAGCACCGTGGTGCCCCACGAGGTGCCGCCGAGCACCACCATCGAGATCAGTGCCGCCACGAACTCCGTCGCGAACGCCGCTCCGGGACGCCGGACGATCAGTCCGCCGACCACGCCCGCCATGAGCCAGGTGCCGCCCAGCAGCGCCGCGGCCGGCTTGAAGCCGACGGTCGCGCCGAGGTCGACGAGGTCGTAGAACTTCCCCCATCCCCAGAAGATCACGCCGAACGCGACACCGAGCATCGCGACGGTGACGAGATCGATCGTGCGGTAGCGGGTAGAGGCCAGGACAGCAGAATTCATGATGACTCCCTTCGCCGGTGCTAACCGGAGCAGGTTCGAGGGTCTGCGGCGGATCCGCACTCTCAGCGCCCTCTGCGCGGCGCTCCCCTGTCGTTTCCTCCACCCTAGCCTGAGGGCCCGGACATGGCAGCGGGGGCGGGTCCTGCGACCCGCCCCGCCGAGTCAGTCACCGATCACCGGCGGTTCCACTTCCTCTTTCCGTCGTCGCCCTTGCCGTCGTTGGCGTTGCCGTTCGACGTGCCGCTGCCGGCGTTGCCGATCGACGTGGCGGCGGTCAGATCAGCCGTGATCTTGTCTCCCGAACCGGCCGCTCCGTCGGCTCCTCGACCGGAGTCGGCCGCGGCCGCGAGACTCACGGAGAGTCCGACCGCCCCGACACCACCACCGCCATCACCGCGCCACTGGCGGCGAGCCGGTGGGGTGTTCGTTCTCTCCAGCTCACGAGTGCTATTTCTCCTCGGCCCACAGCTCTTCGCTCTTCTCGTCTGGGATTTCAAACGTTCTCCGACGCGGCCGGACACGTGCTCCACGAGACGGTCGGCACGACTGGTGCGTCGCTGTGAGCCATGGGAGAGATGAGCCTGCAGAGACGAGGGCGGGGCGAGCCATGAGACTCACCCCGCCCTCGCGCGGATCGATCAGTGCTGCGTACGGCGCATCCAGATCGTGGCCGCACCCGCGATCAGCAGGAGCGCGCCCAGCCCGGCGATGCCGGCCGTCGGCCCGCCGGCCGACGCGAGGACGTCGTCGGACCAGCCGCCTCCGTCCGCACCGGCGTCGACCTCGATGGGCAGTTCGGCGACCACCTGGCCGTCGCTGAGCACCACGAGCGTGTGCGAGCCCTCGGGGACGTCCGTCGGGATCCGGATGGACGCCTGACCGTTCTCATCGACGATCCGGGTCCCGAGGAAGATCGGGTCGGAGTGCAGCTCGAAGTCGAGCTCCTCACCGATCCACTCGCTGCTGAACTGCAGCGTGATGCGACCGCCCGGGGCCACCACGCTGGACCCGATGATCTCGACGTCGGCCTGCGGGGCCGAGGTGTCGTCATCGTCGGCCGGCGCGCTCGGCTCGTCCGTCGGCTCCTCGCTCGGCGGCGTGGTCGGGTCGTCCGTCGGCGGAGTCGTCGGGTCGTCCGTCGGCGGCGTCGTCGGGCCGTCCGTCGGCGGCGTGGGCTCCTCGCCCTCGGCCGGGACGTCGATCGTCGCCAGCGCGAGATCCTCCGGACCCGTGCAGGTCAGGTGCGACGGCACCGTCGAGTCGTCGGCCTTGTAGATGGTCGCGTCGATCGTGAACGAGTCCGGCATCCCGACGACGACCTCGTCGACCGCGTAGTCCGGGGTGGTGATCTCGGGAACCGTGCCCGAGGCCGGAATCAACCAAGGCTCGTTCGCCTCCTGCGGAATCGGCGTGCGATCCGAGCTCAGGTTGGGGATCGCCACGGACGTCGTCTGGCCGCCCGTGGTCAACGTCACCGACGAATCGGTCGACGCACCGTCCGCCTCCACACCCTGCAACAACAGGACCGTCGACTGACGCAGCAATTCCGGCATCGTCAACGTGATGTTCACCGGACGCTCCGAGATCACCTGACCGGGCCGGACCCACGAGGGCACGGCGGTCTCGGCGAGAACGCCGATGTCGTGCGTGCCCAACGGCAGGCCGCCGGCGGTCACATCACAGCGGTACTCGAAGCTCTTGGAGACGTTCACGTCCTCACCCGGCTCACCGGGATCGGTGGGCTCCTCGGTCGGCTCCTCCGTGGGCTCCTCCGTCGGCTCCTCCGTGGGCTCCTCCGTCGGCTCCTCCGTGGGCTCCTCCGTCGGCTCCTC
>JAJUII010000184.1 GCA_029265505.1 Aeromicrobium choanae
CGTCCGCCGCGATGCCGAGCCCACCGGGCGACTCCACCTCCCGGCGACCATCACCGCCGCGGCCCCGCACCAGGTCGCCCGCCGCGGACCGTCGGGCGGCCGCGGCCTCACCCTCCACCCGGGCGACCTGCGCCGTGCCGAGACCGTCGGCCAGGAGTCGAACCTCGTGCTCCTGTGCGTCGACGCGTCCGGCTCCATGGCCGCGCGCCGCCGCATGGAGCAGGTGAAGACCGCCGTTCTGTCACTGCTTCTCGACGCGTACCGCCGCCGCGACAAGGTCGCGCTCGTCACCTTCCGCCAGCACACTGCCGACATCGCACTGCCGCCCACCGGGTCGGTCGAGGTCGCCTCGCGCCGCCTCGCCGACCTGCCAGCCGGTGGTCGCACACCGCTCGCCGAGGGCCTGTGCCAAGCCGCCGAGGTCGTCCGCCGCGAGGCGCTGCGCGACCCCTCACGTCGACCCCTGCTCGTGGTCGTGACCGATGGCCGCGCCACCTACGGACACGACGCGCTCGGGCGCGCCCACCACGCAGCCCGCCGCATCGCCGCCTCCGGGATCCAGAGCGTCGTCGTCGACTGCGAGTCCGGACGCTTCCGCATGGGGCTCGGCGCCGACCTCGCCACCCACCTGCAGGCCGAGCACGTGCCGCTCGGCGAGGTCACCGCCGACGGGATCACGGGGGTGGTCCAAGCCGCGACCGCACCGCGCCGGGGGGTGGCCTGATGCCGCAGGGCAAGCCGCTCGTCGTCCCCGACGACGGGCTCACGACGCGCCAGCGCCGCCACCGGCCGCTGCTGATGGTCCACACCGGTGACGGCAAGGGGAAGTCCACCGCCGCGTTCGGCTTGGCCATGCGCGGCTGGAACCAAGGCTGGGACATCGGCGTCTTCCAGTTCGTGAAGTCTGCGAAGTGGCGCATCGGCGAGCAGACAGTCCTCGAGCGTCTCGCCCGCTTGCACGACGAGACCGGCGAGGGCGGCCCGATCGAGTGGCACAAGATGGGCTCGGGCTGGTCGTGGAGCCGCAAGGGCGGCACCGAGGACGACCACGCCGCCGACGCGGCCGAGGGATGGGCCGAGGTCAAACGACGCATCCAGACCGAACGGCACAAGCTCTACGTGCTCGACGAGTTCACGTACCCGATGCAGTGGGGCTGGGTCGACGTCGAGGACGTGGTCGACACCCTGGCCAATCGGCCCGGGAGCCAGCACGTCGTCGTGACGGGCCGGCGGGCCGACCCTCGCCTGATCGAGGTGGCCGACCTGGTCACCGAGATGATGCACGTGAAGCATCCCATGGACGTGGGCCAGAAGGGTCAGCGAGGCATCGAGTGGTGACGCTGCCTCGGGTCCTCGTGGCAGCGCCTGCATCAGGGCACGGCAAGACGACGATCGCGACCGGCCTGATGGCCTCCCTCGCGGCTCGCGGGCATGTCGTCTCCGGCCACAAGGTGGGCCCGGACTACATCGATCCCGGCTACCACGCGCTCGCGACCGGCCGGCCCGGACGCAATCTCGACCCGCACATGACCGCCCCGGAGCTCATCGCGCCGCTGCTGATGCACGGGGCCCGCGGCGCCGACATCGCTGTCGTGGAGGGCGTCATGGGTCTGTTCGACGGCCAGATCGGCGGTGACGGGTTCGCATCGACGGCGCACGTGGCCACGCTGACACGTACGCCCGTCGTGCTCGTCGTCGACGTCTCGCACGCCTCCCGCAGCATCGGAGCGGTAGTGCACGGCATGGCCACGTTCGAGCCCAGCGTCCAGATCGCCGGCGTCATCCTGAACAAGGCCGGCTCCCCGCGGCACGCCACCGAGGTGGTCTCCGCCATCGAGCGGACGGGCATCCCGGTCCTGGGCATCCTGCAGCGCGATCACGGCGTGAGCGCCCCGTCGCGACACCTCGGCCTCGTGCCCGCCGAGGAGCGCGACGAGGCCGCCTCCGCCCTCGACCGGCTCGTTGAACAGGTGTCAGCCAGCATCGACCTTGACGCCGTGATCGAGATCGCGCGCACCGCGCCGCCCCTCACCGAGACGGCCTGGGACCCGACCGCCCATGTCAGTCGCACGGCCACCGACTCCCCCGTCGTCGCCGTCGCTGCCGGACGGGCCTTTACCTTCTGCTACGCCGAGACCACCGAGCTGCTCGAGGCCGCCGGCTGCACCGTCGCGCCGTTCGACCCCGCCCGTGACTCCCGACTCCCTGCCGGGACCCGCGGGATCTACCTCGGTGGTGGCTTCCCCGAGGTGCACGCGGCCGCGCTCAGCGCCAACGCAAGCCTGCGCGACGACCTGCGTCAAGCCGTGCTCGACGGAGTTCCGACCGTCGCCGAGTGCGCGGGGCTGCTGTACCTGTGTCGGACCCTCGACGGGCACCCGATGGTCGGTGCGCTCGCCGCCGACGCCGTGATGACGCCCCGGCTCACACTCTCCTACCGTCGCCCGGTCCTCGCAGTCGGCCAGCTCCTCGGCGCGGAAGGGACGACGGCCACCGCGCACGAGTTCCACCGCACGACCGTCACACCCGTCCACGGTGACCGCCCCGCATGGACGGTGGACGGATCCCCGGTCGGCTTCGCGGGTCCCACGCTGAGCGCCTCGTACCTGCACGTGCACTGGGCCGGACACCCGCACCTCTCCCAGGCCTTCGCCGACGCGGTGGCGGCGGCCCCGGCCTACGCCGACACGATGCTCCCCAGCGCCGTGGCGCCCGTACCGGCGATCGTGCCCGCGCCGTTCGATCCCCTGCGTCACCACGGCGATGCCGAGGCGCGCGAGGACCTGGTCGACCTGGCCGTGAACGTGATCCGCCTGCCTCGGCCGGTCTGGCTCGAGACCGCCCTCGCGGATGGTCTCGCGGCCTCGACCGCCTACCCCGATGCCAGCACCGCGCAGGCAGCGGTCGCCCGGCGCCCCGGTCGAGCCGGCGAGGATGTCCTGGTGACCGCCGGTGCTGCCGAGGCCTTCACGCTGATCGCGCGCGCACGTTCATGGCGCCGCCCCGTCGTCGTCCATCCGCAGTTCACCGAGCCGGACGTCGCCCTGCGTGCCGCCGGGCACCACGTCACACATGTCGTCTGCCGGGCCGAGGACGAGTTCGCGCTCGACCCCACAGCTGTTCCGCGTGACGCCGACCTCGTCATCGTCGGCAATCCGACCAACCCGACCGGCCGTCTCCACCCGGCAGCGGCGCTGCGATCGCTGTGCCGTCGCGGCCGCGTGGTCGTCGTGGACGAGGCGTTCATGGACTTCGTGCCTGGCGAGACGCACAGTCTGACCGCGCACCGCCTGCCCGGCCTCATCGTCGTCCGCAGCCTGACCAAGCTCTGGTCGATGCCGGGCATCCGCGCCGGGTACGTTGTCGGCGACCCGGCGGTCCTCGCCGACCTGCGCAGCCAGCAGGCGCCGTGGTCGGTCGGCACGCCCGCCCTCCACGCCGTCGTCGCTACCACCGGCCCGGAGGCCGCTCGCGAGGCGTACTGGCGCGCCCGGCAGGTCCACCAGCATCGCCAAGTGCTGGTCGACGGCCTGATCGAGCTGGGAGTCCCCGTCACCGAGTCCGAGGCCCCCTTCGTCCTCGCGCGTCCCGGCCCCGGCCTCCACTCCCGGCTCCGGGACGCCGGCTTCGCGCTGCGCCGCGCCGACACGTTCCCGGGCCTCGACGACTCCTGGGTCCGGATCGCCGTCCGCGAGCCATCCGTCACCCGCCGCCTGCTCACCACCTGGGGAGTGCACACCGCATGCATCTGAACGCCCACGGACTGTCCGTCCTCGTCCTCGACAGCCGCGAGCACGCGGTCCCCACCATCGTGAGCCTGCTCGGCGACGGCGCCTCGGTGACGCTGCGCGCCGCCACCCTCTGCGCCGCGCTCGAGGACCTCGTGCAACGCGGTCGACTGGCGTGGACCAGCGACCCGGTCGACGAGAGCACGTTCGATGTGGTGATCCGTCGCGTGCCGTCGCCCGCCACCGACACGCCGCGCTCAGGCGTCGGCCGGGTGACGCTCGTCGGCGCCGGCCCCGGCGATCCCGGCCTGGTGACCGTCGCGGGCCGCGAGGCACTGGAGACCGCGGACGTCGTGGTGGCCGACCGACTCGCCCCGTGGGAGGCGATCGCGTGGGCGCCCGCGCACGCCGAGGTCGTCGACGTCTCCAAGATCCCGTTCGGACGCTCCACCAGCCAGGACGAGATCAACCGCATCCTCGTCGACCACGCGCTGCGGGGCCGCCACGTCGTGCGGCTCAAGGGTGGCGACTCGTACGTCTTCGGCCGCGGTTTCGAGGAGGTCCAGGCGTGCGCCGCCGCCGGGGTCCCCACCCGCGTCATCCCGGGGGTCACGTCCAGCGTCGCGGCACCTGAGCTCGCCGGGGTGCCGGTCACCCATCGCGGCCTCGTGCAGGGCTTCACGGTCATCTCTGGCCACGTCCCGCCCGGACACCCTGACTCGAAGGTCGACTACGCCGCCTTGGCCCGGTCCGGTACGACGCTCGTGCTCCTGATGGGGGTGCGCACGCTCCCGGCTATCGCCCAAGCGCTGCTCGAGGCCGGCCTTGACGGGGCGACGCCATGCGCCATCGTGGCCGACGCCAGCCTCCCGAGTCAGCGCGATGTGCGCACGACCCTCGCCAAGGCCGCTGACGACGCGGCGACGGCAGGCATCGGCGCCCCGGCCGTGGCTGTCATCGGCCGCGTCGCGGCCCTCCAGCCGTGATCGGCTGGCTCCGCCACGGCGAGTCGACCTGGAACGCCGCCGGCCGCCTCCAGTTCGGCGACCCCACACCCCCCTTGACGCCGCTCGGCTGCGCCCAGGCCCGTGCCGCTGCGGCGACGCTGCGCGGAGCTCCGTATCGGGTCCTCCTCACGTCCCCGGCCGTGCGCGCCGTGCAGACCGCCGAGATCGTCGCCGGCACACTCGGAATGACGCCCGTGCTCGACGATCGACTGGTCGAGCGCGGACGTCTGGAGACCGTCGGCGAGGTGCGCGCCCGGCTGCTC
>JAJUII010000186.1 GCA_029265505.1 Aeromicrobium choanae
CCCGTTTCCTGGACTCTGTTAGTCACTCTTGCGCACGATGGAGAGCATAGCGGCTGAGTCAACGGTGATGGCGAGGAGGCCGACACACTCGGTCCAAAGAGTTTGTTGACTCACATGACACCTAACAGGAGGTAGCGAGAGCTCCTCGAGTCCGATTACCGCAAGGCCGAACTGCACGGCAGTCCACAGAACCAAGGGTGCCACGAGCGCGACGAATCTATTGGAGACGAGCGCAGTCAGAAGCGTGCACCAGATACCGACACTCGCAGCGACTAAGCCGACCCATAGGCAAAATGCGATGACGTAGAGCGCTGGTGACAGGGCCCAGAGCTGAGATAGCGGAAAGCGTGTCTCGATTGGTCCTGCGGACGCAACCCCGTATCCGTGGTCCGTGTAGGTCAGCCGCGCGACCAACAAAGCAAGGGCGGTCGCGGTCAGAAAGACCGCTCCCGCGAGTATCGCCGAAGACGCGAGTTTTGTGCGGAAGTACTGGGCAGGGGCGACCCGCGTCCTCACGCTATTCGCGTAAGTGTTAGACCATTCGTCCAAGAGTCGGGGCTGAGTCAAGAGTGTAACTAGGAGTGGAAAGAGCAGCCCCAGGCCATCGAACATGATAGTGGCGTAGGACATCCAGTGGTCGAGCGCATAGCCGGACAGGGACGCGACTCCCGAAACGGGAGGCACGATCACGATGAGGGCGGCGACGACGACGAACTGCGGGCGTCGGATCGACGCCCGCAGTTCGTCAAGCAGATGGTGGATCATTTGGTGATATGCGAGTCAGTTCGATTCAGTTGCTGCGCCAGTAGCCGGACACCTGCACCTGGACGGTCGTCTGCGGCCGGTTTCGGAACTGCGCCCGGACATCCGCGCCCTTGACGAGGGAGTTGTATAGGTAGTGGGTGGTCCCGTCGCTGACCACATAGCCCGTCCACGTGCCGACACCTGACGGCGAGTTGGTGCGGGCGGACACGACGTAGCTTCTGCCGACGGTGCCGGATCCCAGGTAGCCCGCGGTCCCGGTGATGGCCTTGGTCTGGAACGCGGTATAGCCGTAGCCACCCAAGGACGCGACGGTGGTGCTGTAGTTGTGGTTCGTCGTGCCCGCCCACGCTGACGTGCCGCCGAAGGCCAGTGCTGCCGCGAGAGCGACTACGGTTGCGATCCTCTCGCGCACAGTGATCCCCGATCAGTTGTGCCGCGGTCAGGCACCACGGCTGTCGTGAACGTAGCATTGACGTGGCGTGGATCACAGATGCAACTCGTGAACATTTGGGGGCCCGCGCGCACCGCACGCCAGGAGGCTGATGCTGCCGAGGTGCGCGTGCTCCGGGCGGCGCTCGAGTGGGCGCTCGCGAACCCGCCGCTGCTCCCCGCGACGCCGCCGTCGGACGCGTGCCTGGCCGACGGGTGCGCACGCTGCGGAGATGCCGCTCTCGGCCGACGGCGTACCCGAGGTCGACCGTAATGCCGTCGCCGAGCTCGGCCTCGTCCTCGGCTGCTCGACCCAGGGGGCACAGGCGCTCATCGGTGACGCGCTCGAGATGTCCCACCGGCTGCCAGGGCTCTGGGCCCGCGTGATCGCAGGCGAGGTAGCGGTGTGGCGAGCGCGGCGTGTCGCGCAGGCCACCCGGCTTCGCCTGACGTCGGCGCCGCCTCGGTGGACCGTCAGGTCGCGCCCGTGGCGGACCCGGTGGGGGTGCTCAGCTCGACCGCGTGGTCGATGGCGCGAGGGTGCGGCCCGACCCGGAGGCAGCGCATCACCTCGCCGAGGAGTGGCGCGAGGCTCGCCACCTCCACATCGACGTCCGCGACACCTCGCTGTCCGGGCTCACGCCGGTCACCGGACGCATCGACCTCCCCGACGCGCTCGACCTCGAGGCAGCGGTCTCGCACACCGCCGAGCAGCCCGCCGCGTGGGGCAGCGACGACAGCGTCGACGTCCGGCGAGCCCGCGCCCTCGGTGACCTCGCCCGCCAGCACCTCGCCTGGTACGGCGAGCAGACACCGCCCATGGGGATCGGAGACACCTGGATGGCGCATCCGGGCGGCACCGGTGCCGCACACCGGTCGGCTCCGGCGGCAGAACCCGCGTGCGGCCCAGCATCGGGCTCGGTGTCGTCCCCTGACTGCGGCGACAGCAGCACCAGGCTCTCGGCCCGGCCCGTCCTCGATCTCGCCACCTCGCTGCACGCCGACTCCTACGAGGTCCCCGAACGGCTCCGCGAGCAGATCCGCCTGCGCGACGGGACGTGCGTCTTGCCGGGCTGCCGCGCACCGGGTCTGCACTGCCAGGACGACCACATCGAGCCCTACGACCATGGCGACCCCAGTCGTGGCGGGCCGACCCACACGGAGAACCTGGCCCTCCTGTGCCAGCGACATCACACGCTGAAGACCCACCACGGCTTCAGCTACACGCGGCTCGCCTCCGGCGTGGTCCTCTGGCGCACGCCCCACGGCCTGCGGGCGCGACGCAACCCGGACGGGACGACCGACGACGTCGCCGGGCTCCCCGATGACGCCTCCTCGCCAGGCGGAGCTGGCCGACCGCGATGTCCGGGCGCGCGGCGACGACGCCGCACCAGAACCCTGACTCCTCCCGCCCCGCACCCGGCCCGCTCGTGCCGGGTCGCCGGCGTGCCCGATCACCCGGTGCGTGGCCGCTGGCGACCGACAACGTCACGCTCTCGTCACGTACCGCGTCATCACCACCCCGCCGGGGAACGTCCGCGTCTCGGCCAGGTCCAGCTCGACCGACCACTCGAGGCGCGGGAAGAACGGCGTGCCCCCCGCCGATGATCGCAGGGTGGGTGACGACCACGTACTCGTCCACCAGGCCGGCGCGCACCGCCGCAGCGGCCAGCGTCGGCCCGCCGATGTCGACGGGGCCGCCGTCGGCCGCCTTGAGGCGACGGCTCTCGGCGACCGCGTCGCCGTTGTGCAGGCGGGTGTTCCAGTCGACGGGCACCGGCGAGGAGGAGAGCACCACCCTCGGCATCTCCCGCCAGCGCCGGGCGAGCTCGGCGTGCGCGGGCGTGACATCCGGCGCCTGGTCGGCCGTCGGCCAGTGCGAGCTCGTCGCCTCCCACAACCACGGCCGTACGGCGCCCCCGGCACGATCGCATACCGACTCGGGCACAGCCCGACGCGCATCCGGACCAAACCCGTTGGCGTCGCCCGACGGCGCCGAGTACCTTGCGCCTCGTCCACCGAGAGAGAGGGTGCTGCTGGTGAGGTACACGGTCTCGATCGACATCGCCCTGCCCCGCGCGACGGTGCTCGAGCTCGCCACCGACCCTGCCCACCTCCCCAGCTGGGTCCGTGGCCTCGTCCTCCACGAACCGATGCACGGTCGCCCCGGCGAGGTCGGCACCGCCTCGCGGATCGTCCTGGAGACGGGACGCCAGCGCGTCACCTGCGTCGAGACCATCACCCGCCGCGAGCCGGCCGATCTGTCCACCCTCACGCCTGACGTCGTCGTCCGCTACGAGCGCGAGATCGTCACCGACGGCATGTGGACCGCCGTCCGCGACCGCCTGACGGAGATCGGCCCGACCAGCACCCGCTGGGAGAGCGAGAACGAGGTCCGCTTCGGCGGCGGACCGATGCGCTTCGTCGGACCCCTCCTGCGCCCCACCTTCCGCCGCCAGTCCAGGCAGGCCATGCGCGACTTCCAGGCCTTCGCCGAGCGCGGCGTCGACGTCCGCGCCACCTGAGCCGGACCGGGGCTCCGCCGACGCCCACCCGCACCCCGATCGAGACGGCGAGACCGTCGCCGTCCGGCGTGATCGTCACCTCCGCGAGATCCGGCACGACGACGTCCGCACGGTCCCCCGAACCGCACCCCCCACGCTGTCCCAGACACGCCGCCGTCAGGCCGGCCGGGCACCGCCGTCGACCCCACGCCGGCGCCGTCAGCGCGTGCCGTCCGCGACCGGCTCCGAGCGCGGCGTCGCCGCGTCGATCAGGCCCTGGAGCGCCGCGCGCACGCCCAGCAGCCCCGCGATCCGTCGGTCGTAGGCGTCGAGGTGCTCCACGAGCGTCGGCACGGCGCACGGCTCCAGCCGGTCGGTGTCCTCGACGCAGTCCACCAGCTCGGCGATCACCCGTGTCGGCAGCCCCGCGTCCAGCAGCATCCGGATGTGCCGCACGCGCTCGACCGCCGACTCCTCGAACAGCCGCCGCCCACCCGCGGTCCGCTCCGCCCGCAGCAGCCCGACGCTCTCGTAGTACCGCAGCAGCCGTGGCGTCACCCCGGTGCGTGCCGCCAGCTCACCGATGCGCAGCCTCGCGCCGTCAGGTCTTGCATCTACCACTGGTGTCAGCTCCTAGCGTGCCGCTCATGACGTCTCTCAGCCTCACCCACGTCAACGGTAGCCGCGCGACCGCCGACCAGCTCGCTCCGCACGTCTTCGCCGGCTACGCGCACTTCACCGCGATGCAGGTCCGCGACCACCGCGTCCGTGGCCTGGACCTCCATCTGCAGCGGCTGCGGCAGGCCAGCGACATCCTGTTCGACCACCACCTCCCCGACGAGGAGATCCGCGGCCATCTCCGTGCGGCGCTGCGCGACGCACCGGCGGACGCCTCTCTCACCTGCTACCTCGCGCCGCGGCCCGGCCCCGGGTTCGCGCCCCTCGACCGACCCGAGATCGACGTCGTCGTCCGCGTCACCGACGCCGCCACCCCACCGGCCGGCCCGCTGGCGCTCGACGTCGTCCGGCACCAGCGCTTCCTCGCCGCCGTCAAGCAGACCGGTGAGGCCGCCAAGGCCTTCTACGTACGCGGCGCCGTCGCCCGCGGGTTCGACGACGCGGCCTTCGCCGACGACGCCGGCCGGCTGAGCGAGGCCACCATCTGGAACCTCGCCTTCTGGGACGGCGAGACCGTGCTCTGGCCACGGGCCGACGTCCTCGCGGGCGTGACCATGCAGGTCCTGGCGCGCC
>JAJUII010000075.1 GCA_029265505.1 Aeromicrobium choanae
CATCGACCCAGAACGCGATTACCAACCACGCAAATAGAAAGTCCCGAACCCACTTCCGCAGGTTCGGGACTTTCCTATCTCTTGCGAGATCACATTGGTAGCGGGGGCAGGATTTGAACCTGCGACCTCTGGGTTATGAGCCCAGCGAGCTACCGAACTGCTCCACCCCGCGTCGCTGTCGTCCACTGTAGCGGATCGGTTCCAGGGAACCCACAGCGGGGTGGGGCGATGAGGATCACATCGAGAGTCCGCCGTCGACCGGGAGCACTACGCCGGTGATGTAGCCGGCCTCCTCGGTGGACAGGAACTGCACGGCGGCAGCCATCTCGCTCGGGGCGGCGAAGCGGCGGGCCGGGATCTGCGCGGTCAGCTCCTCGAGCTTCTCCTTCGGGATCGAGGCGATCATGCGGGTCTCGGCGTTCGGCGAGATCGCGTTGACCGTGACGCCGAACCCGGCGAGCTCCTTGGCGGCGGTCTTCGTGAAGCCGATGATCCCCGCCTTGGCGGCCGCGTAGGCCGCCTGGCCGACGTTGCCGTGCAGGCCCGTGTACGAGGTGACGTTGACGACGCGACCGTACTGCTGCTCGCGGAACTGCGGGACCGCGGCGCGCGTCAGGTTGAACGTCCCCGTCAGGTGCACGCCCAGGACCGCCGACCAGTCGTCGTCGGTGAGCTTCCACAGCATCTTGTCGCGCAGGATGCCCGCGTTGTTCACCACGACGTCGAGTCGGCCGCTGGACGACACGATCTCGTTCACGGCCTCGGCCACCGCGGCCGAGTCCGCCACGTCGACCGCGAAGCCCGTGCCGCCGACCTCGTCGGCCGCCGCATGCACCGCGTCGGCGTCGAAGTCCAGCAGGTACGTGGTCGCACCGGCCCCCGCGTACGCCCGAGCCAGCTCCTTGCCGATCCCGCGCGCCGATCCGGTGACCACCACGGTGCGCCCCGCGAAGTCGAAGGCGACGTTGCCCATCGGACGCTCCTCTCAAGTTGAAGTCAGATTCAAGATCAATCTAGCTCCGAGGTGTGCCACCGCCGTCCTCGGCCTACCGTCGAGGCATGGTCACCATCGCGAAGAACATCGTCGACACCCTCGAGGCGAACGGTGTGGAGCGCGTCTACGGGATCCCGGGCGACTCCCTGAACGGCTTCACCGACGCACTGCGCACCTCGCGGATCGACTGGGTCCAGGTGCGCCACGAGGAGGCGGCGGCGTTCGCAGCGGCCGGGGAGGCGGCCACCACGGGACCGCTGGCGGTCTGTGCGGGAAGTTGCGGCCCGGGCAATCTCCACCTCATCAACGGCCTGTACGACGCCAACCGGTCCGGCGTGCCGGTGCTCGCGATCGCCGCGCACATTCCGACCGCCGAGATCGGGACCGGCTACTTCCAGGAGACCCACCCGCAGGACCTGTTCCGCGAGTGCAGCGTGTTCGTCGAGCACGTCTCCAGTCCCGCCCAGATGCCTCGTCTGCTCCGCGTCGCGATGCAGACCGCCCTGGAGCGCAAGGGAGTCGCCGTCCTGGTCATCCCCGGGGACGTGGCCCTGCTCGACGCCGCCGACGACACGGTCACCCGCGTCAGCGCCGCCGAGCCATCCATCACGCCCTCCCCCGCCGAGCTGCAGCGGGCGGCCCGTCTGCTCAACGACGCAGGAGCCGTGACGATCCTGGCCGGAGCGGGCTGTGCCGGCGCCCACGACGAGCTGGTGACCCTCGCCGACCACCTCGCTGCGCCGGTCGTCCACGCCCTGCGCGGCAAGGAGCACGTCGCATGGGAGAACCCGTTCGACGTCGGCATGACCGGGCTCCTGGGCTTCGCCTCGGGCTACAAGGCCATCGCCGCCTGCGACGCCCTGCTCATGCTCGGCACCGACTTCCCGTACCCGGACTTCTATCCCGACGAGGCGACGATCATCCAGGTCGACGTGCGGGGCGAGCGGCTCGGTCGTCGCGTCCCGCTCGACCTCGGCCTGGTCGGCACCGTCCGGGACACCGTGACCGGGTTGCTGCCGCTGCTCGATCGCAAGACCGATCGCGATCACCTCGAGGACGCGCTGGGGCACTACGCCACGACGCGGGAACGGCTCGACGACCTCGCCGAGCCGGTCAAGCGCGGTCGGGCCCAGCACCCGCAGTTCGTGGCGCGCACGATCGACGAGGTGGCGGCCGACGACGCCGTGTTCCTCCCCGACGTCGGATCACCCGTCATGTGGGCGGCTCGCTACCTTCGGATGAACGGCCGGCGCCGCCTGATCGGCTCGTTCACCCACGGCTCGATGGCGAACGCACTCCCGCAGGCCATCGGCGTCCAGGCGGCCGACCCCGACCGTCAGGTGGTGGCGCTGGCGGGCGACGGCGGACTCTCGATGATGCTCGGAGAGCTCATCACCCTCGTCCAGGAGGACCTGCCGGTGAAGATCGTGGTGTTCGAGAACAGCTCGCTCAACTTCGTCGAGCTCGAGATGAAGGCCGCCGGGTTCGTGAACTGGGGCACCGGCCTGACGAACCCGGACTTCGCCCAGGTCGCCGAGTCGATCGGTCTGCTCGGGCTGCGCGTCGAGGACTCGGCCGACCTCAGGCCCGCCCTCGAGCGCGCCTTCTCCCACGACGGACCGGCGCTGGTCAACGTCATCACCGAGCGCCAGGAGGTCACCGTGCCCCCCTCGGTGACCGCCGCCCAGCTCAAGGGATTCACGCTCTACGCGCTGCGGACGGTCATGTCCGGTCGCGGTGACGAGATCGTCGACCTGGCACGCGCCAACCTGAGGCAGGTGTTCTGAGGTGTCCGAGGAGCGGGCGCTCGCCGCGCTGGAGGCGGCCGGCGTCGACTATGAGATCACCCGGCACGGCAAGGTCGGCTCTCTCGCCGAGGCAGCGGCACTGCGTGGTGTCGCGCCCGATCGGATCGTCAAGACCCTCGTCGTGCGGCGCAGCGCCGACGACTACGTGCTCGTCCTCGTGCCGGGCGACCGCCAGATCGACTGGCCCAAGCTCCGACGCCACCTGGGCGTCTCCCGTCTGTCGCTGCCACCGGCCGAGGAGGCGTTCGCCGCGACGGGGTACGAGCGCGGCACCATCACCCCGTTCGGCACCACCCGCCGGTGGCCGGTGATCGCCGACTCACGCGTCAGCGGGACGATCTCTCTCGGCGCCGGGGCCCAGGGCGTCGCGGTGACGGTCGACGCCGACCGCGTCATCGACGCCGTGGACGCGGCAGTCGCCGACGTCACCGCATGAGGGCGCCGCTCAGGCGACCCGGACCTGGGGCAGCCGGCACCGCCGACCTCGGCGGCGCGCCCGGTGGCGACGAGCCGGGGCCGGCCGGAACGTCGACGGCAGGTCGACTCCGCACATCGCCTTGATCCGCCGCGCGTGCCGCGCGTGCCCCCGCACCACCGCAGGATGCTCGGCGAAGTGGTCGAGCAGTCGGGCGACGCCGTCGAGCAGCCGGGCGGTCTCGGTCCACGCGGCGTCGAACGCCGCCTGATCGCCATGGGCTCCCTGTTCCAGCAGGGAGTCGACGCGGGCGTCGTGCGTCCGCATCCAATGCTGGTGAGCGGCCAGCAGCAGATCGTCCAGGGAGCCGAAGTCGGACCGGCAGGCCTCGCTGACGATCTCGCCCAGGGCCGCCGGGTCCGCCTCGATCCGGCGCAGCACCGACCGCAGCGCGCGCTGCCGGTGGGTGGTTCGCTGCCAGGCCGTGGTCGTCATCGTCGAGGTGCTCATCGGATGGATCCTCTCTCCAGATTCCTCGGACGCGCGGACGACGCAGTGAGTTTCACCTGCGCCTTGTCCGTCACATACACGGTGTATGTCATATGCTCGGAGTATGTCACGGGTCCTGTCCAGGCGCCAGCAGTACTCCGAGGAGACGCGTGAGGCGTTGCTCACGACCGCCGCGGAGCTCTTCGTGGAGAAGGGGTTCACCAAGACCGCGCTGGCCGAGATCGCCGCGGCCGCCCAGGTCACCCGGGGTGCCGTCTACCATCACTTCGCCGACAAGCGGGACCTGTATCGGGCCGTGATGGAACGCCACGAGGAGCGGGCGATGGCCTCGGTCACGGCGGCGTTCCTCGAGCACGAGGACCCGGTCGACGGGGCGTTCGCCGCCATGCGGGCCTACCTCGACCACGGACTCGAGCCGGACTACGCCGAGCTCGTCCTGCGCCAAGGTCCGATCGCCCTCGGCTGGGAGGAGTGGCAACAGGCCGAGGAGCGTGGGCACGCCGGGCTCATCGAGCAGATCCTGACGTCACTGATGGCGGCCGGCAGGATCACCCCGCTGCCGATCGAGCCGCTCGCCGCCGTGACGTTCACCGCGCTGAGCCGCTGCGCCATGGACATCGCCGGAAGTGCTCCGGACGATCGCGAACGCGTCCGCGAGGAGTGCGGTCAGGTCATGGTGCGCCTGCTCAGCGGACTGCTCGTCCGCTGAGTCCGCCTCAGTCCAGCGCCTGCTGGGCCGCCTCCAGCGACTCCGCCATGTCCTCGATCCGCGCCTGGTACGCGGCCAGGTCACCTCGCTTGAGAGCAGCCTGGGCCTGGTCGTAGGCCCGCTGGGCGTCCGCCAGGTGCTGCTCGGCGGTCTTGCCGGCGCCACCGCCACCGGACGGCTCCTCCTCGTCGCCCTCGTCGGGCTCGGGCTCCGGATCGCTGGGGGCGCTGCCCTCCTCCAGCCCGAGGGCGACCCGCAGGGCCTCGTCGAGCGTCTGACCGATGCCGACCCCGTCACCGAAGGTCACGGTGATGAGCTGCAGCACCGGGTAGGAGCCCTCACCGACGCGCTGGATGTAGATCGGCTGGACGTAGAGCATCGCGCCGCCGACCGGGAGGGTGAGCAGATTGCCGCGCAGGATCCGGCTGTTCTGGGACTGCTCGTACTGCAGCAACGCCGCACGGACACCCGAGTCCGACTCGAACTGGGCGGCGATCTGGTTCGGACCGCCGACGCGAGTGTCGCTGGGCAGCTCGAGGATCTGGATCTTGCCGTAGTCCTCGTCCGCGGCCTCGGAGTTCACGCTCATGAACGCCGCGAGGTTCTGCCGGTTGTTCGGCAGGTAGACGCTGGTGAGGCTGAACCGCGAGGCGTCCTCCCCCGGCGGGGTCATCGACAGGTAGTACGGCGGCTGCTTGGTGCTGCCCTGGGCCGACGGATCCTCGGGGATCTTCCAGCGCTCGCCGTCCTCGTAGAACGTCTGGGCGTTCGTCACGTGGTAGCGGCTCAGCACGTCGCGCTGGACCTTGAACAGGTCCACCGGGTAGCGCAGATGGCGCAGCAGCTCCTCGCCGATCTCGGACTTGGGCTGGACCACGTCCGGGAACACCTTGCGCCAGGTCTTGAGGACGGGATCCTCGGTGTCCCACTCGTACAGGGTCACGGTGCCGTCGTAGGCGTCCACCACCGCCTTGACCGAGTTGCGCATGTAGTTGACCTGGTCGGTCGGCAGGGCGATCTGACTGTTGCCCTCGGTGAGCGTGTCACTCGTCGCGGCCGCGAGCGAGCGCGCCTCCGAGTACGGGTAGGTGTTGCTCGTCGTGTACCCGTCGACGATCCACACGACCTTGCCGTCCACGACGGCCGGGTAGGTGTCACCGTCGAGGGTCAGCCACGGCGCGACCTTGCGCACACGATCGCGCGGGTGCCGGTCGTAGAGGATCTTGGAGTTCTCGTTGACGCGGTCCGAGAGCACGATCTTCGGCTCGGCGAACTTGAACGCGTAGAGCACCTGACGGAACAGCGTGCCCATCGGCACACCGCCCTTGCCGTCATAGGTGTTCGCGGTGGCGTCGCCCGCCTCGTCGTCGTCGGCCGCGCCGCCGCGCGGAGTGTCGACCTCGATCGGCGGAGCGCCCTCGGGCCGGCCGACGATCGAGTACACCGGCGACTTCTCGCCGAAGTAGATCCGCGGCGGGCGGTCGAACTCCAGCTCGCCGGTGGGCGGGATGTCCTTGGCGACCCAGACCGGCTCACCCTGCGAGCCGCGCTGGTTGCCGTAGGCGGCGATCACGCCGTAGCCGTGCGTGTACACCGTGTGGTCGTTCGACCATGTCCGCTGGCTGGACTGCAGGCCGTCGAGGTCGACCTCGCGCGCGGCGATGATGACGTCCTGCGGCTGCTCGTCGTCACCGAGCTGGTAGCGATCGACGTCCAACGTGCTCTGGACCGTGTAGTAGCCGCGGACCTGCTGCAGCTGCTGGAACGCCGGCGAGATCAGCGTGGGGTCGAGCAGGCGGGTGCTGACCCGCGACTCGGCGGAGGCGTTGAGCTCCTGCGGGGTCAGCTCGGTCTTGGCCGAGTAGTCGCGCGTCTCGACGTCGGCGACGCCGAACGCCTCACGGGTGCCCTCGATGTTGCGCTCCAGGTACGGCCCCTCCCGGTCCGGCTCGGAGGGGTTGACCTGGAACTGCTGCATGATCGCCGGCCACGCGGTGCCGATCAGGAGCGTGGTGAGGAACCACAGGCCCAGACCGAGCATCGGCAGGGTCCACGAGCGCAGGAAGATCGTCGACAGGAACAGCAGGGCGCACAGGATCGCCACGGCGATGAGGATGTTCTTGGCCGGGATCTGGGCGTTGGCCCCGGTGTAGGTGATGCCGTCGAACAGGCCCGAGGTGTCGTACGCCATCGCATAGCGGTCGAGCCAGTACGTCGCCGCTCGGGTCAGCATGGCCAGCGCCACGAGCACCGCGACCTGGATCTGGGCGGGGCGGGTGAAGCGCGGACCCTTGCTGCCGAAGCTGATTCCCCCGAACACGTAGTGGGTGAACGCCACCGCGATGAGCGTGATCAACAGCAGCCCGAACGTGAACGAGACGATGAACTGCAGCCACGGCATGTCGAAGACGTAGAAGCCGATGTCCCGGCCGAAGTGCGGGTCCTTCTTGCCGAACGGCGTGCCGTTGCGCCACATCTGGAAGGTCTCCCAGCGACTGTTGCCGATGAGACCGGCGAAGAACCCGATGAAGGCCGCCAGCGCGATCAGCGCGAGCCGGGCGATCGGCGTGAGCGCGATCCGGTAGCGGGCCGCAGGGTCGTCGCGGCGCAGGCCGAGCGGATTCGGCCGATTGCGGTGCGCGAGCCAGACGTTGATCCCGACGACGAGCGCGGAGACCAGGCCGAACGCCACGAACAGCGAGGCGCGGGTCAGCAGGACCTTGGTGAACACGCCCTGGAAGTCGACCGACCGGTACCACAGGCGCTCGGTCCAGAGGTTGACGAACAGCGAGCCGGCGACCAGCAGGACGCCGAGCGTGACGATCGTCGGGATGAGCACGCGGCGTCCCCGATCGGAACGCGGACTGGGCTCACGTTGCGGGGGCATCGTTCCGAAGATGTCGCTCACGGCTCTCCTGGCTCACACACGGTGGGTCTGGTGACGCCAGCCTACGCGGTCCGACCGACCTCGCGCGTCATCGGTCGGGCCGGATGCGGTCGGTCGGATCAGTCCACCAGGGTCGCCAGCAGCATCGTGACCAGATCGGGCAGGATGCCCGGCCCCTCGATGAGCGGCGCGTCGGCGGGCACTCGTGGACGCACCGCCACATGGGCCGATCCGTCGCGCAGGGCCGCTGCGACGATCCGCATCTCCTGGCGTCGCGGGTGTCCGGCGGCGAACTCGGCCGCCTCGGCGGGGTCCTCGGGAAGCTCGGCCTCGACCTCGGCCGGCAGCGTCACGCGCTCCATCACCACGGCGCACCCGTCGACCTGGTCGGGCCACCCGATCTGCGGCAGCAGGGTCTCCACGTCCTGCCCGGGCGGGAGCTCCTGCTCGACCGGCGTGTACTCGCCGGAGTCCCCGAGCCGGTCGGACAGCTCCGGCTGCGCCGCCAGCAGCGCCGCGGTCGAGACGAGCGCGAACAGCCGCGGCGCCTGGTCCCAGCCTCCCTCGTCGACGTGCGCCTCGGCCTCGAGTGCCGCCTGACGCACCGGCGAGTCCTCGCCGATGCCTGCTCCTGTCACCTGGACGTCATCCACAGGACGTCACCTCCGCCTTCGGGTTCTCGGCCAGTGTCTCGAGTGCGTCGATCGCGTCCTCGACGGTGTCGACCTTGACGAGCGTCATGCCGAAGTCGTCGCCCTCGACGGCCTCGTCGCAGTTCTCCGACGGCACGAGGAAGACGTCGCTGCCGTTCCGTGCGGCACCGGCCATCTTCTGCCGCACCCCGCCGATCGGCCCGACGTCGCCGTCAGGGTCGATCGTGCCGGTTCCGGCGACGTTCCGCCCGCCGGTGAGCGATCCGGGGGTGAGCGCGTCGTAGATCGCCAAGGCGAACATCATGCCGGCGCTGGAGCCGCCGACGCGGTCCCCGATGTGGTTCTCGACCTCGATCGGAAACTCGAAGCCGGTGCCGACCAGGATGCCCACCCGCGGGCGGTCCGGGTCGTCCTCGGTCGGCTCGGTGCCGACCGTCAGCTCGATCCGCCGCCCCTCGCGCTCGACGATCAACTCGACGCTCTCCCCCGGGCGGTGCTCTCGGATCGCGGCGCCCACCTCGTCCGGCGAGGAGACCCGGGCGCCGTCGATCCGAACGATGACGTCCTCGACGCGGAGCACACCGTCGGCCGGTCCGCCCTCGACCACCTCGACCACGCGGGGGACCTCGCGCACCTCGTAGCCGGCGGCGCGCAGTGCGGCGGCGCGCGCGGAGTCCTGCGAGCTCGCCAGCTGCGCCGCGCTCTGCGCGGACGACTCCTCGTCGGTCTGGTGGTCGGGGTACATGAAGTCGTGCGGCACGACGGCGACGTCGGGGTCGAGCCACCCCTCCAACGCGGCGGCCAGGGACAGGTGCGACTCGGCCCGGGTGATCGAGACGGTCGTGAAGTCGAGTCGGCCCTCGGTGGGATAGGTGCGCACCCCGTCGCCGAAGGTGATCATGGCCGTGCCGTCCACCTCGCCGAGCGTGTCGAACACCGGGCCCGGCTTCATCGTCACGTACGGCACCGGCAGGAACGCCACGAGGCACCCCAGCACCGTCGCGATCGTCAGACCGACCGACAGGGTGAGCACGCGCGGGCTCAGGCGCATCGGTGAGGGCACAGGGACACCTTAGAGGTGCGGTCGTGAGATCGACCCGGATCCTCGGACGCGATCTCGCCGCTCCCGGGGACGTCGGAGGACTCTGTCGGCGTTGGGCGCCGGCCCCTAGGCTGGACCCATGGCCGAGGAACCTGACCAGGACCCGCAGAACCCCTTCAAGGGCACGCCGCTCGAAGGCCTGTTCGGGCAGCTGGGACAAGGCCAGTTCGACCTGAACCAGCTGATGTGGCAGATGCAGCGGATGTTCGAGCCGCACGAGGGCACGGTCAACTACGAGCTGGCGACCGACGTCGCCCGGCACACCGTCGCGGCCGCCGGCCCGGACCCCAGCCCCCATGCGGGCCAGACCGCCGCGATCGACGACGCGGCACGTCTGGCCGACATGTGGCTCGACAAGGTCACCGACCTGCCGTCCGGGACGACCACCGCGGTCGCGTGGAGTCGGGCCGCCTGGATCGAGCACACGATGCCGACCTGGCAAGGCATGATCGAGCCGATCGCCGAGCGGGTCGTCGCCACCCTGGGCGACGCCGTCCCGCCGGAGGCCAAGGCCATGGTCGGACCGTTCATCGGAATGCTCAACCAGGCCGGCGGCGCGATGTTCGGCCAGCAGGTCGGCTCGGCCATCGGCACGCTGGCCACCGAGGTGCTCTCCTCGACGGAGGTCGGCCTGCCTCTCGGCCCGGCCAGGACCGCGGCCCTGCTGCCGCACAACATCACCGAGCTGGCGACCGCTCTCGAAGCCGCACCCTCCGACGTCCTGCTGTACGTGATGCTGCGCGAGGCGGCTCATCATCGGCTCTACGCGCACGCCACGTGGCTGCGTCCGGCGGTGCTCGGCGCGATCGAGGAGTTCGCGCGCGGCATCCGCATCGACGTGGGCGCGATCGAGGAGCAGATGCGCTCGATCGACCCGACCGACCCCGAGGCGATGCAGGCCGCGCTGAGCGGCGGTCTGTTCGAGCCGGCGCCCACCCCGGAGCAGGAGCGAGCCAAGGAGCGCCTCGAGCTCCTGCTCGCGCTCGTCGAGGGCTGGGTGGACGAGATCGTCGCCCAGGCGACGGCCGGCGTCATGCCGGCGGCGGTCGCGCTGTCGGAGGCCTTCCGGCGTCGACGCGCCGGTGGCGGGCCCGCCGAGGACACGTTCGCCTCCCTCGTGGGCCTGGAGCTGCGGCCCCGACGTCTGCGGGACGCGGCGAACCTGTGGTCGGCCCTGCGCGATCGGCACGGCGCCCAGGCGCGTGACTCGGTGTGGAGCCATCCGGATCTGCTCCCGACCTCGAGCGATCTGGACGATCCGCTGGGCTTCGTCGAGGTTCACGGTGCCCGCGTGGGCGACACCGACTTCGACGCCGCACTGGAGGAGCTCCTCTCCTCCGGCGACGGTGACCCCTCCGACGAGAACGACGACCGCCCCGCGTGAGCCTCACCGACGACATCCGTCGTGTCCTCGCCCGTTGGCAGCCGCCGACGGCCGAGCAGGGTCGGCTGCGCGAGCTGTTCGCCG
>JAJUII010000182.1 GCA_029265505.1 Aeromicrobium choanae
CCCCTTCTTCGGGTTGACGAGCTCGATCCGATGCAGGGGCGGGACCGCGGTGAACACCCTCCCGGCCTCGACCAGCGGCCGCATGTAGCGGAAGAACAGCGTCGCGAGCAGGCACCGGATGTGCGCGCCGTCGGAGTCGGCGTCGGCCATGAAGATGATCCGCCCGTACCGCGCGGCGTCGATGTCGAACGTGCGGCCCGAGCCCGCCCCCACCACTTGGATGATCGAGGAGCACTCGGCGTTCTTGAGCATGTCGCCGACGCTGGCCTTCTGGACGTTGAGGATCTTGCCGCGGATCGGCAGCAGCGCCTGGAACTCCGCGTCCCGGGCGGACTTGGCGGTGCCGAGTGCCGAGTCGCCCTCGACGATGAACAGCTCGGTGCGATCGACGTCGGTGCTGCGGCAGTCGGCGAGCTTGGCCGGCAGTGCGGAGGACTCCAGGGCGTTCTTCCGGCGCTGGGCGTCGCGCTGCAGGCGAGCCGCCATGCGGGTGCGCGCCGCGCCGACGACCTTCTCCATGACCTGCCGCGCCTTGGCCTTCTGGGCCGCCTTGGTGGAGGTCAGGAACGCCTTGAGCTCGCGTGAGACGATCCGGTTCACGATGCGGGTGACGGCCGGGGTGCCGAGGACCTCCTTGGTCTGACCCTCGAACTGCGGCTCGGCCAGGCTGACCGTCACGACCGCGGTGAGTCCCTCGAGCGTGTCGTCCTTGATCACGTCCGGGTCGTTGGACTTGAGCAGCCGTGTCGTGCGCAGTACGTCGTTGAAGGTCTTGGTCAGGGCGCGCTCGAAGCCGGACACGTGGGTGCCGCCCTTCGGCGTGGCGATGATGTTGACGAAGGACTTCACGACGGTGTCGTAGCCGGTCCCCCAGCGCAGCGCGATGTCGACGCCGAGCGTGCGCTCGACGTCCTGCGGGGTCATGTGGCCCTTGCTGTCCAGCACCGGGACGGTCTCGACGAAGGTGTCCTCCCCCTGGATGCGCAGCACGTCGCTGACCGGCTCGTCGGGGGCGAGGAAGTCGCAGAACTCCGAGATGCCGCCCTCGTGGAGGAACTCCTGCTCGACCGTCTCCTCGCCGCGACGATCGCTGATCACGATGCGCAGGCCCGGGACGAGGAAGGAGGTCTGGCGGGCGCGGGCGACGAGGTCGTCGTACGAGAACTGGGCACCCTTGATGAAGATCTGCGGGTCGGCCCAGTACCGCACGCGGGTGCCGGTGCGCTTCTTGGCGACCTTGCCGACCTTGCGGAGCGTGTTGTCGGCGGTGAAGTCCGCGTCGGGCGTCGGGCCGTCGAAGACGCCGGGGACGCCACGACGGAACGACATCGCCCACGTCGCGCCCCCCTTGTCGACCTCGACGTCGAGTCGGGACGACAGGGCGTTGACGACCGAGGCGCCGACGCCGTGCAGACCGCCGGTGGCGTTGTAGGAGCCGCCGCCGAACTTCCCGCCGGCGTGCAGCTTGGTGTAGACGACCTCGACGCCGGTCAGCCCCGTCTTGGGCTCGATGTCGACCGGGACGCCGCGACCGTCGTCACGGACCTCGACCGAGCCGTCGGGATGCAGGATCACCTCGATGTTCGTGCAGTGACCGCCCAACGCCTCGTCGACGGAGTTGTCGATGATCTCCCACAGGCAGTGCATGAGTCCGCGCGTGTCGGTCGAGCCGAGATACATGCCCGGACGCTTGCGAACCGCCTCCAGCCCCTCCAGGACCAGCAGATTGCGCGCATCGTAGGTGGAAATGTCGACGTCCTCCTGTTTCGAACCCTGAGACTCCACGGTATCGAGCGGGTCCTCGTGGAATCGTCGAGACACGCTGCGGCGTCGCATTCGGCGGATTTTGACCGGATGAGAGAGTATTCATGGAGTTGTTCGACCCCGACGAAATGAGGACACCATGACGGCAACCGCCGAGATCCCCGCCCTCACCACCGCCGATCGCTGTGATCGCTGCGGCGCCCAGGCGTTCGTGCGTGTCGAGCTCCAGTCGGGCGCCGACCTGATGTTCTGCGGTCACCATGCGCGCCAGCACGAGACGCGGCTGCGCGAGATCGCCGTGACGTACCAGGACGAGAGCGACCGACTCTCCGTCTGAGCACTCCGCCCGCGAGGTGATCACCGACGTGACGCAGGCCGGCCCGGCTCGGGCCGGCCTCTCGCGTCCGGTCGGAGGTTCGTCCGCTCAGTACTTGAAGATGCCGTAGGCCTTCGTCTGGGTGACGGCCCGCCAGTGCTCGACGTAGGCGTCGTAGATGTCCGGGTCCGTCGTGATCGTGGTGATCTCGTCACTGGCGACGAGGTTCGATCCCGTGAGGTTCGCCGAGCCGGCGAGGGTCACCTTCACCCGCGCGCCCGAGGCCGGCCACTTCTTCCCGTTCGGGAGCCGCTCCTCGGGGTTGAGCTTGTTCGGCTTGAGCTTGGCGTCGACCAGGATCGTCTTGTCGTGGATCTGGGCGTAGGCCGCGTCGACCTCGGTGCGGGCGGTCTTGAGGACGTCCAGGATCGGCTTGCAGACCCGCAGCAGCTGCCAGCAATGTTCGCGGTAGTTCTTGATCCAGTCGTCCTTGAACGCCACGAGCGAGACACGGCAGCCGCCGTTGTTCAGCGCCGCGAGCTTGTAGGCCAGCGCGATCCGTCGGTACTTGAAGCGGTTCTCCATCACCCGGATGCGGCACTGCTCGTCCGGGACGATGCGCTCGAGCATGTTGAGGATCGGGTCGCGGCCGTTGGTGGGCGTGGCCCGCAGCGGCGTCACGTGGATCGTGTAGTTCGCCAGGTTGGAGTACAGGACACCGCGCTGGGCGACCGCGGAGGTGTAGCCCTCCTTGCGAGCTGCCCCGTAGCCGTAGCGCTTCTTCTTCTTGGCGATGTACTTCGAGTAGTCGCGCCCGACGTTGCGCTCGGCCCACATGTCGTCCCACACCCGACGCATCTGGTACCAGAGCTTCTTGTCGTTGTAGACGGTCTGGCCGTTGTTGAAGGTGCGCTCGGCGCTGCGGCCACCGAAGTTCGACGAGCCGGTCCACACGACGCCCTTGACCGGGTTGTCCGAGCGGTCGAAGGTGTGGCTGACCAACAGGATCTTCGAGTGCATGATCGCGCCGCTGACCCGTGAGAGGCAGGCGTTGGACTTGCCGGTCGAGCAGTACTTGAACTTGCCGGTCTTGGTCGCGTTCAGCTGCTTCTGCAGGGTCGACGAGGCGCCCGAGCGGTGGGTGTTCGGGTGGATGAACCGGACGTTGACGCCGGCCTTGGCGGCCTTGACCAGTTCGCGGCCGACCCGCACCGAGTCCTCCATCCGGGAGTTCGCGGCGTACACCCAGGCGGCACGGCGCGCCTTCTTGGACTTCAGCTTGCCGTTGGGCTTGCGATACGAGCCCCGGATCAGGCGCTCGAGGTCGTTGAGCAGGGCGAAGTCGCGGTTCTTCCAGCCCTTGTCGAAGTACGGTCGGGAGAAGTTCGCCTCGACCTCGATCGGGTACTTGGCACCCCATGGCGCCTTGGCCTTCCGCGCGGCCGCAGGCGTCGCAGCGGCCGGCGCCGCGGCCGCGCGGGTCGCAGACACCTCGGCGGACTTCTCCACCTCGGCAGACGCGGAGGCGCTGGGCTCGCTCGTGGTGGCGTCGTCGGCGCCGAACGTCGAGGAGGTCGCGATCAACGGCAGCACGAGCGCACCGACCACGGCGACACCCGCGAGGCGGAGGCGATGGCTCACGGACACAGAGAACTCCCCGAGATGGTTGGACAACGTCGAGTCAGCCTAACGCATCCGGGTCGGATCCCCTGTCATCGCGGCTCGTTCGCGGCGGGGCGACCGGGGCGGCTGGGTATAGTCGCGCAGGTGCCGCGCATTCTGCTCAAGGTCCACCACGGCGCCCTCGATCCGGTCCACGCCGACACGGTCCTGGAGCGCAACGTGATCGGCAACAACGTCGGGAACCTGGCCTTCAGTCACGCGGCGGAGCGCCTGCTCAGCGCACCGGGGAACGAGGTGACGGCTGCGCCGACGGGGCCGTGGTTCGCCGACCCGGCGGCGGTCGATCGCGAGTTCGACCACGTCGTGTTCCCGTTGGCGAATCATTTCCGAGCCTCGAACCTCAAGGCGCTCGACCGGCAGTCGGCGGCGATCGAGCGGCTGCACGTGCGGTTCACGGTGCTCGGCGTCGGGGCGCAGGCCGATCTCGACGGCAACGCTCCCCGCGAGGAGCGCGAGGCGGTCGCCCGGGCCACCCGCCGCTTCGTTCGTGCGGTGCTCGAGCTCGGCCCGTCGATCGGGGTGCGCGGCGAGTTCACCAAGGAGTACCTCGTCGACCTGGGCTTCGACGCCGATCGAGTCGACGTCATCGGCTGCCCGTCGATGTTCCTGCACGGCCCCGAGCTGCCCCTGCGGCTCCCCGACCGGGTGGCCGACGACGATCCGATCGCGATCACGATCTCGCCGTACCTCCCCCGGATGGGAAAGGTGCTGGGCGCCGCGATGCGACGCCATCGGCGTCTGACGTACATCGCCCAGGACATCCACACCCTGCGGCTGCTGATGCACGGCACCCCGCTGCCGGGCGACGACCCGGCGTCGCCACTGCATCCGGAGCATCCGATCTTCGCGCCGGGACGGACCATCTTCCCCCTGAGCATCCCCACGTGGCAGGAGGAGCTGCGCGCCCGGCGGTTCACCTTCGGCAGCCGCATCCACGGCACGATCGTCTCCCTGGTCTCCGGGACGCCCGCGGTCCTGCTGGCGCACGACTCGCGCACCTTGGAGCTCGCCCGGTACCACCGGATCCCGTTCGTCCGGCTGGACCGGCTCGATCCGGCGGAGGTCTCGGCCCGGTCGCTGTACGAGCAGGCGGACTTCGGCGCGCTCATCGCCGGTCACCGCGAGCGCTGGGACCGCTACGCGGCCTTCCTCGCGCGTCACGGCCTGGGGCACGGGTTCGGACCCCGCGGCGGCGTGGAGGACTTCGACCGGGCCTTGGCCGCGGTCGCCGCCGACCCGGGCTTCCCCCCCCCGGGCCCGGGGGAACCCCGGCCCCCCCCCCCCCGGGGGCGGG
>JAJUII010000143.1 GCA_029265505.1 Aeromicrobium choanae
CGCTCGGCGAGGAACGCCGAGAACAGCCCCGCACCCGCGTACAGGTCGAGGACCCGGTCGCCGGGACGCACCTCGGCCCCGTCCATCACGGCGTCCACGAGGGTCTCGGCCGCACGCGGGTGCACCTGCCAGAACCCCGAGCCGGTCACCGTGAACTCACGACCGTGGACCGTCTCCACGACCGCGTCCGTCCCGGCCCGGACGGTGCCGTCGCCGGCGACGACCCCGTCGACCGTCCGTTCGACCTCGTCCTCGATCGTCGCGTCGGTGACCAGCAGGCGCTGCCCCGTGGACGAGACGATCGACTCCACCCGCGGCGCGTCCCACAGCTGACGACTCAGGTCCGGGTGGTCCGGGTGCGCGATCAGGCACCGCTCGACCGGAACGACCTCGTGGCTGCGGTGGCGCCGCAGCCCCGGCATCCCGTTCTCCGCGACCGACCAGACGACGCGCGTCCGCCAGCCCAGCAGATCACCGACCGGCTCGACGTGACCGTTCCACGCGATGCCGGCCAGTCGCTCCACCTGCTCGCGCACCACGTCGGTGAGCAGGTCGAGCTGGCCTTCGGCCGAGACATGCTGGAAGTCGCAGCCGCCACAGACGCCGGCGAGCGGACAAGGCGGGCGGACCCGATGCGGCGACGGCTCGATCACCTCGACCGTGTCGGCCCGCAGGAACCGCTTCGCGCGCTCGGTGATCCGGATCCGCACCACTTCGCCGGGCAGCGCGTGACGCACGAACACCACCTGCCCGTCCAGGCGGGCCACACAGTGTCCCCCGTGCGCGACGGGTCCGATCTCGACGACCGGATCGGCGGCGGTCACGAGCGAGCCGCGCCGGGCGAGGCGTCCGGCTCCTCCAGCGGCGTGCGGTCGCGGCTGAGCAGCCACACCATCGCGAGCAGGGCGGCGATCTGCAGCGGCCAGCCCATGACGATCTTGGACGTGCCCAGCCAGCCGATCCGATCGGCGAGGTAGAGCGGGTACTGCACGACGACGCGCAGCACGCACGGCAGCGCGAAGATCAGCGTCAGCCGGTTGCACAGGCGACGCATCCCGGCGTCCTGACGCCAGCTGGTCAGGTCGCCGACCAGCCCACCGATCATCAGGCCGATGGCGGGCCAGCCGATCACGACGGTCAGCACGAGCACCACGGCGTAGCCCGCGTTGTAGATGATCCCCGGGAGGAACACGTCACGCGCCTCGCCGGAGCGCGAGGCGAACAGCGCCGCGATCCCGATGCCGACGAGCGCGTTGAGGACGAACTGCGGGTTCGAGCGCTGCGCGACGCGGACCAGCAGCAGGACGGCCGTCAGGCCGCTGGCCACGATCAGGCCGAGCCTCAGATCCCGCGTCGCCAGGTAGAAGATCGTGAACGTGGCCGTCGGCACCGCCGCCTCGACGATCCCGCGCACCCCGCCGAAGGCCTCCGCGAGCCGTCGGCGGACGAGCTGCTCGACGGTCTCGACGTCCGCCCGGGGGCGCTCGGCGTCCTCAGTCATGGCATCCGCCCGGTCCGGCGGTCACGAGCCCTCAGGGCCGGCGACGCGCTGGGCGTCCGGCGGAAGCGTCAGGGGCAGCGACTCGCGCAGGACGCGCGGTTCGGGGCCGCGGCGGACGCGGACCTCGCGCAGGACGTCCATCAGCACCCCGGTGTCGGTCGACTCGAGAGCCGCCGCGCCCATGATCGTGGCGCGCAGCACCCAGCGCGGTCCCTCGACACCGATGAAGCGGACGGGCTGGATCGCGGCCGAACCGTCGGGCGCCGTCGCGGGGAACCTCGCGACGAGCTCGCGTCCGAACGGGCCGTCGACCTCGGTGTACTCGCCCCGGCGCTTCTCGACCTCGCCCCGCAGGTCCTCCAGCACGCCGCTCCAGGTGCCGCCGGTCTTGTTCCCGGCGAACGGACGCAGCTCGATGGCCGAGCCCTCGGCGGCGATCAGCGCCGCGGTGACCACGTCGTTCTCCGTGGGCAGCTGGACCTCGATCCCCTCGCGGATCCGGATCAGCAGCGAGCCGAGGTCCAGGTAGGCGTCGGGGTCCTCCACGGGACGCTCGGTCACGTCGAAGGGTCCGTCGGCGCGCGGCCCGGTGACCTCGACCGGCTCCGGCGTCACGGTGGTCGGCTCGGCCCCACGGCCACCGGACTTCCTACGACCCCACATCACAGACTTCCTTCCGTCGTCGTCGCCTCGATCGAGGCATGACCACCCGAGGAACCGTACCCGCCCTCGCCACGGACCGAGTCCGGAAGCGAGTCGACCTCGACGAACCGCACGTGCTCGACCCGTTGGACGACCAGTTGGGCGATGCGGTCTCCGCGCGCGATGCGGACCGGTTCGCGCAGGTCGTGGTTGATCAACAGCACCTTGATCTCTCCACGGTAGCCCGCGTCGATCGTGCCGGGGGTGTTCACGACCGACAGCCCGTGACGCAGCGCCAGGCCGGAGCGCGGGTGGATGAATGCGGCGAATCCCTCCGGCAGGGCGATCGCCGTGCCGGTGGGAACCAAGGCGCGCTCCCCCGGCGCCAGCTCCACGTCGACCGTCGAGACCAGGTCGGCACCCGCATCGTGCGGGTGGGCGTACGTCGGCAGGGGCACGTCAGGGTCGATGCGGCGGATCTGGACCTCGGTCACGAGCCGACGATACTGCCGCCCCCGGCGATCGGGCACAGTGGAGGCGTGAACGTGAACACCGCACCTCATCGCGAGAGGCTGTCCGCGTCGGCGCCGTGGTGGCTGGGGGTCGTCCTGGCCGGGGTCACCGTCGGCTGGCTGTTGCTCGTGGCCGTCGCACCCCCGATCGCCGGTGCCGTCACGGTCGTCACCGCCGCGGCGCTCGGGCTGGGCCTGTGGCGCTGGGGCTCGGCGACGGTCGTCGCCGCGCCGGGGTCGTTCCGGGCCGGCGACGCGGTGCTGACCGCCCCCCACCTGGGTGCCGTCGAGCCGATCGGCCCCGAGCAGTGGCGGGCCGCCCTGGACCGCGCCGGGGTCGATCGGGCCTTCCTGCTGACCCGTCCCTGGATCGACCGCGGCGTGCGCGTCGTCGTCGACGACCCGGACGACCCGACGCCCTACTGGCTCGTGTCGTCGCGACATCCCGACGCCGTCGCACGTGCGGTAGGCCACACTGGTGATGCTCACGAGGGAAGGAACACCGATGGCACGGAAGAAGCGAGCGGCGACGAACGACCCTGAGACCACCTCGCACGACGAGGTGCGCGCGGCGCGGGGCGCGGGCCGGGGAGCCTGGAAGGCGCTCGACACGGCGTCGGGACTGGCCGCCGCGATGCTGGCGCCGCGGGTGTCGAATCTCGCCTGGCGGGCGGTGACGGGACGCAAGCCGCCGTCGAACACGCGCCATCCGGAGCTGAGCACGAAGGAGGCGGTCGCCTGGGCCGCGATCGGCGGCGCGACGGTCCAGATCGTACGGACGCTCGTGCGACGCGGCGCGGCGAGCTACTGGGTGAAGTCGACCGGCGGCCTGCCCCCGGGCATGAAGGCGATGACCAAGCCGGGGCGGCCGCCGGTCTGACAGGTCCGTGGGGACCGGGGCGACTCAGACGCAGTCGCGGCAGATGGGACCGCGGTCCCCCTCCTCCGCGAGCTGGCTGCGGTGGTGCACCAGGAAGCAGCTCATGCAGGTGAACTCGTCGGACTGCTTCGGAATGACCTTGACGGCGAGCTCCTCGTGCGACAGGTCGGCTCCGGGCAGCTCGAAGGACTCCGCCGCCTCGGCCTCGTCCTCGTCGACCTTGCCCGAGTTCTTCTCGTGGCGACGCGCCTTCAGCTCCTCGATGCTGTCCTCGGACTGCTCTTCGTCGGTCTTGCGGGGCGCGTCGTAATCGGTGGCCATCAACTCTCCAAATGTTCTCGTGGAACCCTTGTCACGTTCTTGTGGAACGCGCAGATTCAACCACACCGGTCAAACCTGCCCGCACCCGCAACATGCAAGCCATCTGGTCCGGCTGATATTCCCACCGTTTCGGCCCGATGGCGAGCCGAAACGCCGAGATCCGGACGCTCAGAAGCCGCAGTCGCGGACCAGCTCGAGGAACTCGTCGATGCGAGCCGGGTGCGCGGCGACGACGAGCCGCTCCGAGGCGGTCCCGTCCAGTCCGGTGACCGCGACGCCGGCCTCCCGCGCGATGAGCCCGCCGGCGGCGAGGTCCCAGGGCTTGAGCCCCTCCTCGACGTAGGCGTCGAGGCGCCCCGCGGCCAGATCGGCCAGGTCCAGCGCGGCCGCGCCGAGACGGCGGATGTCCCGCACCTGCGGGATCAGACGGGCGGCCGCCGCGGCCTGCCGGGCGCGCACCTCGGGCACGTAGTTGAAGCCGGTCGCCACCAGCATCCGCTCGACCGGCACCTCGGCGGGACCGGTGAGCCGCTCGCGCGACCGCCCCGTGCGTCGCCAGGCTCCGGCACCCCGCTCCGCCTCGACGACGGCGCCCGTGGCGATGTCGACCACCACGCCGTGGGTCACCTCGCCGGCGGTGCGGGCGGCGATCGAGACGGCGTAGCGCTCGATGCCGTAGACGAAGTTCACGGTGCCGTCGATCGGGTCGACGACCCACTCGACGTCCGACGTCCCGGCGATGTCGTCGCCCTCCTCGCCGACGAACCCGTCGCGGGGTCGGGCCGCGAGGATCCGTGACCGGATCAGCTCCTCACACGAGCGATCGATCGTGGTGACGAGGTCGGTCGGGCTGGACTTGGTGCCCGCGACGTCGACGCGCCCCGACGGTCGCAGAGCCCGGACGTGCTCGGCTGCCTCCAGCGCGACCGCGCGTGCCAGGTCGAGTAGACCGGCCTCGCTCACGCGATCACCGGCCGCTGGGAGCGCGGGTTCACGCAGCAGTCGATCGCGCAGGTGTCCGCCTTGGGACCGAGGTCCCCCAGGGCCGGCCGCGTGGGCGACTCGCCCCGTTCCGCGGCCGCTCGCTCGAGCAGCAGCTCGCGGACCATCCCGGCATACCGCGGGTCGGCGTTGGGGCTCGCGGCGCGGGCGAACCGCAGCCCGAGACGCTCGGCGGTCTCCTTGGCCTCGGTGTCGAGGTCGTAGACGACCTCCATGTGGTCGGCGACGAATCCGATCGGTACGAGCACGACCCCGCCGACGCCGCGGCTCGCGAGCTCCTCGAGGTGATCGTTGACGTCGGGCTCGAGCCACGGCTGACTCGGAGGTCCCGAGCGCGAGCAGTAGGCCAAGGTCCAGTCGGCCAGTCCGAGCCGCTCGGCGACCAGACCCGCCGCGGAGAGGTGCTGACGCTCGTACAGGCCGCAGCCGGGACCGCCGCTCGCCTCGTTCATCTGGTGCGGGATCGAGTGGGTGACGAAGACGACGTGAGCGTCCTGGCCGACCCGCGCCAAGGCCTCGCGAGTCGCCTCGGTGAACAGCTCGACGAACACCGGGTGGTTGAAGTGCTGGCGCAGACGGTCGAGGCGGATCGGCCTGTCGTGCGAGACCTCGAACAGGTCCTCTCGGTACTGACGACAGCTCGAGTAGGAGGAGTAGGCGCTCGTCATGAAGCAGGCCGCGCGGCGGACGCCGTCGGCGACCATCCGGTCGACCGCGTCACGCAGGTACGGGTCCCAATTGCGATTGCCCCAGTAGACGGGGAGGTCGAGTCCCTGCTCGGCGAAGTCGGCGCGGATCGCGGCGAGAAGATCGCGGTTGATGTCGTTGATCGGCGACTTCCCGCCGAACGCGAAGTAGTGCTCGCCGACCTCCTCCAACCGCTCTCGCGGAATGCCACGGCCGCGGGTGACGTTCTCCAAGAACGGCACCACGTCCTCGGGCTTCTCCGGGCCTCCGAACGAGACGAGCAACAGAGCGTCGAACGGACGTGCATCCATGCCGCCCAGTCTTCCATCACGGTGGTCGCCGGGCCCTCCCGGCACCGGACGTGGCGCCGCGGGCCTAGATTGGTCCAGCCATGATGTCCGCCTACCGCACGATCCTCGCCACGCCCGGGGCGCGCGCCTTCACCGCGCTCGGCGCTCTGGGTCGACTCCCGCTGTCGATGACCGGACTCGGGATCGTGCTGTTGATCTCGGGGCGAGACGACGGCGCCTACGGTCCGGCCGGCGTCGTCATGGCCGTCTACGTCATCGTGTCCGCCGTCTTCGCGCCCGTGCAGGGTCGGCTCGCCGACCGCATCGGGCAGGCTCCCGTCCTGCTGGCCGCGGGCTGTCTGTTCGGCGTCGGCGTCGCGACGATGCTGCTCACCGTCGACACCACCGTGTGGGGCGCCGGGGTCGGCGCCGTGATCGCCGGAATCGGCGCGCCCCAGGCCGGCAACATGGTGCGCGCGCGGTGGACCCACGTCCTGGCGGACCGCACGCGGCTGCAGACCGCCTTCGCGCTCGAGGCCGTGCTGGACGAGGTCGTCTTCATCGTCGGTCCGGTGCTCGTGACCGTGCTGACCCTCAGCGTCCTGGACTGGTCCGGCCTCGCCGTCGCCGGCGCGGCCGCGATCGTCGGCGCGTGGGGACTCGCCGCCCAGCGGGCGACGCAGCCGCCGCACGCGGCCCGCGTCGAGGGTCCGCGACCGCCGTTGCCATGGAGCCTGCTCGCGCCGATCGTCGTCGCCGCCGGCGCGCTCGGCGTCCTGTTCGGAGCCAACGAGGTCCTCGTCGTCGCGTTCACGAAGGACGGGGAGCGGCTCGTCGGCCAGGTGGCGAAGCGCCAGGCCATCACGAA
>JAJUII010000112.1 GCA_029265505.1 Aeromicrobium choanae
ACTCCTGCGGCGCCGAACACCTTGCGCAGCCCGCCCTCGCAGGACGGGCACGTCGTCAGAGCGGCGTCGGAGAAACTCTGCTTGACCTCGAGCTCTTCGCCGCAGTCGGCGCATCGGTACTGGTAGGTGGGCACGAGACGAGGATACCGGTGGGGTCACGGCGCTAGAGTGAGACGTCCGTGCCCCCGAGTCGAGGACCCGCCCCGTGACCGAATGGCTTCTGCTGTTCACGTCGTTCCTACTCATGCTCGCGTGCGGTGTCTTCGTGGCGGCCGAGTTCTCCCTGGTCACCGTCGATCGCGCCACGATCGAGCGCCAGGCCAAGGCCGGAGACCGGCGCGCCCAGGGGACCCTGAAGGCGCTGCGGACCCTCTCGACCCAGCTCAGCGGCGCCCAGTTGGGCATCACGATCACGAACCTGGCCATCGGCTTCCTGGCCGAGCCGGCGATCGGGCGTCTGTCCCACGACCCCCTGAGCGAGCTGGGACTGTCCGGGGGCGGACTGAGCGTCGCGTCGTATGCCATCGCCCTGACGCTCAGCACCGTGGTGACGATGCTCGTGGGCGAGCTGATCCCGAAGAACCTCGCGCTGTCGCTGCCGTTGAAGACGGCCGGGTTCACCCAGTGGATGCAGCGCGCCTTCACGCGGACGATGGCCTGGCCGATCCGCGGCCTGAACGCGATGGCGAACCGGACCCTGGAGTGGCTGGGCGTCGAGCCGCAGGAGGAGCTGCGCTCGGCCCGCTCGCCGTTCGAGCTGCGCTCCCTCGTCCTGCGCTCGGCCTCCGAGGGTGCGATCGACGACGAGACGGCCGAGCTGGTCGCCCGCAGCATCGCCTTCGGCGAGCGGACCGCGGCCGATGTGCGCACCCCGCGGGTGCGCGTCCACTTCCTCGACGAGCGCGACACCGCCGCGGACCTGATCGAGGCCGCGCGCCAGACGGGCCACTCCAAGTTCCCCGTGATCGGCAAGACCCCGGACGACATCGTGGGCGTCGTGCACGTCAAGCAGGCCGTCGAGATCGAGCCCGACCGGCGCCGGAGCGTGCGGCTGTCGGAGATCGCCGAGGCGGCCGCCATCGTGCCGGACACCCTCGAGCTGGATCCGCTGTTGACCCAGCTGCGCGAACTGAACAACCAGATGGCGATCGTCGTCGACGAGTACGGCGGCACCGACGGCGTCGTCACCCTGGAGGATCTGGTCGAGGAGATCGTGGGCGACATCGCCGACGAACACGACCGGATCTCCGACCGCAGCCGGCACCGTCGCGACGGGACCTGGTCGCTGTCGGGCCTGCTGCGCCCCGACGAGGTCCTCGAGCAGACCGGGATCGCCCTGCCCGAGAGCGAGGACTACGAGACGATCGCCGGGCTGATCCTCGAGCGTCTCGGTCGCCTCGCCGAGCGTGGCGACGTGGTGACCCTCCAGGTCGACGCCGCCGCGGACGACGACGAGGATGACGCCGAGCCGCTGACCGTCCGGCTCACGGTCGAGCGGCTGGAGGGCCGCCGGATCGACCGGATCGCGATGACGGTCGACCCGGCGGGGGAGGAGTCGTCATGAGCGGCTGGCCCGCCCTGCTGCTGACCGGCGTCTTGCTGTTCCTCAACGCCCTGTTCGTGGCCGCGGAGTTCGCACTGATCTCGGCCCGACGGACCCAGCTGGAGCCCGAGGCGTCCGCCGGCCGACGGAGCGCACGCCTGGCGCTCAAGGCGATGGAGAACGTCACGCTGGCGATGGCGGCAGCCCAGCTCGGCATCACGATGTGCTCGCTGGGCCTGGGAGCGATCAGCGAGCCGGCCATCGCCCATCTGCTCGAGCCGGTGTTCGGCTACTTCGGCGTCCCCGACGCCCTCGTCCACCCGATCTCGTTCGTCATCGCCCTGACGCTGGTGGTCTTCCTGCACGTCGTCTACGGCGAGATGGTGCCCAAGAACCTCGCCCTGGCCGCCCCGGACCGCGCGGCGCTGATCCTCGGGCCCTTCATGCTCGCGGTGATCGCGATCCTCAAGCCGCTCGTGGTCGCCCTGAACGCGATCGCCAACGGCGCGGTTCGGTCGGTCGGCATCGAGCCGAAGGACGAGGTCGCGTCCACGTTCACCCACGACGAGGTCGCGGGTCTGGTCGAGGAGTCCCGCCGGGAGGGCCTGCTCGACGAGGATGAGTACGGACTCGTCACGGGCGCCCTGGACTTCCACGACGGGACCGTCGCCCAGGTCCTGCTGCCGCGCGAGGAGCTCGTGACGATTCCCCAGGGAGCCACCCCGGTCGACGTCGAGGACGCCTGTGCGCGCACCGGCTTCTCCCGCTTCCCGGTCGCCGGACCCGACGGGGACCTGACCGGCTACCTGCACGTCAAGGACGTCCTGGAGACCGACGACGACGTGCGCCGTCGCCCGATCGCCGACAAGTGGCTGCGACCGCTCACCACCGTGGGGGTCGACAGCGGCCTGTACGACGCGCTGCGTGCGATGCAGGCCCGCGGCTCCCACATGGCACGAGTGGCCGACCGGTCCGGCGCCGTCATCGGGGTCGTCATGCTGGAGGACGTGTTGGAGGAGCTCGTCGGCGAGATCCGCGAGCAGGCTCGCTGACGGTCGCCGCCTCGGTGACCGCAGGGTCTCGCCTCTAGGATTGTCGCGTGGCCCAGACCCCAGAATCCCTCGCCGAAGCCCAGCACGACACCGTCGTGGTCGTCGACTTCGGCGCCCAGTACGCCCAGCTCATCGCCCGACGGGTGCGTGAGGCGAAGGTCTACTCCGAGATCGTGCCGCACACCGCCACGACCGAGGAGATCCTCGCCAAGAGGCCCAAGGCCGTGATCCTGTCAGGCGGCCCGGCCTCGGTGTACGAGGACGGGGCCCCGCAGCTGCCGGTCGGGCTGGTCGACTCGGGCACCGCCGTGTTCGGCATCTGCTACGGATTCATGGCGATGGCCCGCGCCCTGGGGGGCGAGGTCGCTCGGACCGGCCAGCGCGAGTACGGCCGCACGCCGGTCACCGTCGTCGAGCCCGGCACGCTGCTGGCCGGCCTGCCCGAGACGCTCCACAGCTGGATGTCCCACGGCGACGAGGTGGTTCGCGCGCCGGAGGGCTTCACGCTGAGTGCCCGCAGCCCGCGCGCCACGGTCGCGGCCTTCGAGCACGTCGAGCGCCGTCTCGCCGGGGTCCAGTGGCACCCCGAGGTGCTGCACTCCGAGCACGGGCAGCGCGTCCTGGAGCACTTCCTGTTCGACATCGCCGGCTGCGAGCCGAGCTGGACGAGCGCCAACATCGTCGACGAGCAGGTCGCTCTGATCCGCGACCAGGTCGGCGACGCCCGCGTCATCTCGGCGCTGTCCGGCGGCGTCGACTCGGCCGTGTCCACCGCCCTGGTCCAGCGGGCGATCGGCGACCGGCTGACCGCCGTCTTCGTCGATCACGGCCTGCTCCGTGAGGGCGAGGCCGAACAGGTCGAGCGCGACTACGTCGCGGCCACCGGCGTCAACCTCAAGGTCGTGGACGCCTCGGCGACGTTCCTGCGGCACCTGGACGGTGTCACCGACCCGGAGACCAAGCGCAAGATCATCGGCCGCGAGTTCATCCGTGCGTTCGAGGGAGCCGAGCGCGAGATCATGGCCACGCCCGGCCCGCCGGTGAAGTTCCTCGTCCAAGGCACCCTGTACCCCGACGTGGTGGAGTCCGGCGGCGGCGAGGGCGCCGCCAACATCAAGAGCCACCACAACGTCGGCGGTCTGCCCGACGATCTGCAGTTCAGCCTCATCGAGCCGCTGCGCACCCTGTTCAAGGACGAGGTGCGCCAGGTCGGGCGCCAGCTCGGCATCCCCGAGGCGATCGTGTCCCGCCACCCCTTCCCCGGGCCGGGTCTGGCGATCCGCATCGTCGGCGCCGTGAGCCGAGAGCGCCTCGACATCCTCCGCAAGGCCGACGCGATCGTCCGCGAGGAGACCACCGCCGCCGGACTGGACGCGCAGATCTGGCAATTCCCGGTCGTGCTGCTCGCCGACGTCCGCTCGGTCGGCGTCCAGGGCGACGGCCGCACCTACGGGCACCCGATCGTGCTGCGACCGGTCTCCAGCGAGGACGCCATGACCGCCGACTGGAGCCGGCTGCCCTACGAGGTGCTGGAGCGGATCTCGACCCGGATCACCAACGAGGTCGACGAGGTCAACCGCGTGGTCCTCGACGTGACGAGCAAGCCGCCCGGAACGATCGAGTGGGAGTGAGTCGGCCCGACGCGCGGATTGCCGGGATCGTCGGGGCTGCGGTTAGGGTGGAGCGATGAACTCGGGAGCCCTGCGGACCACGGTCGCCGTCCTGGCCGTCGTGCTCACGCTCGGGGCGTTCGGCTGGTACCTGGTGTCCTCCGGCGACACCGACGACCGCGCGTCGGACGAGCCGGCCGGCACTCCGACGCCGGTCGAGACACTGAGCGTCGAGCCGTCCCGCGACGTGCCGGCCCCACGGAGCGAGCCGACCACCGAGCCCACGGTCGAGGTCACCGCCTGCGACGACGAGAGCACGCTCGGCGACCCCGAGGGCACCGGCGAGACGCTGCTCCCTGACTGCGGGGAGCCGCCGGTCACCCACCAGCAGCAGCGGCGACAGGGACTGTCCCTGGGCTGCGGCGGCAAGTTCCCGGTGATCCTCTACAAGTCCACGACCGCGGGCGGCAAGGTGTCGGTCTGCGGTCGCAACGCGGTCGGGGACGACTTCCGCGTCGTCATCAAGCCGGACGGCGCCGACCTCCTCGACCTGCCCGGCGACTACGACTGGCGTCAGGACGCCTACGTGGCCGACCACGACGGCACCACGTACGAGATCCACGCCGTCGACGGGTCGCTCCACGTCACCCGGGGCGGCGCCACGCAGGTGCACGAGTCGAGCGACTGGATGTCGCTGGAGAACGAGACCGACGACCTGTGACCGGGCGGTGGTGACGCCGGAATCGGGCTGCGCTAGTTTCGATTCCAGACACCCCACACAAGGAGCACATCGACGTGAGCACCTCTCCTGTCAAGGTGGCCGTGACCGGCGCCGCCGGTCAGATCGGCTACAGCCTTCTCTTCCGTCTGGCCAGCGGTTCGCTGCTCGGCCCGGACACCCCCATCCAGCTCCGACTTCTCGAGATCACCCCGGCGCTCAAGGCGCTGGAGGGTGTCGTCATGGAGCTCGACGACTGCGCGTTCCCGACCCTCGACTCGGTCGAGATCGGCGACGATCCCCGCCACATCTTCGACGGCGCCAACCTGGCGCTGCTCGTCGGCGCCCGCCCGCGCACCAAGGGCATGGAGCGCGGTGATCTCCTCGAGGCCAACGGCGCGATCTTCACCGCTCAGGGCAAGGCGCTCAACGACGTGGCCGCCGACGACGTCCGCATCGGCGTCACCGGCAACCCGGCCAACACCAACGCGCTCATCGCGATGAAGAACGCGCCCGACATCCCGGCCGAGCGCTTCAGCGCCCTGACCCGCCTGGACCACAACCGCGCGATCAGCCAGCTCGCCGCGAAGACGGGCGCGAAGGTCTCCGACATCAAGAAGATGACGATCTGGGGCAACCACTCGGCCACCCAGTACCCGGACCTGTTCCACGCCGAGATCAACGGTCGCAACGCGGCCGAGGTCGTCGACGACCAGGACTGGATCGAGAACGACTTCATCCCGACCGTCGCCAAGCGTGGCGCCGCGATCATCGAGGCCCGCGGGGCGTCCAGCGCCGCCTCGGCCGCCTCGGCCACGATCGACGCCGCCCGTGACTGGCTGACCGGCACGCCGGAGGGCGACTGGGTCTCGATGGCCGTGGCCTCCGACGGCTCCTACGGCGTCCCGGAGGGCATCATCAGCTCCTTCCCGGTGACGACCCGCAACGGCGACTGGGAGATCGTCCAGGGCTTGGAGATCGACGACTTCAGCCGGTCGAAGATCGACGCCAGCGTCGCCGAGCTCATCGAGGAGCGCGACGCGGTGACCGAGCTCGGCCTGATCTGAGTCCTCGCTCCGACACGACGGGGTCGCCCTCCGGGGCGACCCCGTCTCGCATGTCCGGGCCGTCCGTCAGCCGGGCACGACGAGCGCCAGCGTCATCAGCGAGACGCCCAGGAAGCCCATCCAGACCACGTCGAAGACCTTGCCGCGCACCCGCAGCATCCCGGTGTGGTCCTGGCCGATGACGGTCCGGAACGCCGCAGCCACGACGAAGGACGCACCGATCACGAGCAACCCGGCCCGCCAAGGTCCGGTCACGACCAGGACGAGCCCGGTCGTGACGGCCAGCAGGTGCGTCAGGTAGACCCGCGATCCGTGGCTACGGGGGAGTCTCACCCGGCGGCCTCCGCCGCGAGCTCGCTGAAGTCGACGACGTTGCTCAGCAGCATCGCCCGGGTCATCGGTCCGACGCCGCCGGGGTTCGGCGTCACCCAGCCGGCGCGCTCCCACACGTCCGGCGCGAGGTCACCGACGATCTTGCCCTCCTCATCGCGGCTGACGCCCACGTCGAGCAGGACCGCACCCGGCTTGACCATGTCGCCGGTGATGATCCCGGGCACGCCGGCCGCGGCGATGACGATGTCGGCGCGACGCACCTCCGCCGCGAGGTCGCGCGTGCCGGTGTGGCACAGCGTCACGGTGGCGTTCTCGCTGCGTCGGGTCAGCAGTAGGCCCATCGGGCGGCCGACGGTGATGCCGCGACCGACGACCACCACGTGCTGGCCCGCGATCGGGATGTCATGGCGGCGCAGCAGCTCGACCATGCCCCGCGGGGTGCACGGCAGCGGCGCCGGCTTGCCCAGCACGAGCCAGCCGAGGTTCGTCGGATGCAGGCCGTCGGCGTCCTTGGCCGGGTCGATCCGACCGATGACGGCGTTCTCGTCCAGGTGATCGGGCAGGGGGAGCTGGACGATGTAGAGCGTGCACGCCGGGTCGGCGTTGAGGCGGTCGACGGCGGCCTCGACCTCGGCCTGGGTGGCGTCGGCGGGCAGGTCGATGCGGATCGACTCGATGCCGACCTCGGCGCAGTCCCGGTGCTTGGCGCCGACGTACCAGCGGCTGGCCGGGTCGTCGCCGACGAGGATCGTCCCCAGGCCGGGGGTGACCCCTCGCGCGCGCAGCGCGGCGACTCGTTCACGAAGCTCGGACTTGATCGTGGCGGCGACGGCCTTGCCGTCGAGGTTCTGGGCGGTCACGCTCCGAGTCTTTCATGTCCGATCGCCGCGCCACACCGGTGGCGCGGCGATCGGCCGCGGGCCGTCCCCCTGCGTGGACCGTCCGTGGCGGCCCGACGGCACCCCTAGACTGCCGATCATGCCGACCCCCCGGGCACGACTCACCCAAGAGCGCAGTCGCCAGCGACGCGAGGCCCTGCTCCAGGCCGCGGTCGACCTGTTCGTGGAGGGCGGGTCGCGGGCAGTCACCCATCGGGCGGTGGCCGCTGCGGCGGGCCTGCCGTCGGCGGCCACGACCTACTACTTCGAGACGATCGACGAGCTGCTGCGCGCCGCGCTGCAGCAGCACATCGACGGCTGGCTCGCATCGATGGAGAACCTGACCAGCTTCGACGCCCACGGCGCGGTGGAGGACGCCTCGACGGAGACGGCCACGCAGTTCGCCGCCGCGGTCTTCGCGGCCCGCCCGCCGGAGGTCGCCCGACGCCAGCTGGCGGTCCTCGTCGGCGCGGCGAGCGATCCCGAGCTGCGCCCGGCCGCGGCGCGGGCCCTGACCAAGGCGGTCGAGGTGCTCGCGGCCGAGATCGGGCGGATCGGGATCGACGACCCCGAGGCGCTCGCCGAGGACCTCGTCGCCGGGATCGCGGGGGTCGCTCTGCGCCGCTCGGCCGGCGTCCACTCCGAGCCCGAGGAGTCCGCGAGGATCGTCCGCCTCATCCGGGCGATCGCGGTCGGTCACCTCGCCGACGAGGAGACCGCCCTGCGGACGCTGGAGGCCGCTCGCAGCCGCGTGCTCAGTGGAAGAAGTGGCGCGTCCCGGTGACGTACATCGTCACCCCGGCGGCCTGGGCCGCGGCGACGAC
>JAJUII010000204.1 GCA_029265505.1 Aeromicrobium choanae
CCGAAGGACACCAGGACCTAAACCTGGCGCGTCTCCCATTCCGCCACACCGGCCGACGCGACCGAGTCTAGGTGTCGGATCCGGCGTGTCCGCGGAGCCCGGCTCAGGGGCCGGTCGCGCCGCGTGCGACGTGCTCGGCCCACCTGCGATCGCGCAGCGCGATGAGATCGGTGCAGGCTCCCACGAACCGCTCGGTCGCGGCCCCGGGCGTGGTGTCGCCGAGGTAGTACCGGACCAGGTCCCGTCGTGCCGCGGCGGTCGGGTCGGCGTGCAGGTGCTCGGCCACGAGGCTGGCGACGTCCGCGTCCTCGTCGAGCAGCGGGAGGGTCTGCATGAGCCGTGAGGGCGGGACCGGAACGCGCGGGCGGCAGACCAGCAGGGGCTTGCCGCTCGGCAGCCAATGGAGCACCACCGCCGAGACGTCGGTGATCAACAGGTCGGCGTCGGCGAAGGACCGTTCGAGGGGGACGTCGGTGTCGCCGCGCTCGGCGCGCTCGCGGATCGCGGCGTCGGCCCGCCCGTAGTCCGGGTCGATCACGCCGTTGAGGGGGTGAGGCCGGTAGATCACCCGGTAGTCGCCGGCGAGGGCGTCGAGGATCGCCGCGCCGTGACTGATCAGCGAGCCGTAGGAGACCGACGGCTGGGAGGCCTCCCATGTCGGCGCGTACAGCACCGTCGGGCGGGTGGGGTCCGGCTGCGGCTCCGGCGCCGGGACGTCGAGTTGGGGCTGGCCGATCAGCACCGACCGTGCCGGCGCGTCGTAGAGCATCACCGCGGCGCTCGTCCGGTCGAGCGCCGCCTGACCGGCCAGGAAGCAGAAGTCGTACGCCTTGATCTGGTTCGAGACCGAGACGCCCTTGTCGCTGTCGCCGTGCCCCAGGTACACGTGCACCAGCGAGGTGAAGCGCAGGCACTCGAAGTTGATCGGATCGTGGTTGACGTACAGGGCGAGCTTGACCTCGCTGACCGCGAGGATCTCGTCGAGCTGGCCGTAGCGGGCCAGGGTCACGCAGTCGAGGCCGGACTCGCGCCGCACGATCGCCGCGGTGCGCGAGTCCTTGAACACGACCGTGACGCCGTGCGCCGCGTCGAGCGCCCGCAGCGCCGGCAGCCACGGTCGCAGCTGGTAGAGGGCGTCGGCGCCGTTGGGGAAGTAGACCAGGACCGCGCCGGTGAACGGGCGGCCGAGCCGGTCGGTGTCGGTGCGCTTGTCGGGCACGCCGACCGGGAGGAACCGCGAGCGTCGCACCCGCTCGATCAACCACTGCCTCAGCCGCGCGCCCGGGCCGATCCGCGATTCAGCCACGGACCAGCCTCGGTCGCAGGACGTTGTCGACCATCGACAGCGCCGAGGCGATCGCCATGTGCATGTCGAGGTACTGGTAGGTGCCCAGGCGTCCGCCGAAGTGCACGTCCGGCTCGGCCGCGGCGAGCTCGCGGTAGGCGAGCAGCGCCTGACGGTCGGCGGGCGTGTTGACCGGGTAGTACGGCTCGTCGTCGGTTCCGGCGCGGGCGAACCGGCTGAACTCGCGCATGATGACGGTCGCGTCGTCGGGATAGTCCCGCTCGGGGTGGAAGTGCCGGAACTCGTGGATCCGGGTGTAGGGCACGTCCTCGTCGGCGTAGTTCATCACCGAGGTGCCCTGGAAGTCGCCGATCGGCAGGACCTCGGACTCGAAGTCCAGGGTCCGCCAGCTCAGCGGCCCGTGGACATGGTCGAAGTAGCGGTCGACCGGCCCGGTGTAGACGATCGGCAGGCGTCCGACGCAGGCCTGCTTGTGGAACGGCTGCGAGCTGTCGAAGAAGTCCGTGTCGAGCGAGATCGTGATGTTCGGGTGATCGGCCATCCGCTCCAGCCACGCCGTGTACCCGTCGACCGGCAGGCCCTCGTACCGGTCGTTGAAGTAGCGGTTGTCGTACGTGTAGCGCACCGGGAGGCGGGTGATGATGTCGGCGCTGAGCTCGGTCGGGTCGGTCTGCCACTGCTTGGCGGTGTAGCCGCGGATGAACGCCTCGTACAGCGGCCGCCCGATGAGGCTGATCGCCTTCTCCTCGAGGTTCTCCGCCGTCGCGCCGTCGACGGCGCCGGCCTGCTCGGCGACCCAGGCCCGGGCCTCGGTCGGCGACATCGCCGAACGGGTGAACTGGTTGATCGTGCCGAGGTTGATCGGCATCGAGAACACCTCGCCGCGGTACGTCGTGAAGACGTGGTGGCGATAGTCGGTGAAGCTCGTGAAGCGGTTGACGTACTCCCAGACCCGTTCGTTGGAGGTGTGGAAGAGGTGGGCGCCGTAGCGGTGGACCTCGATGCCGGTCGTCGGCTCGGCCTCGCTGTAGGCGTTGCCGCCCAGATGGGACCGGCGCTCGATCACGTGCACCTTCAGTCCCGGGTCGTGGGCCAGTCGCTCCGCCACGGTCAGTCCGAAGAATCCGGAGCCGACCACCAGCACGTCAGTCATCGCCGACCTCCAGTGCGGGCATCGGCCGCCACGAGGCGTCGGACCAGATCCGTCGTCCGTCTCGCCAGCCTCGGGTCAGCGAGGTGAAGCCCGTGAGCGAGTGCTCGACGACGACGAGCCGGAAGACCTCCTTGGCGAAGGTCAGTGCGGTGCCGAGCGCGAAGCCGAACCGGTTCAGGCGGCCGTGCTCGGCGAAGTAGCGGCCGACGTACGCCCGATTGCGCATCACGTGATACTTCGCCAGCGGGCTGGAGTCGTTCAGGTGCCGCAGGCCCAGGTTGACCTGCTTCTGCTCGCGCTTCTTCTGCAGGACGAACTCGTCGACGTAGACGACCTCGGTCTGCAGGGACGCCAGCCAGGCGTAGATCGCGTCGTCCCACGAGATGAAGAACCGCGGGTCGGGCAGGCCGATCCGCCGCACCACGTCGGCGTGGATCAGCATCCCCTCGAAGGTGCCGGAGTTGGTCACGGCGTAGCCGTCGGTGTTGAACGTCTTGACCGAGTACGGCAGCGGCACGCCGAGAAACTGGTTGAACCTGGCCTGCCAGTAGAACGGACTGCCGTCCACGTCGTAACGGCGACCGTGGATCACCTTGAACCGCCGCATCCAGGGCGCGAACCGTTCGAGGGCGTCGGGCAGGATCTCGACGTCGTCGTCCATCAGCCAGACCCACTCGGCGCCGAGCTCGAGGGCGACGCGGGTGCCTTCGCTGAAGCCCCCGGCCCCGCCGGTGTTCGTGTCCATCCGGTGGTTCACCAGCACGCCGGGCGGGAACTTCGACTCCCAGGCGCGCACGACGTCCTGCGTGTCGTCGGTGCTGGCGTTGTCGACGACGATGATGTGATCGGGCTGGGTCGACATCGCCGCCGCACTCGTCAACAGCTCGTCGAGCAGCGCCGAGCGGTTGAAGGTGACGATGGCGATGGCCAGTGGACCGGTCGTCGAGTTCACCGCTACAGGCTATCGGGGGTGACCGCCCGGTAGAGGGCCCGCTCGCGCTCGGAGCGGGCCACGAACGCGGTCACCGCCTCGCCGAACGCCTCGAGCGTGCGCTGCTCGGGCGGTCCCAGCAGGTACGTCGCCAGACGCGAGCGGTACTCGGCCAGCAGGTCCGGGCCCCGCCCGGTGACGACGTCGAGGAAGACGTCGATCCCCTCGGCGCGCTCGCCGAGCAGCGTCGCGGCCGCGCTGGAGGGGAACTCCTCGCGGAACCTCTTGGTCGGCAGCCCCAGATGGTTGTAGACCGCGTACGGCTTCTCCCCGGCGAGCCAGTCCGACAGCACGCTGGAGATGTCGCTGACCAGGCCGGTGGCCTGGTTCATCCACGGCGTCAGCGGACCGCCGCGCACCACGCGATGGTCCACACCCGTCCGGGCTCGGGCCGCCTCGAGACGCTGGACGATCGCCGCGTGCGCGGCGCGGTACTTCGCGTCGCGCTGTCCGGTGAACGGATGCGGCTTGTAGACGACCCGCACCGCGCCGTCGGCGATCAGCGCCTCGATCAGGGGCACGCCGATCGCGCGCAGCGAGGAGTACTCCTGCAGCGTGTTCACGCCCTCCCAGGTCGGGGCGTACAGGACGGTGGGAATCTGCTCGTCGCCGACCCGCGGCGTCGGCTCGATCTCGTGGACCTGCGGGCGTCCGACGAAGCGGAACTGCGACTCGGGGATGTTCAACCCGGCGCGGCGGTACCGGTCCGCGCCGGCCGCGCCGGCGACCCCGAGCGCGTCGTAGACGCGCGAGAACGGGTTGTTCGAGGCGCTCTTGTCGCTGTCGCCGTGGCCGATGAAGGCACTCATCATCGTGGGCAGGCGCAGCAAGTGGATGTTGTTGCCGGTGTTGGCCGG
>JAJUII010000086.1 GCA_029265505.1 Aeromicrobium choanae
CGCACCGTGAAGGTCAAGGCCGTCAAGGCGCCCGCGAAGCCGTCGGTCGGCAAGTGGCGCAGCAAGGACAAGTCCTTCACGTTCACCGTGAAGAACGGCAAGGTCACGAAGTTCCGTGGGATCAGGCTGCGCATGTCGTGCGGCGGTGGCCTCAACGGCTACACGACCTACCGGACCGTGAATCTGGCCTTCCCGACCGTGAAGGTTCCCAAGCACGGCTACGTCGAGGCGTCGAAGAAGTGGCGCCAGGGCAACTCCTGGTACTCAGCCAGTCTCAGCGGGCGCGTCGTCGGCAAGAAGATGACGCAGGCCAAGTTCACCTACTTCACGGCCGGCAACTGCAGCGTCGTCGACCGGTTCACCGCCCGACGACGCTGAGCCTCACCACTGCCAGGTGCCGTGGATGATCGCCCGGCCAAGCGTCTTGAAGGCCAGGTTGAAACCGACCACGGCGGGGGAGACGGACGCGTCGACACCCAAGGTCTCCTCGCCGACCGCGTGGACGACGAAGAAGTAGCGGTGCACCTGGTCGCCCTCCGGGGGAGCTGCGCCCATGAAGTTCAGGCCGCCGCCGTCATTGCGGACGTGGAACGCGCCACCGGGCAGCGAATCGTCGCCGGCTCCGGCGCCGGCCGGCAGTTCGGTGACGTCGGCGGGGATGTCGACGGCGACCCAGTGCCAGAACCCCGACACGATGGGGGCGTCGGGATCGAAGCACGTCACGACGAACGACTTGGTTCCTTCGGGGGCGCCACTCCAGGCGAGGTGCGGCGAGGTGTTCCCGTGGGCGTGCACCTGGTCGGGTTTGAGCGGCTGACCGTCGGTCACGTCGTCGCTCACGACGGTGAACGAGGGCACCGCGGGAAGCAGCGGGTACGGATCGGGTGTCACAGGTCGATCGAGGCTCATGGTCCTAACCTAGTGCGGTGGCCGAGCTGATCGCAGTGGACGACCCGCACGACGCGCGTCTGCGCGACTACACCGATCTGCGTGACGTCCAGCTCCGCCAGAGTCTCGAGCGCGAGCGCGGCATCTACATCGCGGAGGGCGAGAAGGTGATCCGTCGCGCCGTGGCGGCGGGCCATGAGCCGAAGTCGCTGCTGCTCGCCCCGCGATGGCTGTCGACGTTGGAGGACGTGCTGGGGGGCACCGACGCCCCGGTCTACGTGCTCGACGAGAAGTCGATCGAGACCATCACCGGCTTCCACGTCCACCGGGGTGCGCTGGCGGCGATGTATCGGCCGGCCGAGCGCTCGGTCGCGGAGGTGCTCGACGGCGCCCGGCGGGTCCTCGTCGCCGAGGACCTCGTCGACCACACCAACATCGGGGCGATCATGCGCAATGTCGCGGCACTCGGGTTCGACGCGGTGCTGCTGTCTCCTCGCTGCGCCGATCCGCTCTACCGGCGTTCGATCAAGGTCGCGATGGGGGCGGTGTTCTCCCTGCCCTGGGCCCGGATCGACGAGTGGTACGGGCTGCCCGCGCTGCTGCGGGAGTCGGGACTGACCACCTACGCGATGACGCTCGCCCCGGACGCCGTGCCGATCGACCGGGTGAGCCCGGCCGATCGCCTCGCGGTCATCGTGGGTTCCGAGGGCCCGGGTCTGAGCCCGCACTGGCAACGTGAGGCCGACCACCGGGTGATCATCCCGATGGCAGCCGGGATCGACTCGCTCAACGTGGCGGCCTCGACGGCCATCGCCTGCTGGCAGTTCCGGCCGTGACCGGCTCTGACGGCGGTCGAGCTGAGCCCGACGCACCTCGATCGGGAGCTCCGTCCGTTCGCGCGAGGTGCTCCCCAGGCGCGGCGCCGGGGCGCCCTCAGTCCTGGGCGGTCTCCCCGGCGGGCCAGTCGTCGGGATACTCGTCGGCGAGTTGCTGGTGCTGCTTGTACAGCCGCTTGCGCGCCTTCTCCGGGACGCGATCGCCGAAGACCGTGCCGAAGAGGTGGTCGGTCTCGTGCTGCAGGCAGCGGGCGAGCAGGCCCGTGCCCTCGAACTCGACCGGGTTGCCCTCGTGATCGACGCCGGTGACCCAGGCGTGGTCGGGGCGTGCGCACTCGGTGAAGGCGCCGGGCAGCGACAGACAGCCCTCGTCGCCGACGTCGAGCTTGCGATCCGGTCCGTCCGGCAGGCGGAGCACCGGGTTGCAGACCACGCCGGTGATCCGGTTCTGGTCGGCGTCGGGGCAATCGAAGACGAACACCTTCAGATCGACGCCCACCTGATTGGCCGCCAGGCCGACGCCCTCGGCGGCGTACATGGTCGCGACCATGTCGGCCACGAGCTCGGCCAGCTCGTCGTCGAACTGCGTGACGTCGCGCAGCTCGCGGTGCATGACGGGGGTTCCCCACCGGGTGATGGGGCGCACCGTGCCGCCGGTGGGAAGGGGGCGCGACTGGGCGGGAGAGGGAGTTTCAGGCACACTTCAGCCTAACGAATCGAGCGGAGCCGCCGAATCGCTGGCCGCGCCCCCTGGTTTCGGATACTCTCGGTATGTGAAACTGTAAATGGCAGTTTCGACCGACCCTACACACCGAGGGAGTGAACGTGGCGGGCAAAGACCCCATGGCCTACGGACTGCGAGTCCTGAACAAGCTGGCCGCCTCCGAGGCACTCGACAAGTTCGGTCTGCGCAAGTACGCCGAGCGTGCCGTCCACGGCGGGACGAAGGCGGGCTTCAAGGCGATCGGCACCGCACAGCGGACCTTCAAGAAGGTCTCCGGCGACGGGAAGGGCGAGCGCCCGACCGCGACCGCGGCGACGGGCGTGTTCGACCTGACGCCCACCGAGGATCAGCAGATGATCGTCGAGGTCGTCTCGGAGTTCGCCTCGGAGGTGCTGCGTCCGGGCGCCGAGGCCGCCGACGAGGCCGACGACACGCCCAAGGAGGTGCTCGCCCAGACCAGCGAGTTCGGACTGTCGCTGCTCAACATCCCCGAGTCGCTCGGTGGGCTGTCCGAGGAGCGCTCCGCCGTCACCGGCGTGCTGGTCGCCGAGGCGCTCGCCCACGGCGACATGGGCCAGGCCGTCGCGTGCATGGCGCCGGCCGCGGTCGCCACGGCGATCTCGCTGTGGGGGACCGAGGGCCAGCAGCAGACCTATCTGCCCGCGTTCACCGGCGGCGAGGTGCCCACGGCCGCGCTGGTCGTCGCCGAGCCCACACCGATGTTCGACCCCTTCGCCCTCGGCACCACGGCCCGCCGCGACGGTGCCGACTACGTGCTCGACGGCCTCAAGTCCGGCGCGGTCCGGGCTGCCGAGGCCGAGCTGTTCGTGATCGCCGCCGACGTCGAGGGCCGGGGGCCGTCGATGGTCATCGTGGAGGCCAACACCGAGGGCCTGTCGGTCGCGCCGGACCCGAGCATGGGCCTGCGTGCGGCGGGGCTGTCGCGGGTGAGCTTGGAGGGCGCACGCGTCGGCGCCGACGCGATCCTCGGATCGGTCGACGACTACCGCGAGATGATCCGCCTGTCCCGCCTGGCCTGGGCGGGCCTGGCGCTCGGCACCGCGAAGTCGGTCCTGGAGTACGTCAAGGAGTACGTCGTCACCCGCGAGGCGTTCGGTGAGCCGATCGCCTACCGCCAGGCGGTCGCCTTCACGGTGGCGGACATGGCGATCGAGCTCGAGGGCATGCGTCTGGTGACGCTCAAGGCGGCGTCCCGCGCCGAGCGCGGCGAGGTCTATGCCCGCGAGGCCGCGCTCGCCCGTCGGCTCACCTCCGAGTACGGCATGAAGATCGGCACCGACGGCGTCCAGATGCTCGGCGGTCACGGATTCGTCAAGGAGCACCCGGTCGAGCGGTGGTACCGCGACCTGCGTGCGATCGGCGTGATGGAAGGAGCGGTCCTCGTCTGAGGGCGGAACACCCATGATCTACCTCGAGACTCCCAAGAAGTTCCGCGGCTTCGTCCGCCAGGCGCACGACGTCGCCGCCGAGTTCCTGCGGGCCAACTCGCGCAAGTACGACCTCGCCGAGCACACGTACCCCAAGGAGCTGGATCTGCTGGCGGCGCTCGTCGACGGCATGAACGAGTCCGGCACCGGCACGGGCGCCGGTGCGGCCGGCGTCCGCGTCAAGGACTCCGACAAGGACAAGGGCGGCGTCCGCAACGGCTCGAACATGTCCTCGGTGCTCTCCATCATCGAGATGTGCTGGGGCGATGTCGGCCTGCTGCTGTCGATGCCGCGCCAAGGCCTGGGCAACTCGGCGATCGCCTCGGTCGCCACCGACGAGCAGCTCGAGCGGTTCAAGGGCGTGTGGGCGTCGATGGCGATCACCGAGCCGAGCTTCGGCTCGGACTCGGCGGCGATCAAGACCACCGCCACCAAGGACGGCGACCACTACATCCTCAACGGCGAGAAGATCTTCGTCACCTCCGGGGAGCGGTCCGACGCGGTCGTCGTCTGGGCGACGCTGGACAAGAGCCTCGGGCGGGCGGCGATCAAGTCGTTCGTCGTGCCCAAGTCGCTGCCCGGGATCCGGGTCGAGCGCCTCGAGCACAAGCTCGGCATCCGCGCGTCGGACACCGCCGTCATCGTCCTCGACAACTGCCGCGTCCCGGCCGAGAACCTGCTGGGCGACCCGGAGATCGACACCTCGAAGGGCTTCGCCGGCGCGATGGCGACCTTCGACAACACCCGCCCGCTCGTCGCTGGCATGGCGGTCGGGTGCGCGCGCGCCTCGCTCGAGGTGATGCGCGACCTGATCGAGAAGTCCGGTCTGACGATCGACTACGACCGCTCGCCGGCCACCCAGCCGCACGTCGTGGCCGAGTTCCTGCGGATGGAGGCCGACTGGGAGGCCGCGCTGCTGATGACCTTGGAGGCCGCCTGGATGGCGGACAACCGCCAGGCGAACTCGCTGCAGGCGTCGATGGCCAAGGCCAAGGCCGGCCGGGTCGGCAACGCGATCACGCTCAAGTGCGTCGAGCTCGCCGGGAACCTCGGCTACAGCGAGACCGAGTTCCTGGAGAAGTGGGCTCGCGACTCGAAGATCCTCGACATCTTCGAGGGCACTCAGCAGATCCAGCAGCTGATCGTCGCGCGAAGGATCCTGGGCCTGAACAGCTCGCAGCTGAAGTGACCCCCGCGGACGGGCCGCGATCAGGGACGCAGGAGCACCTTGATCGCGGCCCGTTCGTCCATGCTGCGGTAGGCGTCGGCGACCCGCTCCAGCGGCAGCGTCAGGTCGAAGACGGCCCCCGGACGCAGCGACCCGTCCAGCACCTCGGCGAGCAGCTCGGGCAGGTAGGCACGGACCGGGGCGACGCCGCCGGCGAGGCCGAAGTTGTTGCCGAACATGACGTTGATCGGCAACTCGACGCCGTGGGGCACGCCGACGTAGCCGACGGTGCCGCCCGGACGCAGCGACAAGAAGGCCTGCTTCATCGACTCGTGAGTGCCGACGCACTCCAGGACCGCGTCCGCGCCGATGCCGCCGAGGATCTCCCGAACCTCCGCGGCCCCCTCCTTGCCGCGCGACTCCACGATGTGGTCGGCGCCGAACTCGCGGGCGATCTGCTGACGTGCCTCGTGCCGGGACATCGCGATCACGGTCGAGGCGCCGAGTCGCTTGGCCGCGAGCACTGCGCTGAGGCCGACCGCGCCGTCACCGACGACCGCGACCGTCGACCCCGCGGTGACGCCTGCGCTGACGGCACAGTGGTGACCGGTGGGGAACACGTCGCTGAGCGTCAGCAGATGCGGGACGAGGGCGTCGTCGACCTCCCCAGGCACCGTGACGAGCGTGCCGTCGGCGTTGGGGACGCGGACCAGCTCGGCCTGGCATCCGGTGTAGAAGCCTCCGTTGACGCAGGAGGTGTGGACGCCGTTGCGGCAGTGGACGCAGGTGTTGTCGCTGTGCTTGAACGGGGCGATGACAAAGTCGCCGACCTTGACGTCGGCGACCTCGGCGCCCACCTGCTCGACGATGCCGACGTGCTCGTGTCCGATCTGCTGCGGTTCGGTCTGCTCGCCGTTCAGGCCGCGGTAGGGCCACAGGTCGCTGCCGCAGACGCATGCGGCGACGACGCGGACGATCGCGTCCGTGTCGTGACGCAGCTGCGGGTCCGGGACCGTGTCGAGTCGAATGTCGCCGGGGGAGTGGAGGACTGTCGCTCGCATGCGTGCAAGGATGGCAGACATGAGTGAAAAGCCCGAAGTCGACTTCACGCCCGGCCCGCCGCCGACCGACCTCGTCATCGAGGACATCACGATCGGCGACGGCGACGAAGCGGTCGCCGGCGGCGTGGTCGACGTCCACTACGTGGGCGTCGACTTCGAGACCGGCGAGCAGTTCGACTCGTCGTGGGACCGCGGCCAGTCGGCGCGCTTCCCGCTCCCGCAGTTGATCGGCGCCTGGCAGCAGGGCATCCCCGGCATGAAGGTCGGCGGACGTCGCAAGCTGATCGCTCCGCCGGAGCTGGCCTACGGCCCGGCCGGCGGCGGACACCGCCTCTCGGGTCGCACGCTGGTCTTCGTCATCGATCTGCTCGGCGTCGGCTGACTCTCACCGCCGCCGCCCTCAGAGGGCGGCGGCGAGCTCGTCGAGCGCCTTCTGCACGCGCTTGACGGACACCGGACCGACGGCACGCAGCTCCTGGGCGAACGTGCCGACCCGCAGCTCCTCGAGCATCCAGCGCACCCGCTGGACCTCGGGGGAGAGGCGCCGCCACGGACCCAGATCGAGGGTCAGCTCGTGGAACCGCGCCTCCAAGTCCCAGAGCGGCGCCGGGTCCTTCGTCGAGACGAGCCGCTTGCGAGCCGCGCGCAGGTAGACGGCCAGACGCCCGATATGCTCGGCGCCGGCGTCGCGGATGAAGCCGGGATGGATCAGCCACGAGATCTGCACCCGGACGTCCTCGCCGGCCTCGTCGTCTCCGGGGCTGACCTCGCCGAGGGCCTGCAACGCCGCGATCACCTGGCGCACGATCCGCTCGGTGAGGGGCACGGCGTCGGCACGGACGGCGTCCCGGAGCCGCGCGAACGACTCCTCGTCCCAGACCGGTCCGCCGTGCTGTTCGACGAGGTGGTCGAGCGCGGTGAGCCAGGACTCCTCGATCACCGCGGCCGCGTCCCCCTGAGGTGAGGTGGCCAGCAGCAGCTTGTCCTGCAGGGAGAGCGTCCGCCCCACCGTGGTGACCGGGGACCCGGTCGACAAGGCGATCAGGCGCGCCTGTCCGCGGATCGAGGCGGTGCGCTGCTCCTGTTCGGTGCGCAGCACGCGCAGCGCCACCGAGTCGCCCTCGTCGACGACAGCCGGGTGGCCGGTGACTCGGCCCGCGACGATCGTGCGCTCCAGAGGACCGAAGTCCCAGGCGGTGATGCCGGTGCGCTCCTCCTGCTCGGCGCGCTGCTGGAGCTCACGTCGCAGCAGCGGCTCCAGCTCTCGGCGCAGCGCGTCGACGTCCTTGCCTCGGGCGAGCTCGCGATCCCCGTCCACGACGCGGAAGGTGGGCCGCAGATGGTCCGGCAGACGGCGCAGGTCGATCAGCTCGGCAGAGACGCCGAGGGCACGCGACAGCTCCTGCCGCAGGTCGCCGGTGGGATCCAGCCCGGGAAGGACCCGCTCGGCGGTCTGGGCGGCGGGGGCGAACCGGCGTCGTTCCGCCTTCGGCAGGGTGCGGATGACCTCGGTGACGAGCTCGAGACGCCGGCCGGGCACGCCCCCGTCGAACTCGCGCTCGTCGAGCGCGAGCAGGTCGTCGACCGGGACCGTCACGGTGACGCCGTCGTCGCCGGCGGCGGGATCGAAGCGATAGGTCAGCTCGTAGGCGGTGTCGTAGCCGGCGCTCTGCGAGGTCCAGGTGGTCGGGAAGGCGTCGGCGTCCACGTCGACGGAGAACAGGTCGTCGGGGAAGTCGAGCAGGGACTTGTCCGGCTGCCGTTTCCACCAGGCGTCGAAGTGGCGCACCGAGACGATGTCGGCGGGCAGGCGCTCGTCGTAGAAGTCGACCAGGGTCTGGTCGTCGACGCGGATGCCGCGCGTCCGCACGCGCTCCTCGAGCTGCTCGACCTCGGCGAGACGGCGCTGGTTGCGCTTCCAGAAGCGATGGTGCGTGCGCCACTCACCGCCGACGAGGGCGTGGCGGATGAACAGCTCACGGGCGAGGGCCGGATCGAGCTTGCTGAGCATGACGGTCCGGTCCACGACGACGGGGATGCCGTACAGCGTGGAGCGTTGCGTCGCCACCGCGGTGCCGCGCCGGGCCGACCAGCGCGGTTCGGCGTACTGGTGCTTGAGCAGGTGGGAGCCGGCCTCCTCGACCCAGGCGGGGTCGATGCGCGCGACGTCACGGGCCCACAGCCGCGTCGTCTCGACGAGCTCGCCGGCCATCACCCAGCGCGGTGGCTTCTTCGCGACGCCCGAGCCGGGGAAGATCGCGAACCTGGCGCCGCGGGCGCCGAGGTACTCGCGACCCTCCGGCTCGCGCAGACCGACGTGTGAGAGGAGGCCGTGCAGCAGCGCCCGGTGAATGGCATCGGCGTCGGACTCCTCGCGGAGCCGGCCGGGCTTGAGACCCATCTCGCGGACGGTGCGGCGCAGTTGGGCGTGGACGTCGGCCCATTCGCGGACCCGCAGGTAGTGCAGGAACTCGTCGTGGCACAGGCGACGGAACTTGGTGTGTGAGAGGGCGTCGCGACGCTCCTGCAGATAGCGCCACAGGGCGAGCAGGCTCAGGAAGTCCGAGTCCGGCTGGCGGAACCGGGCGTGCAGGGCGTCGGCCTGCTGACGCTTGTCCAAGGGCCGCTCGCGGACGTCCTGGATGGACAGGCCGGCGACGATCACGAGGACCTCGGCGAGCACGCCGAGGCGGTCGGCGGCGAGCACCATCCGGGCGTGCCGCGGATCGAGTGGCAGACGTGACATGGTGCGGCCGAGCTTGGTCAGCCGGTCGGTCCCGTCGCGACGCGGAGCGAGCGCCCCGAGCTCGCGCAGCAGGGCGAGCCCGTCGGCGACGGCGCGGTGGTCCGGCGAGTCGAGGAAGCCGAAGTCGCGGATGTCGCCCAGGTCGAGCGCGGCCATCTGCAGGATCACGCTGGCCAGGTTCGTGCGCAGGATCTCCGGGTCGGTGAACTCGGGTCGGGACTCGAAGTCCTCCTCGTCGTAGAGACGGATGCAGATCCCGTCCGCCACGCGGCCGCAGCGTCCGGCGCGCTGGGCGGCGCTCGCCCGGGAGATGCGCTCGATCGGCAGGCGCTGCACCTTGAGGCGGGCGCTGAAGCGCGAGATCCGGGCCAGGCCGGGGTCGACGACATAGCGGATGCCGGGCACGGTGATCGAGGTCTCGGCGACGTTGGTGGCCAGGACGATCCGGCGGCGGGGGCCGGTCTGGAACACGCGCTGCTGCTCGTGGGCCGCGAGGCGGCCGTAGAGCGGGACGACGTCGCCGAGGTTCCTGCCCTCGAGCACCTCGGCGGTGTCGCGGATGTCGCGCTCGCCGGGCAGGAACACGAGGATGTCGCCGTCGCGCGGGAGCTCGGTGACCGC
>JAJUII010000212.1 GCA_029265505.1 Aeromicrobium choanae
GCCCCGGTCGAGCAGGCCGGGCCACAGGCCGGCACCGCGGCGGGCCTCAAACTGCTGCGGTCGGTGTTCATGAAGGGCCTGGCCGGCCTCGTCTTCGAAGGGTTGACCGCCGCCGAGCGGACCGGTCGGCCCGGCGCCGTCACCTGGCTGCGCGGCCAGATCGCCGCCGAGCTCGGCCCGGACGGGGACGCGCTCGTCGCCCGGTTGATCGCGGGCACGCGCACGCACGCCGCCCGCCGGGCGGCCGAGGCGGACGACGTCGCACGTTACCTGGGCGAGCTGGGCAGCCCGGCGTGGATGACGGAGGGCACGCGGCGATGGCTGCAGGAGATCGCCGCGCACCCCGAGCTGGCCGACTCACTGCTCACTGATCGTGCCGATCACGGAACCGTCGATCATCCCGCGCCCTGAGCCCAAGAGCCGAGAGCCGGACTGGAGTGGGGCCCTGATCGACGACGGCGCAGATGGCGCCCCTCTTGGCCGAACTGCAGTTGCACTACGGTCACCACGGGCCGCCGACCGATCACACCGCCGACGACCACCAACACTGGACACGAGTATGTTGGCAGGTTCTTGCCATGGCCGGTACATGCCACACGCAGCCATTGCCAGCGCCCCTAAGCCGTACCTAAAGTCGCTCGCGGAACTGGACGCGCCACCGATTCCAGCGAGTTGGGCATGACATGACAAGCTTTCCGTGGTTGAAGCAGATTACTAGTGGAGGCGTAGCCCTCGCCCTTTCTGTTGGTACTGCCGGTGTCGCCGGCGCGGAAACCGATAATCCATCTAGCGCGACGACGTCGCAGCCTTAGTTCGTGACACCGCTCCAGCGGAAGCCACAGTGAACGACGACGGTCAGCCTCTCTGCAGGTTCGCGACGAAGATTCCGGCATAGCCGTTGAGGTCGCGTCCATAGACCCCCCATGGTCACGCGACGCAACAGGCCAACCCGTTGAAACTCACTACTCGGTCCGCGATGGTGCCCTGGTGCAAGTCGTGACACCAGACGCCGACGTGTCGTACCCAATCGTCGCTGACCCTCGCCTAACATTCGGGCTGGGAGTATCCGTCAATGGTCTCGGCCATGAGTGGAAGACCCTCAAGGCGGCCATTGTCGGTGCCGGGGGCGCGATCGTCGTAGGCTCTTGCCTCATCGTCAATATTCCCAATCCATGGGCTGCCGTTCTCAAGGCCGCATGCGGCACCATCGGCGCCTCTAACCTCAGAAACTTCGTGAGTTGGGTTAGGAATACTTACGCAACGTCATCACTTCGCAACACCACTTGCTACCAAATCCGCGTCCCTCCGCAGCCAAATCCGCGACTTGTAGCGGTCAACACGCAAGGAAATTGCTTCTCGTGAGGGACCCAAGAGCTCGACAGACGCTTGCCGCCGTCGTCGGGATGGCGATAATCGGATCACTCAGCCTGACTCTCGACGCTTGGTCATGGTGGCAGATTGCCGCCGTGTGTCTCGTTCCCTACGGACTGGCCATCTGGCTGGCTGGGCGCCATAAAGGGACGAGGGGGGAGCGAAACGGGGCGCCATAGGCGAACGCCCAAACGTTGGTCTCCGGCCACTCAGGACACCGTTCCGGAACTAGTCGGGCACACACCACCCGGCGGGCGTCGACCGCGACCCGACAGTGACTCAGGGACAGACGCTCACAGGGCCAGGTGCCCGATGGAGCGGGTGTCCTGGAAGTCCCGGATCCCCTCGATGCCCTGCTCGCGGCCGATTCCGCTGCCCTTCATGCCGCCGAAGGGCGCCCGCAGATCCAGCCGGGTCGCGCCGTGGTCGTTGACGACCACGAAGCCGCAGACGAGCTGACCGCCGACGCGGTTCGCCGCCTCCGCGTCCGCGGTCCAGACCGAGCCGCACAGCCCCGCCCAGGTGTCGTTCGCCGCCGCGACGGCCTCCTCCTCGGAGTCGAACGGCATGACCGGGATCGTCGGCCCGAACTGCTCCTCGGTGACCACCCGCAGGTCGCGTGGCGGGTCGAGCACCAGGGAGGGCCGCACGAAGTTCCCGTCCGGATAGTCCGCGGGCAGCTCGCCGAACTCGCGCACCTCGGCGCCGGCCTGCTTGGCCTCGGCGACGAGCTCCTCGACGAACTCCTTCTGCGCCGACTGATGCAGCGGCCCCATCGTCGTGCCCTCGGCCAGCGCGTGGCCCAGCACCGTGCGAGACAGTCGCTCGGTCAGGGCGTCGACGACCTCCTGGTACCGCGACCGGTGCACATAGAGTCGCTTGGCCGCCATGCAGATCTGTCCGGTGGTGTCGAAGATCCCGGCGAACAGCCGGTCCAGGGCGGCTTCGTCGAGCACCGCGTCCTCGAGGATGATCGCCGGGTCGTTGCCGCCCAGCTCGAGCGTGACCCGAGTCAACGACGGCGCGGCGAGCTCCATGATCTTCGACCCGCCCCGCACGCTGCCGGTGAAGCACACCTTGGCCACGTCCGGGCTCTGGATGAGCGGCGACATATCGGCATCGCGGCCGGTGACGACGTTGAGCACCCCCGGCGGGAGCTGCTCGGCCACCCGCTGGACCACTCGGGTCGTGGCCAGCGGCGTCGTCGGCGGTGGTTTGACGATCACGGTGTTGCCGGCCATCAGGGCGTGCGGCAGCGACGCCCCGAGGATGGCGACGGGCCAGTTGAACGGCACGATGATCGTCACCACGCCGAGCGGCTGGTAGCCCACGGTGGTCGTCACCGGCGGTCCGGGCAGCTCGTGGGTGGCGTCGACCTCGTCGGCAAGGGCCGTCGCCAGTTCGGTGCGAATGTTGAACACCAGCAGGTCGACACTGGCCTCGGGGAGAATCTTGCCGTTCTCCCGAGCGAGGATGCGGGCGTCGGCGTCGCGGTGGGCCTCCAGGCCGGAGATGGCCGCGTTGATCTGCTCGGCCCGCTGCTGCGGCGTCAGCGCCGACCACGCCGGGAACGCCTCCTTCGCGGCGGCGACCGCGTCCTCGGCGTCCTGCCGGCTCGCGGCGGCTGCCCGCCCGATCACGACCGACGGGTCGGCCGGCTCCCGGACCTCCAGGTGGTCGGTGCCCTCGCGGGCACCGCCACCGATGTAGATGCCGGTGGTGACCGGCTCGTCGTGCGCTTGCTGGGGCTGGGTGTCTGACTGCACTGCCATGACATGCTCTCCCTTCGCCGGCGTGAGGGCCGCCGGCTCGGCGGGCGGGGAAGGCGGTCTGCTCGGGACCGGGCGGCTCAGTAGCCGTCCGTGATCTCGTACTTCTCGCCGTTGAACTCAGTGACCTCGACGTCGCTGATCGGTGGGACACCGGGCTCGGTGGTGTTGATGGTGACTCCGTCGAGCAGCATCGGCGCGTCGAGATCTTCGATGCTGCGAACGGCCTCCATGAAGCTCTCGCGGGTGGGCTGCTCCATCCGGGTGAACGCGTCCTCGAGGGCGGCTCCGGCGGCGTAGCTCCACGCGCAGTGCGGCACGAAGGTCGTGGTGATGTTGGAAGCGTACTGCTCCATGTCTTCCTGGAACTGCACGACCTCCTCGTCGTCGGCGAACTCCGGATCGTTCGGGTCCTTGGCGGACTGGGTGGTGTACACGCCGGGGAAGGCGTCCGCGCTGCCGGGCTCGAGGACGTCGGAGACGCTCGAGGTGTTCGAGGGCAGGAAGACCCGCGGCGTCCAGCCGAGCTGCTGGGCCTGCAGCAGGGACTGCACGGCCAGGTTGTGCTGGGAGTTGGCGTTGAAGAAGACGTCGGCGTCGGAGTCCGCGAGGTCGGTGACCTGCGCATCGATGGAGGTGTCCGCCGGCTCGTAGGTGGCGCGGGCGACGATCTCGACGTCGCTGCCTTCGATCCCCGCTTCCAGGCCCTCGACGTAGTCC
>JAJUII010000114.1 GCA_029265505.1 Aeromicrobium choanae
CCTGCAGATCTCGGCCCAGCTCACCCAGGTGCACGAGGTCGACGTGACCGAGGTCGTCCGCCTGCGCGAGGCGCACAAGGACGCGTTCCTCGAGCGCGAGGGCGTCAAGCTGACGTACCTGCCGTTCTTCGCCAAGGCCGCGATCGAGGCGCTCAAGCAGTACCCGCAGCTCAACGCCGCGCTGGACATGGAGGCCGGGACGGTCACCTACCCCGACGGCGAGCACCTGTCGATCGCGGTCGACACCGAGCGGGGTCTGCTCGCGCCGACGATCAAGAACGCCGGCGACCTCAACATCGCCGGGCTCGCCCGCAAGATCGCCGACATCGCCGATCGCACGCGCAACAACAAGATCCTGCCCGACGAGCTGTCCGGCGGCACGTTCTCGATCACGAACCTGGGCAGCAACGGCGCCCTGTTCGACACGCCGATCATCAACCAGCCCCAGGTCGCGATCCTAGGCGTCGGCGCGATCGTCAAGCGCCCGGTCGTCATCACCGCTCCGGACGGCTCCGAGTCGCTCGCGATCCGCTCGATGGCCTACCTGGCGCTGACGTACGACCACCGCATCATCGACGGCGCCGACGCCGGCCGCTTCCTCACCGCGATCAAGCAGCGGCTCGAGGCAGGGGCCTTCGAAGGCGAACTGGGCTGAGCCATGCACGTCGTGGTCGGGGGCGCGTCGGGATTCCTCGGCGCGCCCTTGGTCGCTCATCTGCGTGAACGCGGCCACGAGGTCACCCGCCTCGTGCGGCGTGCGGCCGGACCGGGCGAGTCCTGGTGGAACCCCGCCGAAGGGCTTCTCGACCAGGCGGTGATCGACCGCGCCGATGCGGTCGTCAACCTCTCGGGTGCGCCGATCTCGCGCTGGCCGCGCACGCGGTCCTACCGCGAGGAGATCCTGCGCTCCCGCCTGGGAGCCACCACGACGCTGGCCACCGCCGTCGCGGCCTCCCCCGAGCCGGCGGCGCTGCTCTCCGGCTCGGGCATGTCCTGGTACGGCGTGGACCGCGGCGACGAGCCGCTGACCGAGCAGTCCGGACCCGGTGCCGGGTTCCTCGCCGAGGTGGCCCAGCAGTGGGAGTCCGCCGCCCAGCCGGCCGTGCGGGCCGGGGCGCGGGTGGCGTGGCTGCGGACCTCGGTCGTCCTCGATCGCTCCGGGGGCGCCCTGAAGCTCATGCTGCCGCCGTTCCGCGCGGGGCTGGGGGCGCGCCTGGGCGACGGACGCCAGTACTTCTCGACGATCTCCCGACGGGACTGGGTCGCGGCGGTGACCCACGTGCTGGAGCACGACGTTCGCGGACCGGTCAACCTCGCGATCCCGCACGTCGGGACGAACCGCGACTTCACTGAGACCCTCGGGCGTGTGCTGCGCCGGCCCGCGTTCCTCGCGGCTCCGTCGTTCGCGATCCGACTGGCGCTCGGCGGACTGGCCGACGACCTGCTCGGCTCGCTGCGGATCGAGCCCCAGGCCCTGCTGTCCTCGGGCTTCACGTTCGCCGACCCCGATCTGGAACAGGTCCTGCGGACCGCCACCGGGCGCTGACGCTCACGACACGGTGACGATCCGCCACCGTCCGCCCTCGAAGTCGAGGCTGATCCGGCGTCGGTCCCAGCCGTCCTGCGGCAACGGGCGGCGTGCGCCGTGCGGGCCGACCGCCGTCGCGGGACCGAGCCGCTCCACGACTCGGACCACCTGACCGTGCTCGCGGCAGCGAGCCCGCAGCGTCCTGGCCCCCTCCACCCGCAGACCTCGATCGGCCCACGCCGCCAGTCGGGCGACGTCGGCCGTGCCCGCCCCCGCCGCGTACACCGTCGCCAGCAGGTCGGGATCACCGCGCCGCCATGCCTCGGCGCGGACGACGTCCAGAGCGTCGAGGGCGTCGCAGGCCGGCGTCCACGGCATGAGCAGCAGCACCACGGCCGAGATCAGGGCTCCCATGACCGCCCACCGTCGCGTGACACCTCCGATTCGTCCATCGACCGTCCACAGGTCGTAGGCTGAGCGCGTGCGTTACCTCCAGGACTGGTACGGCGACGACGCGCTCGAGTACACGCGCGCGTGGCAGCTCCAGCGTGAACTGCACGCCGACCGGGTGGCCGACCGGATCGGCGACACCGCGCTGCTGTTGGAGCACCCGCCCGTCTACACGGCCGGCAAACGGACCGAGCCGCACGAGCGTCCTCAGGACGGCACCCCGGTCGTCGACGTCGACCGCGGCGGCAAGATCACGTTCCACGGGCCCGGGCAGCTGGTCGGCTACCCCATCACCAAGCTCCCGTCCCACGTGCTCGTCGTGGACTACGTGCGTCGCATCGAGGAGGCCCTCATCCGAGCGCTCGCCGAGTTCGGCATCGCCGGCGGGCGCGTGCCGGGCCGCTCGGGCGTGTGGCTGCCCGCCGCCCCAGGACGTCCGGAGCGCAAGATCGCCGCGATCGGCATCCGCGTCTCCCGCGGGGTGACGATGCACGGCTTCAGCCTCAACTGCGACGTGGACATGTCCTGGTACGACCGCTTCATCCCCTGCGGCATCGCCGACGCGGGCGTGACCTCGATGGATCTGGAGCTCGGCCGCGACGTCCGACCCGTCGACGTCGCGCCGACGGTCATCACCCACTTGGACGACCTGATGCGCTGGCGCCCCTACGAGCCCTCGCCCGACATCGACCCCGACCCGGTCCGGATCGGTCCGCCGGGGTTCCTGACGTCCTCGACCTGACCGCGGCGCGCTCGATCTCCTCGGTGACGGCCCCTCCTGCGTCCGTCCTCCCACCGTGGGTCGAGTCACCCGATCCCGCGTAGGGTGGGTCACGTGACCATCGCACCCGAAGGACGCAAGCTGTTGCGGCTCGAGGTTCGCAACGCGCAGACCCCGATCGAGAAGAAGCCCGCCTGGATCAAGACGCGGGCGAAGATGGGACCGGAGTACAACGAGCTGATGAAGCTCGTGAAGAGCGAGGGCCTGCACACCGTCTGTCAGGAGGCGGGCTGCCCCAACATCTTCGAGTGCTGGGAGGATCGCGAGGCGACCTTCCTCATCGGCGGCGAGCAGTGCACCCGCCGGTGCGACTTCTGCCAGATCGACACCGGCAAGCCCGCCGACCTCGATCGCGACGAGCCGCGACGGGTCGCCGAGAGCGTCCGGACGATGGGCCTGAAGTACGCCACGATCACCGGCGTGGCCCGCGACGACCTCCCCGACGGCGGCGCCTGGCTGTACGCCGAGACGGTCCGCAAGATCCACGAGCTCAATCCCGACACGGGCGTGGAGAACCTGATCCCCGACTTCAACGGCAAGCCCGAGCTGCTCGAGGAGGTGTTCGAGTCCCGGCCCGAGGTCCTCGCCCACAACGTCGAGACGGTGCCGCGGATCTTCAAGCGCATCCGGCCGGCCTTCCGCTACGAGCGGTCCCTGGACGTGCTCAGCCAGGCGCGCCGGTTCGGGCTGGTCACCAAGTCCAACCTGATCCTGGGCCTCGGCGAGACGCGCGAGGAGGTCTCGCAGGCGCTGCGCGACCTGCACGCGGCCGGCTGCGAGCTCATCACGATCACCCAGTACCTGCGGCCCTCGGCCCGCCATCACCCGGTGGAGCGCTGGGTCAAGCCCGAGGAGTTCGTCGAGCTGCAGGCCGAGGCCGAGGAGATCGGGTTCTCCGGCGTCATGTCCGGCCCGCTGGTGCGCTCCTCCTACCGCGCGGGACGGCTGTACCGGCAGGCGATCGACGCCCGGGCCTGACGTAGAATCGGACGCATGTCCAACCCCGCCGCACCTGCCACCGGCCGCCTGGCGCAGATCCGCCAGGCGTACCAGATGACGAAGCGCACGCAGCCGCGCGTCGGCCTGCTCCTGCTCGCCGTCTTCGTCCTGACCGCCGCCGTCGTGGCCACGCTCGGCGTGCTGCTGTTCGGCACGGGGTGGATCGGGATCATCCTCACGGTCCTGCTGACGATCACCACCTCCCTGCTGACCACGACCATCGTGTTCGGCAAGCGGGCCGAGAAGTCCATGTACGAGCAGGCCGAGGGCCAGCTCGGGGCCGGCGCCGGCGCCCTGCAGATGCTGCGGAATCCGTGGAACGTCAAGGCGGCCGTCGCGTTCACCAAGCAGCAGGACGTCGTCCACCGCGTCGTCGGCCGCCCCGGCGTGGTGCTGATCGGCGAGGGTCACCACGGGCGGGTCCGAAACCTGCTCGGCTCCGAGGCCAAGAAGCACGAGCGCATCGTCGGCGACGAGGTGCCGGTCACCACGCTGATCGTCGGCCGCGGCGAGGGCGAGACCCCGCTGCCGAAGCTGGTCAAGACGGTCAAGAAGCTGCCCAAGGCGATCAAGCCCGCGCAGCAGACCGACGTGCTCTACAAGCTCAAGGCGCTCGACGCGATGCGTCCGGCCGCCCCGATGCCGCGGGGGCCGATCCCCACGAGCATGAAGGGTGCCCGCAAGATGATGCGCGGCTGACTCAGCCCGCGTCGACCACCTTGCTGCCGACCGCCAGGTCGTGCAGTCCGCGCTTGTCCTCGGTCATCACGATCGCCGGCAGCACCAGGCTCAGCAGGAACGTGCGCAGCAGCGCCCGCCCGACGCCGATCGGGCGACCCGCGGTGTCGATCACCCGCAGACGCGTGACCCGCTTGCCGATCGAGTGGCCCACGGTGCCCACCAGCAGGGCGACCTCGACGACGAACACGCCGTTCATGATCAGCTGGTCCCGCGGACCGTCCGGCGGGAAGCCGACTCCGGTGAAGCCGAACAGTGCGACGGCGGAGAGGGCCGCGATGATCCAGTCGATGAACAGCGCGGCCAGTCGCCGCTTCAAGGAGGGCTCGTCCGGTGCGGTCACGGGGACCAGCCTAGGCGTGCGGATGCTCATGTGACGCACGTGGTGGAACCTGTCTGCATGCCTCGTTCCGGATCCAGCCTCGGCATGCTCCTCGCCCTCGCCCTGATCCTCGCCCTGGTCGCCCTGCCGACGCAGTCCGCGTCCGCGGCGTCGAACGCCGGGCGATGGGTGACCATCCAGATCAACTCCGGCGTGGACACCCGCGTCCTCACCCGGGAGAACTACTGGCTGCGCGGACGAGTGCTCACCACCAAGGGCAAGCCGCAGGCGAACGCGAAGGTGCGGATCTTCCGCTACACGAAGAAGGGACGGACCCGGGTCAAGACCGTGCGCACCGCCGCGAACGGCTGGTACTCGTGGTCGCCTCCGAAGCCGCGGAACGGCACGTACCGCGCCGTCGTCAGCAAGGTCCGCCAGTCCCCCAAGATCACCGTCCGGAAGGTCACCGGCTCGCGCTCGCTCGCCTCGCGGGAGAAGTCGCTGCGCTTCCTGCTCGGCAAGCCCAAAGGGCCGGTGAAGCGTGCGAAGGGGCTCGTCTGGCGCGACTACGCCAAGGGCACCCTGGTCAAGAAGGCGAAGCGGACGTGGCTCGTGCGTGGCAAGCCGATGAAGCAGCTGCGCAAGCGCGGCGGCCCGACGGGCGTGCTCGGCCCACCGACCCGCGACGTCCGCTGCGGCCTGCCCGAGGGCGCCTGTCTGCAGCAGTTCCGCACCGGAGCCGTCTACACCAACAAGAAGGCCAAGAAGAAGGTCACCTGGGCGTCCGCGCCCAAACGGGGCGCGGCCGACCTCGTCGCGGTGGCGAAGTCCCAGGTCGGGTACCGCGAGCCGAAGCCGCGACACAGCAAGTACAACCGCTGGATCGGGCGCACCGGGGCGCGCGACCCGTGGTGCGGATTCTTCGTCTCGTGGCTGGCGCACGCGGCCGGCAAGCCGAAGGCGGTGCCCAAGGCGAAGTCCTTCCCGGCTCTGGTGAGCGCCGAGCGCAAGCGTGGCCGCACGACGAGCAAGCCGCGGGTGGGCCGACTGGCCTACATCGGCTACTTCGTCAAGGGCACGCCCTCACACGTGGGGATCGTGTCCAAGGTGGAGGGGGACCACGTCTGGATGATCGAGGGCAACGTCTCAGCCGGCGGTGGGATGATGCATCCTCGCGGGGTCCACGTGGTCAAGCGACATCGGTCGAACGTGGTGTTCTACGCCGATCCGCGGTATTGACCGAGGGGCTTCGACGGACCGACACCGGCCGTTCACGGCAGACTCGGACCACGTAACGTGCATGTAACAATGCGGTGATGGTCGGGAAACTGCCCCCGCCTAGCCTCAACGGTGGACGCCGGGAGATCGCGTCCACCGACATATCCGCCGCGGTCGAGGAGGCCACATGTTCGGCAACGCCGACGAGTTCTTCAAGTATGTCCGAGACGAGGGCGTCGAGTACATCGACATCCGCTTCACCGATCTGCCGGGCATCCAGCAGCAGGTGACGATGCCGATCTCGGCGTTCGACGAGGGAACCGCCGCCGATGGAGTCGCGTTCGACGGCTCCTCCATCCGCGGCTTCCAGTCCATCGATCAGTCCGACATGAAGCTGCTGCCGGACTGGGACACGGCGTACATCGATCCGTTCCGGAACCCGAAGACGATCGCGATGGACTTCTTCGTCCACGACCCGATCACCGGCGAGGCCTACTCGCGCGACCCGCGCAACATCGCCCGCAAGGCCGAGGCGTACCTCAAGACCACCGGCATCGGCGACACCGCGTACTTCGCTCCCGAGGCCGAATTCTACATCTTCGACCGCGTCGCCTATGGCACGAGCGCGTACAAGAGCTACTACGAGATCCAGTCGGTCGAGTCGGCCTGGTCCACCGGTGACGAGGTCCACGAGAACCGCGGCTACAAGGTCCGCTACAAGGGCGGCTACTTCCCCGTCCAGCCGACCGACCGCTTCGCCGATCTGCGCAACGACATGATGACCAACCTCGAGCGTGCCGGCCTCGTGGTCGAGCGCGGTCACCACGAGGTGGGCACCGCGGGCCAGGCCGAGATCAACTACAAGTTCGACACGCTGCTCAAGGCCGCGGACGACACGATGAAGTTCAAGTACATCGTCCGCAACACGGCCTGGGCCGCCGACAAGACCGTGACCTTCATGCCGAAGCCGATCTTCGGCGACAACGGCTCGGGCATGCACGTGCACCAGTCGATCTGGAACAACGGCGAGCCGCTGTTCTACGACGAGTCGGGCTACGGCGGCCTGTCGGACACCGCCCGCTGGTACATCGGCGGCATCCTCAAGCACGCGCCGAGCCTGCTGGCGTTCACCAACCCGTCGGTGAACTCCTACCACCGCCTCGTGCCGGGCTTCGAGGCTCCGATCGCCCTGGTCTACTCGGCCCGCAACCGCTCGGCCTGCGTCCGCATCCCGATCACCGGCGCGAACCCGAAGGCCAAGCGCATCGAGTTCCGCTGCCCCGACCCGTCCAGCAACCCCTACCTGGCGTTCTCCGCGCTGCTGCTGGCCGGCCTCGACGGCATCAAGAACAAGATCGAGCCGCCCGCCCCGATCGACAAGAACATCTACGAGCTCCCGCCGGAGGAGTACGCCGAGATCGACATGGTTCCGACGTCGCTCGGCGCCGTGCTCGACGCGCTCGAGGACGATCACGAGTACCTGACGGTCGGTGACGTGTTCACCAACGACCTGATCGAGACGTGGATCGACTACAAGCGCAACGAGGAGATCACGCCGATCCAGCTGCGGCCCCACCCGCACGAGTTCGAGCTGTACTACGACATCTGATTTGAGGGTTTTCACCCTCTGTCAGTAGTTGCCGAAAACGGCGGCTGACCTGCGGAAACGTCTTTTGACGTCTTCCAGCGTCAGTCGCCGTTTTTCGTTGGTTGGTGTAACCAGTGTGTAACCAGAACCCAGCACCGCAACCGCCAACACGGTCGCCAGAACGCGCCAAGCGGAGTGGAGTC
>JAJUII010000123.1 GCA_029265505.1 Aeromicrobium choanae
CTGCGGGCCGCCCGCAGCGAGCAGGACGTGCTCGACGTGCTCGCCGGGGTCACCGCCTGAGCGAGGCGAGGCCGCGAGGGCGTGCGCGTCCTCGCGGCTTCGTTACGCTCGCACCCATGCGCAAGGGTCCCTTCGCCGGCCTGTCCTGGCTGCAGCTGATCGCCGGCTCGCTGGCCGCGATGACCTCCGCCTGGGTGGCCTCCCACCTCGGGGTCGCCGGCACCGTGATCGGCGCGGCGGTCGGCAGCCTCGTCGCCTCGGTCGCCTCGGCGATCTACGTCAGCGGGCTCGACCGCGGCAGGACCCTGATCACCGAGTCCGGCTCCGTCGTGACGCGTCGCCGCGAGGACGACGACGGCGACGAGCACGCGGAGGTGTTCGTCGCCGAGGAGGGCGCCCGCGAGCGTCCCGGCGGACGGGACTTCTCGTGGCGCCGCGTGCTGGTCTGGGCGGTCGCCGGCCTGGTCGCCGCGCTGATCGCGATCGGCACCTGGGAGCTGGCGACCGGGACGTCGTTCGGTCGCGCCGACAAGCCGGTCATCGGGCGGCCGTGGCAGGACCGCGACCCCCAGCCCTCGCCGTCCGGCCCGTCCGAGTCCCCCGACGCCGACGACCCCTCGCCCGAGCCCACGACCGAGAGCTCGACCTCCCCGACGCCGACCACCGCCCCCACGACCGCGCCGGCGCCGACCACCGCCCCGCCGACCGAGAGCACCGCACCACCCGCGGCCGAGACCTCCGCCCCTCCGGACGACGCCCCACCGACCGACTGAGGGAACAACCTGTCGCCCGTCGCGGTTGACCTCGTCCGGAGAGGAGCGGCATGACCATCTGGATGAAGCCCACGCTGACCGAGGAGTCGATTCGAGCGATGGAGCCGCTCGAGGCGTTCCGCTACGCCGAGGAGCTGCTCGACTCGCGGTTCCCGCGCGAGGCCGCTCGCGTGCTGGAGCCCCTGGCCGAGGCCGAGCCGCGCAACGCGGCGGTCTGGGAGCTGCTGGGACGCGCGCACTTCGCCGCCGCTCACCTGGGACCGGCCGAGCAGGCCTTCCGCACCCTCGTCGAGCTCGAGCCGACCAGCGCCTGGGCGCGCACCGCCCTGGGACTCTCGCTCGATCGGCAGAGCCGCCACCGGGAGGGCGCCGTACAGCACCGCATCGCCGCCGCCATGGGCGCCAGCGAGCGCGACGCGACCCGCGTCGAGCTCGTCCACCGCGCCGAGGACTGAGTCGGCCGCGAGCCGAGGCGGCGGCGGTGAGGGGCGCTCTGTGAAGATGGGGCGGTGTTCACCGTCGGAAGCACCCTCCCGGACGCGCCCGGACGCTCGGGCACCATCACCACGCCGCACGGCCGGATCCGCACGCCGGCGTTCATCCCCGTGGGCACCAAGGCGACCGTCAAGGCCGTGCTGCCGGAGTCGATGCGCGACCTGGGCGCCCAGGCGATCCTGGCGAACGCCTACCACCTGTACCTCCAGCCGGGGCCGGACATCGTCGAGGAGGCCGGTGGGCTGGGCGCGTTCATGAACTGGCCCGGACCGACTTTCACCGACTCCGGCGGCTTCCAGGTGCTCAGTCTGGGTGCCGGCTTCCGCAAGACCCTCGCGATGGACGCCGTCGGCACCGAGGCCGACGACGTCATCGCCCCCGGCAAGGACCGTCTGGCCCACGTCGACGATGACGGCGTCACCTTCAAGAGCCACCTCGACGGCACCCGGCACCGGTTCACGCCCGAGGTCTCGATGCGCATCCAGCACCAGCTCGGGGCGGACATCATCTTCGCCTTCGACGAGCTGACCACGCTGATGAACTCGCGTGCATACCAGGAGCGGTCACTCGAGCGCACCCAGGCATGGGCGGAGCGCTGCCTGGTCGAGCTCGATCGTCTGCGCGCCGCCCATCCGGACCGACCCCGCCAGGCGCTGTACGGGGTCGTCCAGGGCGCCCAGCACGAGGACCTGCGCCGACGCGCGGCCCGCGGTCTGGCCTCGCTCCCGTTCGACGGCTTCGGCGTCGGTGGTGCCATCGAGAAGGAGAGCCTCGGCACGATCGTCCGCTGGGTCACCGCGGAGCTGCCCGAGGATCGGCCCCGGCACCTGTTGGGGATCGGCGAGCCGGAGGACCTGTTCGCCGGCGTCGAGGCGGGCTGCGACACCTTCGACTGCGTGACGCCGACCCGGGTCGCCCGCTCGTCGCGGGTCTACACCGCGGCGGGTCGCTACAACCTGCTCGTGTCGGCCTCGCGCCGCGACTTCGGTCCCATCGAGGACGGCTGCGACTGCTACACGTGCACCCACTACACCAAGGCCTATCTGCACCACCTGTTCAAGGCCGGCGAGCGCAACGCCGCGACGCTCTGCTCGATCCACAACGAGCGGTTCTTCGTGCGGCTCGTGGACATGATGCGTGCGGCCATCGAGAACGGCGAGTTCGCCGAGCTCAAGGCCGAGTGGCTGGGCCGCTACCTGGCGGGGCGATCCGAGGCGTAATAGCTCGGTTCGCGTCGCTTGAGCCACGCGATGGCCCGCACGGTCACCGGCATCACGAGCAGCTCGACGGCGACCTTCATGACCACGCCCATGACGACGTAGTTCGCGAACGTCCCCGGATCGCCGATGCCGATCGCCGGTGCGGCGATGGCGCAGAAGATGACGGTGTCGGCGACCTCGCCGACACCGGTCGACCCGACCAGACGCGCCACCAGCCGTCGCTCGGCGGTGCGCTGCTTCATCCGCACGAGCACCCATGAGTTGAGAAGCTGCCCGGCCAGGTAGCCGGCGAGGCTCGCCGTCACGATCTGGGCGACCGGACCGAGCACGGCCTCGAACGCCGCTTGGTTCTCGTACCAGCCCGCCGGCGGCAGCGCCTGGACCACGAAGAAGGTCGCGACCGCCAGCAGCGCCGCGCCGAATCCGGTCCAGATCGCCCGTCGTGCCGCGCGCAGTCCGTAGACCTCCGAGATGACGTCGCCGAGCACGTACGCCAGCGGGAAGAGGACCACTCCCCCGTCGAGGACGAGCGGCCACAGCTGGACCGGACCGAGCATGACACTGCCGGAGCCGACCTCCAAGGGCTTGGTGGCCACGACGTTCGACACCACCAGCACGACGCAGAAGGCGGCCAGCAGCACGTCGAAGTGACTCGAGCCGCGCGAGGCGAACCGGACGGTCGGCCGGCGCGGCGAGGACGTGGACATCGGGAACATCTTCGCACGGTGACGCCGCCGCCCCGCCCGACCGTCCTCGATGGGACAATGGCACCATGCGCCCGCCGACCTCCACCGACGTCCTCGTCGTCGGGGCCGGTCCCGCCGGGTCGGCGGCCGCCGCCTGGGCCGCCCGGCTCGGCCTCGACACCGTCCTGATCGACGCGGCCACGTTCCCTCGCGACAAGACCTGCGGCGACGGTCTGACCCCGCGTGCCATCGCCGAGCTCGACCGGCTCGACCTGGGCGACTGGGTGCGGGGCCACACCGTCAATCGCGGTCTGCGGGCGGCGGGCTTCGGCCAGGAGCTGCTGCTGCCGTGGCCCGGCGGCTCGCTGCCCGACCACGGCTCGGCCGTCCCCCGGACCGAGCTGGACGCCCGGATCCGCCAGACCGCGCTCGACGCCGGCGCGCTGGGCGTGGACGGCGCGCGGGCGGTCGACGTGGAGCGCGACGAGCACGGCGCCGTGACCGCCGTGCTGGTCCAGACCGCCGAGGGTCGCCATCGGATCGCCTGCCGCCGACTCGTGGTCGCCGACGGCGTGCGGTCCCCGCTCGGCCGGCTGCTGGGTCGCGAGTGGCACCGCGAGACCGCGTACGGCGTCGCCGGCCGCAGCTACGTCAAGTCCGGGCGCGGCGACGACCCGTGGATCTCCTCGCACCTGGAACTGCGGGGCGAGGACGGCGAGCTGCTGCCCGGCTACGGCTGGATCTTCCCGCTCGGCGACGGCCGGGTGAACCTGGGTGTCGGCGCGCTGGCGACGGCGAAGCGCCCGGCGAAGATCCAGATCAGGCCGCTCATGGAGTACTACGCGAGTCTGCGCCGCGAGGACTGGGACCTGGCCGGGGACCTGCAGCTGCCGACGTCGGCCCTGCTCCCGATGGGCGGCGCGGTGTCCGGCGTCGCCGGTCCGAACTGGGTCCTGGTCGGCGACGCGGCCGGGTGCGTCAACCCGCTCAACGGCGAGGGCATCGACTACGGGCTCGAGACCGGTCGCCTCGCCGCCGAGCTGCTCGTGCTCGGCGACGCGCTCGGCACCTCGTGGCCGGCCATCCTGCGCTCGCACTACGGTCCGGCGTTCTCGATCGCGCGCCGTCTGGCCGGCCTGCTGACCGTGCCACGCCTCCTGCCGACCGCCGGGCCGGTCGGGATGCGATCACATCGACTGATGACGATCGCGCTGCGCGTCATGGGCAACCTGGTCACCGAGGAGGACCGCGACCTCACCGCTCGCGTGTGGCGCTGGGCCGGACGGACCTCGATCCGGCTCGACGACCGTCCGCCGTTCTCGGACTGACCAGCGCGCCCGGCCGATCGGTCGGGCCCGGCAGGTACCCTCCAAGGCGTGCTGAGGATCTCCACCGTCAACGTCAACGGCATCCGCGCCGCGTGGCGCAAGGGCATGCAGGACTGGCTCGCGTCACGCGACGCCGACATCATCACGCTCCAGGAGGTGCGGGCGCCCGACGAGATCGTCCACGAGATCCTCCGGGGCACCGGCTACCACGTCGTCCACACCGAGGCGGCGGCCAAGGGGCGCTCCGGGGTGGCCGTACTGAGCCGGACGGCTCCGATCGCCCACCGTGTCGGCAACGGCGACGCCTACTTCGACGACTCCGGCCGCTGGATCGAGGCCGACGTGCCGCTGGCCGACGGCACGATCCTGACCGTGGCGAGCGTGTACGTCCACTCCGGTGAGGCCGGTACGCCCCGCCAGGAGGAGAAGTACCGCTTCCTGGACCAGATGACCAAGCGCATGACCGACCTGGTCGCCGGCGACGGCCACGCCCTCGTCACCGGCGACCTCAACGTCGGCCACACCGAGCTCGACATCCGCAACTGGAGGGGCAACCTCAAGAAGGCCGGGTTCCTGCCCGAGGAGCGCGCCTACTTCGACCGGTTCTTCGGCCCCTTGGGGTGGCACGACGTCCATCGTCGGCTCGCCGGCCCGGTGGAGGGTCCGTACACCTGGTGGTCGATGCGCGGCAAGGCGTTCGACAACGACACCGGCTGGCGGATCGACTACCAGATCGCCACGCCCGAGCTGGCGGCCGCGGCGCGGGTCGCGACGGTGGACCGGGCGCCGAGCTGGGGTGAGCGGTGGTCCGACCACGCGCCGCTGACCATCGACTACGACCTCTGAGGGGCGGCGCCGAAACGGCGCGGGGGACGCGCCGTCCCCCCGGATGCGCGCCCCCCGCACTGCAGATCGGCGAACCGATCGGCATCCACTTCATCACACGAGAGTGGTTCTTCGTGACTATACCGATGTAGTCCCATCAGTCACAGCCGCATCGCCTGATGTCCACCATCCGGTCCACAGAGATCCGTCTCGCGGGACTGGCCACCGACGGCGCCGGGTGGCGTAGGGTGGTGGGCAGTTGCACGACGTTGGACAGCAAAAGGATGAAGTTCCCCTCGGGGCATGGTTCCTTCTCGCGTGTTGGATGTGCGTCGCGACCGCCGGACGTGAAGGTCTCGTCCGGCCTTCGCTGGAAGAGTGAGGAGATTGACCATGGCCACCGGAACCGTCAAGTGGTTCAACGCCGACAAGGGCTTCGGCTTCATCGCCCCCGACGACGGCGGCGAGGACGTGTTCGCGCACTACACCGCGATCCAGGCCACCGGCTACCGCTCGCTGAACGAGAACCAGAAGGTCGAGTTCGACATCGAGCAGGGCCAGAAGGGACTTCAGGCCGCGAACATCCGCGCGATCTGATCCCCGACGCCAAGAACCCCACCACCGCGAGGTGGTGGGGTTCTTGCTGTCAGTGCCGGGAGGGAGCCGGACTCACAGGTCGCCACCGCCCTGGTCTCCGAAGCGAACATGGACGGTGACCGGGAGAAGGCTCGGACCTGGACGCGGGCCTGGGCCCGGAGGCGCTGCATTCCTCCATACGTGGACAGACCGAGGTCAACCCCCGCCGCCGACGATATCGGAACCCGGGCTCATCGGCCAGAGTCGTCTCATTGGGAGATCACCACGCGGACGAGCCGATCGTCGCCACGTCGCGGCTCGCCCCGACCGTCGGTGTTGGAGGTGCCGACCCACAGCGAGCCGTCGGGCGCGACGGCGACCGACCGCAGCCGACCGAGCTCGTCGACCAGGAAGTCCCGCGGACGTCGGGCCGAGCCGCCCTCGAGAGGCACCTGCCACAGGCGCCTGCCCCGCAGTGCCGCCACGAAGGCGTGATCGCCGCTGATGGCCAAGCCCGCCGGCGAGGCCTCCTCGAAGGTCCACGTCACCTGCGGCCGCACGAAGCGGTCGTCGCCGGCGTCGCCCTCGACGATCGGCCACCCGTAGTTGCCGCCCTTGACGATGCGATTGAGCTCGTCGCCGCCCTTGTCGCCGAACTCCGTCGCCCACAGCCGACCGTCCGCGTCGAACGCCAGCCCCTCGACGTTGCGGTGACCGTAGGACCACACCTCGTTCCCGAAGGGATTGCCGTCGACCGGCCGCCCCTCGGTGTCGATCCGCAGGATGGAGCCGTTGAGCGCCCGGCGGTCCTGGGCCGACCCCGCGTCGGCGGCGTCGCCGACCGCCACGTACAGGTGCCCCCGGCGGTCGAAGGCCATCGCGCCGCCCTGGTGATTGAACGCCTTGCGCAGCCCCGTCAGGATCGGCTCGACCGCGCCGAGGCGCTCGCCGTCGAACTCCGCCCGCACGACCCGGTTGTCCTCCGGTCCGGTGAGGTAGAGGTACAGCGCGGACTCGTCGTCCGGCGCCACGGCGAGTCCTTGGAGGCCGCCCTCCCCGCCGGGCACCACACCGGGGACGTCTCCGACCGCGGCGATGTCGCCGTCCTGCGACACGCGCACGATCGAGGCGTCGTCACGCTGCGTCACCAGCGCCGAGCCGTCAGACAGGAAGACGATCGCCCACGGCACGTTCAGCCCGCTGGCGATCGTGCCGTCCAGACGCGGATCGATCGGCTGCGGCTGAGGGTCGTCGGCGCTCGCCGACGGCGAGGGCCGGGTGGGCGCGGTCGGCGTCGGCGGCGCCGGAGGGTCGTCCGACCGGCTGCAGCCGGCGAGCCAGGCCGTTCCGAGGGCCACACCACCGACGATCAGGCTCCTGCGGTCCATGTGCCGATGATGCCGCAACCAGGGGAATGCCACAGTGGGGCACATCGTTGAACCAGACGACAGCCACCGATGGAAAGGCCACCATGACCACGATCAATCTGACCGCCGAGACGTTCCAGGAGACGGTGACCGGTGATGGCATCACCCTGGTGGACTGGTGGGCCTCCTGGTGTGGCCCGTGCCAGCAGTTCGCCCCGGTGTACGAGTCCGCCAGCGAGCGGCACCCCGACGTGACGTTCGCCAAGATCGACACCGAGGCCGAGCAGGAGCTCTCCGCCGCGGTCCAGATCACGTCGATTCCGACGCTGATGGCGTTCC
>JAJUII010000030.1 GCA_029265505.1 Aeromicrobium choanae
CGCGACGGCGGCGACGCCGACTCCGACGACCACGCACAGACAGCCACACGGGCGCAGGACGGCCCGCGCGGCGGCCACCGCCTCACCGGGGTCGGCCACGTGCTCCAGGACGCCGTGGCAGATCACCAGGTCGACGCCCGACGGCGGGACGTGCTCGGTCAGGTCACCGGTGTCCCCCAGGCGTCCGTCGATCTCGACGCCCGCCTCGGCGGCGCGACGTCCCAGTGCGGCCAGCGCGTCCGGACTCGGATCGACGACGATCACCCGATGGCCCAGGCTCGCGACACGGACGGCGTCGTGTCCCGTTCCCCCACCGAGATCGAGCACGTCGAGCGTGCCGGACCCGTCGGGCGCGGCGCCGGCCTGCACCAGCGCGTCGAGCACCGCCTGCCACTCCAGAACGCCTCGGATCGGACCCATGTCGCCCACCTTCCCACACGGCGGCCCCCTCGACGCTCACGGTACGGTCGCGTCATGGTCCTGGCCACCGTCCTGCGCCCCACGGAGTCCTGAGCATGGCACGCATCCTCGTGGTCGGCGGCGGCTTCGCCGGCCTCTCGGCCGCCGCCCGACTCGCCAAGCTGCGCCACGACGTCACGGTGCTCGAGCGCGCCGACCGTCCCGGTGGTCGGCTGCGGGGGCTGAGTCCCGACGACGAGCACTGGACGGCCGGGCCCCCGACCGTCACCCTGCCGGGGGTGTTCCGTGACTTGTTCCGCAAGTCCGGCCGACCCATGACGGCGCTGATCGACATCACGCCGGCCGGACCGCGGCGGCACGTCGTGCCACGGCGGGGTCTGCGCCGCGGCGTGACCGTCGACCTGCCGTTCGGCACCCGCGGCGCGCAGCACGACGCGGTGGTCGCGGCCCGCGGCCGCGACGCGTGGTCCCCCTGGGTCGACGTGCTCGGCGACCCGTGGAACCTGCTGCGCCGCGAGGTGCTGGAAATGACGCACGGCCCGGACTCTCCGGTCGAGCCGCCGATGTCCGGCCGCACCCTGACCGAGCTCGCACGGAACCTGAAGGACCCGCGCCTGAGGCCGCTGGCGGTCGATCTGCTCGGCGCCGATCCGCGCTCCCCGGCCGCACTGGCCGTGTGGCACCACGTCGAGCGCAACTTCGGCCGCTGGCGATTCGCGGGCGGACTGCCGGGCCTGGCCGACGCCTTGGTGACCCGCCTGGGCGAGCGCAAGGTGACGATCGAGACCGCGGTCCCGGTCGAGCGTCCCCGGGGCGACGACGTCGTGACCGGGGTGGTGCTCGAGGACGGATCGGCGCGCGAGGCCGATCTCGTGGTGTGGGCGACCGGCACCGATCCGGACGTGCCCGCTCCCCCGCCCACCCGACGCTGGACCGCGGTACGCCTCTGCGGGGGACGACTGCCCGAGGACTTCGTGGTCCATGACCGCGCCGTGGTGCGCGGCTGGCACTCCGGCGAGGATCGGTGGGTGCTCGAGTCCGCGGCCGAGGTCGACCCGCTGACGGTGCTGCGTGAGCACGGAATGCTCACCGGTGACGACGCCTTCGCGGTGACCGCCGTCGACGCGCCCGCGGCGCACGGCGGGGTCCCACACCCGGCACGCTCCCCGCGACCGGGCTTGTGGCTGGTGGGCGGGGCCGCCGCGGCGGGCATGTCGCTCGAGGTCACCGGCATGGGGACCGCCGCACTGGCCGAGCACATCGGCGCGGCTCCGCGGCGCTGATCAGACCAAGCCGTCGGCGCGCAGCCGCTCGAAGATCTCCCGCGTGGCCGGCGAGCGGTTCAGCGTCATGAAGTGCAGACCCGGGGCCCCGCCGTCGAGCAAGTCCCGACACAGCTGGGTGGCCAGCTCGATCCCGGTGGCCCGGACCGCCGCCCGGTCCTCGGCGATCGGCTCGAACCGCTCGACGACCTCGCGCGGCAGATCGGCCCCACACAGCTCGGCCATCCGTGCGATCTGGGCGACGTTGAGGATCGGCATGATGCCCGGGACGATCGGCAGCTCGCAGTCGCGGGCCCGGACCCGCTCGACGAGCTCGAAGTAGTCGCGGGCCCGGAAGAACATCTGGGTGATCGCGAACTCCGCCCCGGCGCGCGCCTTCGCCACCAGCACGTCGGCGTCGGTGTCGCGGTCCGGCGCGTCGGGATGACCCTCCGGGAAGGCGGCCACGCCGATCGACAGGCCGCCCGTCTCGCGGGCGAGCTCGACCAGCTCGATGGCGTGGTCCATGCCGTCGGGGTGCGGCTCCCAGGGAGCGCGGGGCCCGTCGGCCGGATCGCCGCGCAGCGCGAGCACATGACGCACGCCGGCGGCCACGTACTGCTTCAGCACCAGCTCGATCTCGGCGCGGCTCTGCCCGACCAGGGTGAGGTGACCGACCGGGGGCGTGGTCGACTCCCGGGCGATCCGCTCGGTGATGCGGACCGTGCGGTCCCGGCTGCTGCCCCCCGCGCCGTAGGTCACCGAGACGAACGTCGGCTCCAGCGGCGCCAGGTCGGCGATCGTGCGCCACAGCTGCTCCTCGCCCTCGTCGTCCTTGGGCGGGAAGAACTCGAACGACACGGCCGGACGGTCCGATGCGAGCGCCTCGGCGATGGGGTCGCGGTACTCGGCGGCATCGGTGGCAGGCATGCGGCAACGGTATCCTCACCAGCGTGACCGTCCCGGCAGGTGATCCCACATTCCGGACAGCCGTCTCACGGGAGCTCGCCGGATTCGCCGCCGAGCACCGGGACGTGCTGGGAGCCGTCGACCCCGTCGTCGCCGATCTGGTCGACACGGCGGCGGAGTTCACCTCCGGGGGCAAGATGCTGCGCCCCACGTTCTGCCACGCCGGCTGGCTCCTGGCCGGCGGTGACCCCCACGACGACCGCATCGCCAAGGCCGGCGCCGCCTTCGAGTGGCTGCAGGGCAGCGCCCTGGTCCACGACGACCTGATGGACGGCTCGGACACCCGCCGCGGTCGCCCCAGCGTCCACCGCGACTACGAGTCCCGGCATCGAGCCGTCGACGCGATCGGCGACGCCGCACAATACGGCGCTCGCGTCGCGATCCTGCTCGGCGACCTCATGCTGGCCTGGGCCGACGAGCACCTGCGCCGAGCGGCGCCGGACGCCCGCACCGCCGCCCTGTGGGACGCCTGCAAGTCCGAGGTGGTCTCCGGCCAGTACCTCGACGTCCTGGCCCAGACCAGCGACCATCTCGACGTGGATGCGGCCCGCCACGTGATCCGCTTCAAGACCTCCAAGTACACCGTCGAACGACCGCTGCACGTGGGCGCGGCGCTGGCCGGCGGCGACGACGAGCTGCTGACCGCGCTCACCGCGGTCGCGCTCCCGCTCGGCGAGGCGTTCCAGTTGCGCGACGACGTGCTCGGCGTCTTCGGGGACCCGGCGGCCACCGGCAAGCCGTCCGGCGACGACCTGCGCGAGGGCAAGCGGACCGTCCTCGTGGCGCGGACCGCCCAGGTCCACGGCGACGCCCGTGTGCTGGCCCTGCTCGGCACCGCCGACGGGGTCGACGAGCTGCGCGAGCTCATCGTCTCCAGCGGCGCCCTGGCCCGCGTGGAGGACGACATCGACCGACTGGTGGCGCAGACTCGCACCGCCATCGACGCGCTCGGCCCCCGCGGACGGACGATCCTCGGACCCCTCGTCGACGCCGCGACCCGACGCGTCCGCTGATCGCGCGTGACGCGGTGGGGCAAGAGTGGCCCCCTAGAATCAAGGTGTTCTCAGGAGGCTGCAGATGACCGTCACGGATGACGAGGAACTGATCGGGCGCACGCTCGATCAGCGCTACGTCATCCACGAGCGGATCGCCCGCGGCGGGATGGCCAGCGTGTTCCGCGCGACCGACCTGCGCCTGGACCGGGTCGTCGCGGTCAAGGTGATGCATCCCGACGCCGCGCTGGACGACGTGTCCGACCGCTTCGTCCGCGAGGCCCAGGCCGCCGCCAAGCTCAACCACCGCGGGATCGTCTCGGTCTACGACCAAGGCATCGACGGCGACACCACGTACCTGGTGATGGAGTACGTGCCCGGACGCACCCTGCGTGACGTGCTGCGCGACGAGGCGCCGATGGCCCCGCGTCGCGCACTGTCGTATCTCGAGCCGATCCTCGTGGCGCTCTCGGTCGCGCACGACGCGCGCTTGGTGCACCGCGACATCAAGCCCGAGAACGTGTTGATCTCGACGACCGGGGAGGTCAAGCTCGCCGACTTCGGACTCGCCCGCGCCGACGATCACGACACCACCACCGAGGGGGTCCTCGTCGGCACCGTCTCGTACCTGGCGCCGGAGATCATCGCCCGCCAGGACGTCGATCCGCGGGCGGACGTGTACGCCTGCGGCGCCATGCTGTTCGAGATGCTCACCGGCGCCAAGCCCCATGCCGGCGACTCGCCGCTGGAGGTGGCGCACAAGCACGTGCACGAGGACGTCGAGCCACCCTCGTCGAGGCGGCCCGGCATCCCGCCCTACTTGGACGCGCTCGTGCTGCGCGCCATGGCCCGCGACCGTGGCCGCCGCTCCCCCGACGCCCGGGTGCTGCTGCACCAGGTGCGGCAGGTGCAGCGGGCCCTCGCGGCCGGACTCGACGACGATCCCGACCTGACCCGCGACCTGCTGCCCGCCCCGGGCCCGACTCCACCGGAGGACCCCGCGTTCGCCCCCGTCCCCGACGACGTCGAGCCGACCGCACCGGTCGGCGGACTCGCCACCGTCTGGGACCACCAGCCGACGACCACCGTGGCCGAGCCGACGACCACCCTCGGCGCGACCGCGGTGGAGCCCGGGCCCCGTGGCCCCGATCGACGGGCGCCGCGTCGCCGCCGACGCGGGCCGCTGCTGCTCCTGCTGGCCCTGGTGGTCCTCGGCGGCGCGGCCCTGACGGGCTGGTACCTCGCGGTCGGCCGGTACGAGACCGTGCCGAACGTCATCTCCCTCAGCCGGGAGGAGGCGACCAAGACCGTCGAGGCGGCCGGATTCACCGTGGCGGAGGGAGAACCGGCCTTCTCCGAGGTCGTCGCCAAGGGCGCGGTCATCGCCACCGATCCCGAGCCCGGCTCGCGACTGCTGCCCGACGAGACGATCACGCTCACGATCTCCAAGGGCAAGGAGCGCTACGAGATTCCCAACATCCAGGGTCGGACCGTCGAGGAGGCCGCCACGGTCCTCGGCCGCCTCCACCTCACCGTCGGCGAGGTCACCGAGGAGTACAGCGAGAAGATCGCCGCCGGCGGCGTGATCAAGTCGTCCAGCCACAAGGTCGGCGACAGGGTCAAGCGCGACACCCCGGTCGACCTCGTGGTGAGCAAGGGCCCCCGGCCCATCGAGATCGTCGACCACACCGGCCGACCGGCCGCCGCGGCCCGCGCCGACCTGGAGAGGGCCGGCTTCTCGGTCGCCGTCAGCGAGCAGTTCAGCGACGACGTCCCCGAGGGGCGGATCATCTCGCAGAGCCCGAGCGGCGGGACCGGCTACCGCGGGGACACCGTCACGCTGGTCGTCTCCCGGGGTCCCGAGCTGGTCGCGGTGCCCGATCTGAAGGGCATGACCGAGCAGCAGGCCCGAGCCGCCGTCGAGGCGATCGGCCTGAAGCTGAACGCGACCCGCAACCCGTTCGCCGGCGACGACGCCCGCGTCCGCTACCAGATGACGAACGCGGGCAAGAAGGTCGAGCGCGGCTCGACGGTGACGGTCTTCCTGTCCTGACGCTCAGGCGCGTCCGGCGAGCATCTCCGCGACGAGGAACGCCAGCTCCAGGGACTGCGCGCGGTTCAGCCGCGGATCGCACAGCGTCTCGTAGCGGTGGGCCAGGTCGTCGGCCGACAGTCGCATCCCGCCGCCGAGGCACTCGGTGACGTCGTCGCCGGTCAGCTCGACGTGCAGACCCCCGGGCCTCGTGCCCAGCGCACGGTGGACCTCGTAGAAGCCCCGGACCTCATCGATGACCGCGTCGAACTCACGCGTCTTGTACCCGTTGTCGGTGGCGAAGGTGTTGCCGTGCATCGGGTCGGTGACCCAGGCGACCTCGGCCCCGGCCGCGGTGACCTTCTCCACGAGGACCGGCAGCAGGTCACGGATCTTGTCCGCACCGAAGCGGGTGATGAAGGTGACCTTTCCCGGGACGTGCTCGGGATTGAGCTTCTCGTAGAGCGCCAGGGCGTCGTCCGGGGTGGTCGTCGGACCGAGCTTGACGCCGATCGGGTTGGCGATGTGGCTCAGCAGCTCGACGTGGGCGCCGTCCAGCTGGCGGGTACGCTCGCCGATCCACACGAAGTGACCGGACACGTCGTAGGGATCGCCCGTCCGCTGGTCGATGCGGGTGAGGGCGTGCTCGTACTCCAGGATGAGCGCCTCGTGCGAGGAGTAGAAGTCGACCGTGTGCAACGCCTCGGAGTCCACGCCCATCGCGTCCATGAACGCCAGGGCGCGGTCGATCTCGTCGCCGATGCGCTCGTAGCGCTCGCCGACCGGACTGTTGCGGACGAAGTCGGTGTTCCACGCGTGCATCTGGCGCAGGTCGGCGTAGCCGCCCGTGGTGAAGGCACGTGCGAGGTTCAGCGTCGCGCTCGAGGCGTGGTAGACCTCCATGAGCCGCTGCGGATCGGGCCGGCGTGCCTCGGGGGTGAAGTCGAAGCCGTTCACCGCGTCGCCGCGGTACGCCGGCAGGGTGACGCCGTCGCGCGTCTCGGTGTCGCTCGAGCGCGGCTTGGCGTACTGTCCCGCGAGGCGCCCGACCTTGACGACTGGCACGCTCGCGGCGTAGGTCAGCACCACGGCCATCGACAGCAACACCCGCAGCTTGTTGCGCACGTTGTCGGCGGTCACGCCCTCGAACGTCTCGGCGCAGTCGCCACCCTGGAGCAGGAAGGCCTCGCCGCGGGCGACCGCGGCCATCTTGTCGCGCAGGGAGTCGCACTCGCCGGCGAAGACCAGCGGCGGCATCTTGCGCAGGTTCTCCACGACACGGTCGCGGGCCTCCAGATCGGGGTACGTCGGCTGCTGCGCAGCACCGATCGCTCGCAGCTCGTCAAGGGTGGGGATGCTCACCGCGCAAGGATACGTGAGCGCACGAACGAAACCGAAATCGCGCTCAGTCCGCGATCTCGTCGATCACTTCCTCGGCCTCGGCGCGGGCCCGCTCCCTCGCGGCCTGCTTCTCCTGCTCCTTGGCCAGACGCTTGGCGTCCGTGGCGTACATGTCGACGTACTCCTGACCGGAGAGCCGCATGATCTCGTACATGATCTCGTCGGTGATCGCCCGCAGGATGAACCGATCGTCCTGCATCCCCTCGTACCGACTGAAGTCCAGCGGCTTGCCGAACCGGACCCCGGGTCGGGCGTAGCGGCCGATGATCTTGCCCGGCGGCGCGATCACGTCGGTGTTGATCACGGCCACCGGGATGACCGGGACCTTCGCCTCGAGCGCCAGCCGCGCGACACCGGTGCGGCCGCGGTAGAGCCGGCCGTCGTGGCTGCGCGTGCCCTCAGGGTAGATGCCGCACACCTCGCCCTCGGAGAGGAGTCGCAGCTGGGTGCGGATCGCCCCGGCCGCCGCGGTCCCACTGCTGCGGTCGATCGGCACCTGACCGGCGCCGGAGAAGAAGCGCCGCTGAAGCCAGCCCTTGAGACCGACGCCCTCGAAGTACTCCGCCTTGGCCACGAACGTGACGCGCCGCGGGATGACCAGCGGCATGAACAGCCAGTCGCTGTACGACAGATGGTTGCTGGCCAGGATCACCGCGCCCTCGCGCGGGACGTTCTCGGTCCCCTCCGCCCACGGCCGGAAGATCAGCTTGAGCAGCGGACCCAGCGCGAGGAACTTGAGGAACCAGTAGAACACGCACGAGACATTACCGCGGGACGCGCGCGGACCGCGCGACATGGGGCACGATGTCGTCATGACCGCGTCCGGTGCCCCCGACTCCCCCGCCGTCCGTCCGGGCGCCGAGCCCTTCCATGCCGAGGGCGGCCCGATCGGCGTCCTGCTGAGTCACGGGTTCACCGGCTCGCCGGCGTCGATGGTGCCGTGGGGCCGTCGGCTGGCCGCACAGGGGCTGACCGTCACCGTCCCGCGGCTCCCCGGTCACGGCACGACCTGGCAGGAGATGAACACCACGACCTGGCACGACTGGTACGGGGAGGTCGATCGAGCCCTGACCGACCTGCGCTCCCGGTGCGAGTGGGTGGCGGTGTGCGGACTGTCGATGGGCGGCGCGCTCGCCCTGAGGCTGGCCGAGCAGCGTCCCGCCGACGTCGGGGCTCTGGTGCTGGTGAACCCGGCCATCGCGCTCAAGCGCCTCGATCTGCACCTCGTGCCGCTGCTCAGCCGGTTCGTCCCCTCCCTGCCCGGCATCGGCAACGACATCAAGAAGCCGGGGCAGGACGAGATCGGCTATGACCGCACCCCGCTGAAGGCGCTCGCATCTCAACTGCGGCTGTGGCGCGACGTGCGCGTGAACCTCGACCGGGTGACCGCGCCGCTGCTGATGTTCCGCTCCCGCGAGGACCACGTGGTCGACGAGACGACCGCCCGACTGGTCATGGAGCAGGTGTCCTCTCCCGAGCGGGAGCTCGTCGAACTGACGAACAGTTACCACGTGGCGACGCTCGATCATGACGCCGAGGTCATCATGGAGACGTCCGCGCGATTCCTCGCCCGGCACGCCCCGACCCACTGACCCGGAGGACCTCGTGACCGACGAACCGACGTCCCCGTCGGACGACTTCGACCGCATCGTCGAAGGCCTCGACCTCGATCTGAGCGGCCTGGAGGACTTCGACGCGGCCGCGGAGCGCGCCGCGGCTGCACGAGCCGCCGCCGAGCGCGAGCGGATCGAGCGGCTGCGCCGCGAGGCCCTGGAGCGGGAGTCCGCGCCGACCCCCGAGGAGCGCGCCTATCGCGAGGTGGGACCGGCCGGTCTGCACGCCGCGGGCGCCAAGCGCTGGGCCTGGCTCGTGGTGGTCGGCGGCCCGGCGGTGCTGGTGCTGTGCGCGATCGCGTCGTGGCGCCCGCCGACGGCGATCGTGCTCGCGATCATCGCCGCGGTCGTCGGCGCGGTCGTCTACCTGATCGCGCAACTGCCGGACCACGGGCCGAGTAACCCGGACTGGCCGGACGACGGCGCCGCGCTCTGAGCCGCGCCAGGTCGGCGGCCCCCACGAGTCCGGCGTCCTGCCCCAGGTGCGCGGCGACGATGCGCGCCTCGGATCGATAGCCACGGCCGGTGAGGTGCGCCGCGAACGCCCGGCGTGTCGGCTCCAGCAGCACCTCGCCGTTCGTGCTGACGCCGCCGCCGATCACGAAGACGCCGGGGTCGAGGGCCGCGGCGAGGTTCGCCAGACCGATGCCGAGCCAGCGACCCACGTCGGCGACCCAGGCCACGGCCTGCGGGTGTCCGGTCGCGGCGAGCCGCCCCACCGTCACGCCGTCGACGAGCTCGGCGGCGCCGGCGGTCGCCACCAGGTCGCGGGCGATCGGCGCCTGCTCGACCACCGCGGCTCGGGCACGACGCTCGAGCACCCGACCACTGGCGTACTGCTCCCAGCACCCGCGGTTGCCGCACTCGCAGGGCACGCCGTCCTCGACGACGCGCTGGTGACCGAACTCTCCGGCCATGCCCGAGCTGCCGCGGTACAGCCGACCGTCCAGGACCATCGCCCCGCCGATCCCCGTGCCGAGGTTGACCAGGACGACGTCGGGCTCGTTCTGCGCGGCGCCGAAGCGCCATTCGGCCCAGCCGGCGGCGTTCGCGTCGTTGTCCACCAGCACCGGCAGCCGAGTGCGCCGCACGAGGGCGTCGCGCAGCGGCTCGTTGCGCCAGGCGAGATGGGGTGAGAACACGACCGTCGACCCGGTCACGTCGACGTAGCCGGCGGCGCCGACGCCCACCGCGCGCACGTGGTACGACTCCGCGAACTCCTGGACGAGTGAGGCGATCGCCTCCAGGACGGCGGCCGGATCGGTCGTCGGCGTCCGGCGACGGGCCCGGGCGAGCACCCGGCCGTCCTCGTCGACGACGCCGGCGGCGATCTTCGTCCCGCCGACGTCCACCCCGACGGCGAGGCGGTCAGGCACGGGCGCGGCTCTCGACGCGGCGCTTGAGCCCCTTCAGGGCCGTGTCCACGATGACCTTCTCGGCCTTGCGCTTGAGCATCCCCAGCAGCGGCAGCTTGAGCTCGACCTCGAGCTGGTACGTGACCCGGGTGCGTCCGCCGGCGACCGGGTCGAGCACATAGGCGCCGTCCATCGCGGTGAGCATCGACTGCTCGTCGGGCACGAACGACCACGAGACCCGGCGATCACCGTGCCAGTCGTAGCGCAGCGTGAAGGTGTCCCGGATGGGGGCCGAGTCGACGACGAATCGCACATCGCGGGGCCGCCCGTCCGGCGTCGTCGCGACGACGGTCACCTCGGTCATCCCGGTGGCCCACTGCGGGTAGTCGGCGAAGTCGGCGACGACGGCCATGACCTCCTCGGCAGGCGCATCGATCACGATGTCGCTGACGGTCCGTGCCATGTCCACCTCCTCGCCACCGCACCAGAGTATCGGCGTGCTGACCGCGTCGAACGGGAGAGTACGGTGCTGTACGTGACTCAGGAGAATCCCAACCTTGCCAAGCTCGATCAGTGGGGCACGCTCAGCCTCGACGTCCTCGACCGCCTGGACCGCGACCGCGACGAGATCGCGCTGCGTCGGCTGGTCGGCGGCGAGTGGAACGACGTCACTCTCGGACGGTTCCACCAGGAGGTCACCGCTGCCGCGAAGGGCCTGATCGCGGCCGGTGTCGAGCACGGCGACCGGGTCGCCATCTTGGCCAAGACCCGCTACGAGTGGACGGTCCTGGACTACGCGATCTGGTGGATCGGCGCGGTCACCGTCCCGATCTACGAGACCTCGTCGGCCGCCCAGATCGCCTGGATCCTGCAGGACTCCGGCGCCAAGATCATCTTCCACGAGGACGGCGACCACCTCGCGCGCATCCAGGAGGCGCGCGTGGAGGCTCCTGAGCTGGAGTCGGTGCGTCCGATCGAGGAGGCACTGACCGCGCTCGCGCAGGAGGGCGCCGGCGTCAGCGACGCCGATCTGGAGCAGCGCCGAGCCGCCGTCGTCCCCGGCGACCTGGCGACCTTGATCTACACGTCCGGCACCACCGGTCGCCCGAAGGGCTGCGAGCTGACCCACGCGAATTTCCGCGCCGAGCTCGCAGGCGCCCACGAACGCCTCGAGGTCCTGTTCTCCGGTGACTCGTCGACGCTCCTCTTCCTGCCCCTGGCGCACGTGTTCGCCCGCATCATCCAGGTCGGCGCGATCCGTCACGGCGCCGTGCTCGGCCACACCTCCGACATCGCCAACCTCGTGGACCACCTCGGCACGTTCAAGCCGACGTTCGTGCTGGCCGTGCCCCGAGTCTTCGAGAAGGTGTTCAATTCCGCCAGCGCCAAGGCGTACGCCGAGGGCAAGGGCAAGATCTTCGACGCCGCGGTACGGACCGCGATCGCCTACAGCCGCGCCACCGAGACGGGCAAGGCCTCCCTGCCGCTCAAGCTCAAGCACGCGCTGTTCTCCAAGCTCGTCTACACCAAGCTCCGCAACGCGCTCGGCGGTCGCGCCCGCTACGCGATCTCGGGCGGGGCGCCACTGGGCGACCGGCTCGGGCACTTCTACCGCGGCCTGGGGCTCAACGTCTTCGAGGGCTACGGGCTGACCGAGACGACCGCCGCCCTGACCGTGAACCACCCGGGCGCCCAGCGGATCGGCACGGTCGGCGTCCCCTTCCCGGGCGTCGAGGTGCGGGTCGCCGAGGACGGCGAGCTGCAGTTCCGTGGTCCGCAGGTCTTCCGTGGCTACTGGCACGCCGAACAGGCCACCCGCGCGGTGCTCAGCGAGGACGGCTGGTTCTCCACCGGCGACCTCGGCGAGGTCACCGAGGACGGCTTCGTCAAGATCACCGGCCGCAAGAAGGAGATCATCGTCACCGCCGGCGGCAAGAACGTCTCCCCGGCGATCCTGGAGGATCGTGTCCGGGCCCACCCGCTGGTGAGTCAGTGCCTCGTCGTCGGCGAGGGCAAGCCGTTCGTGGCGGCGCTCGTCACGATCGACCGCGAGGCGTGGGAGGGCGATCTGGACGATCCGCAGCTGCGGGAGGAGGTCCAGAAGGCGATCGACGATGCGAACAGTCAGGTGTCCCGCGCCGAGGCGATCCGCAAGTTCGTGATCCTGCCCGAGGACTGGACCGAGGAGAACGGCTACCTCACGCCGTCGTTCAAGGTCCGCCGCCACATGGTGCTGCGCGACCTGCACGACACGATCGAAGCGCTCTACGTGCGCTGAGCGACCCGACCATGACGCGGCCCCCGGCGAACGCCGGGGGCCGCGTCGTCGGTCAGTGCTGCGTCAGGCGACGCGGGCGTAGACGCCGAAGCCCGACGACAGGCTGGTGATCTCGACGCTCTTGCCCGGGCGGGGCGCGTGGATGACCTTGCCGCCGCCGAGGTAGATGCCGATGTGGGACATGCTCGGGTAGGCGACCAGGTCACCGGGCTGCAGCTCGGCGGCCGAGATGCGGCGACCGGCCGCCATCTGCGGCCCGACGACGCGCGGCAGCGAGACCCCGGCCGCGGCGTAGGCCTTCATCACGAGACCGGAGCAGTCCCAGCCGTCCGGACCGGTGCCGCCGTAGACGTACGGGTCGCCGAGCTGACTCATCGCGAACGCGATCGCCTTCTTGGCCGCGCCCGCGCCGGCGTTCGGCACCGCGGAGGTGTCGCCGGCGTTCATCTGGGCCTGCTCGGCCGCGCTCAGGCGAGCCAGGTCGGCCTTGGCCTCGCGGTAGGCCTTCTCGAGCTTGGAGCGCGTCGCGGCGGCCCGCTCGACCTTGGCGTCGAGAGTCTTCTCGTACTCCGCGAGCTGGGCCTGGCGCTTCTCCAGCTCGACCCGAGTCCGGGTGAACGACTCCAGCGCGTCGGCGCGCGTCGAGTTGAGGGCGTCGATCGCGCTGAGACCCTCGATGAACAGATCGGGGTCGCCGCTGCCCAGCAGGCCGATCGTCGGCCCGAGCGGCTGCTCGAGCTGCTGCTGGACGATGTCGGCGCCGAGCTCGTCGCGCTGAACGGTGTAGACCTTGCGGACCTTGCGGATCTCGCGGCTCACCTCGGCGATGCGCCGGTCGAGGTCCTCGGCCTGCTCGGTCAGGGCGTTGAGACGCTCGTTGGCGGCCTCGGCCCGGTCGAAGGCCTTCTCGACGTCGGCCCGGGTGACCTCGGGATCGGCGGTCGCGGGGCTCGCGAAGAGCGATCCGACCACGAAGGTCGTGGCGGCCGCGCAGGCCGCAGTGGTGCGAAAGCGCACATGAACTCCTGTGTACCTCGACGCCTACCAGGTGAGCTGACGGGTTCGGGCCTCGGTTTGCCCTACGACCGCACGCGGTCGATTCACCCCACGAACGTGGTTCCCCGGCTCATCGACGCCCCACGGCGTGGCCGGGAGCGCCGGTGACTCGGCGGTGCCACCGTCGGCGGCACGAGTCCTCACTGTAGTCGGCGGCGCCTAGCACGATCAACTGGCGTCGCGGTGTGTCCGGGGCTCGTCGACTCCCACCACGAGGCGCAGCGGAGGGACCAGGCCGGTCTCGGCCAGGGCGTCGAGCGCGGCGCGCTCCTCGTCGTCGAAGGTGACCTCACCGCTCGGCGGGCCGAGCAGCACCGACACGACACAGTCGGCGCACACGGCCGGACAGCGCACGAGGCAGCTGTCGCAGTCGACCACGAGCGGCGATGGGGATTCCGTCTGGTTCATGCCCGCGACGCTAGGCCCCTCCTCCGACAGTTTCCGGGGCGGTGACCTGTCAACCCTTCCTTGGCTGAGGGCGGTGAGTCCTCAACCCTTCCCGGGAGGGGCCGGTGACCTGTCAACCGCATGCACCCTCCATTCGGTTGCCAGGTCACCGCCACAGAGTGAGCATCGACACCCGCGCGGGTCGCCTGGGGTGCGCGGATTCGTCGGACCACGCGCCTACGGTCTGCGACATGGCCCTGCACCAACCCGCGTTCGACGATCCGGACTTCGACTGGGGCGGGCGGCCGCTGCACGACACCACGTTCTGCGTCGTCGACCTGGAGACCACCGGCGGCTCGCCGGCCAAGGGCTCGCGGATCACCGAGATCGGTGCGGTCAAGGTGCGCGCCGGCGAGGTCGTCGGGGAGTTCCAGACCTTGGTCAACCCGGACCAGTCGATCCCGGCCTTCATCACCGTGCTGACCGGCATCACGGACCAGATGGTGATCGAGGCACCGCGGATCGCCGAGGTGCTGCCGAGCTTCCTGGAGTTCGCGCGCGGCAGCGTCCTGGTCGCGCACAACGCCCCCTTCGACGTCGGCTTCCTCAAGCATGCGGCACGCGAGCTGCAGATCGACTGGCCCGGATTCGACGTGCTCGACACCGCGGTGATCGCCCGGCGCGTGCTGCTGCGCGACGAAGTGCCCAACGTCAAGCTCGCCACGCTCGCCGCGCGGTTCTCCTCCGTGACACCGGACCACCGCGCCCTGACCGACGCGCGTGCCACGGTCGACGTCCTGCACGCGCTGTTCGAGCGCCTCGGCGCGTGGAACGTCTCCACGGTCGAGGAGGTCGCCTCCTTCACCTCCAAGGTCACCCCGCAGCAGCGGCGCAAGCGCCACCTCGCGGACGGGCTTCCGGACGCTCCGGGCGTCTACGTGTTCCGCGACGCGCGCGACGAGGTGCTCTACGTCGGCACGTCCAAGCGGCTGCGTGCTCGGGTGCGCTCGTACTTCACGAAGGCCGAGACCCGGTCCCGGATGGGCGAGATGATCGCACTGGCCGAGCGGGTCGAGGCGGTGGTGTGCGCCACCGACGTCGAGGCGCGCGTCCGCGAGCTGCGGCTCATCGATCGTCACCGACCGCCGTACAACCGGCGTTCGAAGTTCCCCGAGCGGGCGATGTGGCTGCGGATCACCCAGGAGCCGTGGCCGCGGATCTCGCTCGTGCGGAGCGTGGTCGACGGCGCGACGCACATCGGGCCGTTCGGCAGCCGCCGCCAGGCGGAGGCGGCGATGGCGACGCTGCACGACGCCTACCGGATCCGCCAGTGCACCGGGCGACTCCCGGTGGTCTCGCGGCGCAGCCCGTGCGTGCTGGCCGAGCTGGGCCAATGCCTCTCGCCGTGTGACGGCTCGGTCTCGCCGGAGGTCTACGCCGCCGAGGTCGAGCGCCTGCGCGCCGCCATCACCGGCGACCCGGTCGAGGTCGTCACCCATCTGGAGCGTCGGATGGCCGACCTCGCGGCCGCTCAACGCTACGAGGACGCCGCAGTCCTGCGGGACCGGGCGGCGGGTTTGGTCCGCTCCGTCCGACGGACCCAGCGCCTGGACTCGCTCGCCGCGGTTCCCGAGCTGGTCGCCGCTGCGCCCGCGGACGACGGCTGGCAGGTGCACGCGATCCGCCACGGCCGCCTGGCCGCGGCGGCGGTGCTCCCCCACCACGTCGCGACGACCCCCGGCGCGACGGCGCGGTGGGTGGACACGCTGCTCGCGACCGCCGAGACGGTCGAGCCGGCACCGCGGCCCCGCCCCGCCGCGCTGACCGAGGAGACCG
>JAJUII010000171.1 GCA_029265505.1 Aeromicrobium choanae
GCTGATGTTCTGGAGCGTGCTGTGGGGCGCCGCGGGGCTCATCCTGGCGGTCTTCTCGCTCGGCAGTCTCGTCGCGGGCGTCGTCGTGGGGACGCTCCCCGCACCGGTCGACCCGGTGCGTCGGCTGCGCCTCGCGGCGGTCGGCCTGGCGCTCTTCCTCGCACCACTGCCGTTCGCACCGAACACCGTCTGGCTCGGCGTGTTCTTTCTGCTCGCCGGACTGACCCTCTCGCCGACCCTCATCACCGCGGTGCACCTGGTCGAGCTGAGCGTCCCCGGGAGCCGCCTGACCGAGGCCCTCACGTGGACCACCACCGGCATGTCGACCGGCACGGCCGCCGGAGCGGCGATCGCCGGCCACCTCGTCGATCACCTGTCGGTGCCCGTCGGCCTCGTCCTTCCGGTGGCCGCGGCCCTCACCGTGGCGGCCGTCGCACTGTTCTACCGACTGCCCGAGGGTGCGCTGCCGTCACCGGACACCGCCCGGTGACGTGGCTCGCGCACATCCGCGCCGGCACTTGCGTCACGACACGGCGCGTCTCCCGCGATTCACCGGCCACGCGATTAGCATCGAAGTCGGTGGCAGCAGCGACACGGGGAGGCTCGACATGCGGGAACTCGCGACCGTGGGTCTGAGTGACGACGGACGATTCCTCGTCGCACGTGACGCGACCACCGGAGAACGGTTCCGGCTCAGCATCGACCGCCGCCTCACCTCGCTCGTCGACCGCACCCCGGCCGGCTCGAGCCGTTCCGGACAGATGGAGATTCCGATGGAGAGTTCGCTCACACCCCGAGACATCCAGGCCCGCATCCGCCGCGGCGAGTCCGTGGAGGAGGTCGCGGAGGCCGCCGGCATCACGGTCGAGCGCGTGGAGGGCTTCGCCGTGCCGGTGATCGCCGAGCGCGAGTGGATGGCCCAGTCCGCCCGCGCCACGTCGGTGCGCCGCAAGCACGTCGGCGGTGCCGCGGTCGCCCTCGCCGAGCTGGCCGACTCCGCCCTGGCCGAGCGCGGCATCAACCCCGAGGACGCCCGTTGGGACGCCTGGCGACGCGAGGACGGTCGCTGGACCGTCACGGTCGACCTGGAGGAGGGCAACGCCTCCTTCGTGTTCGATCCCAAGAGCCGCTACGTGATCGCCGACGACGACGCCGCCCGCGACCTCGTGGGCGATCTGGCGACGCAGGAGCAGCACGACATGGCCCTGGCCGACCTCGTCACCGACGCCCCGGAGGCCGTCGGCGGCATGGTCGCCGACGAGATCGCGGCCTCGGTCGCTCCCCCGGTGCGCTCCATCAAGGAGGCGCGGGATCGTCGCGCCCTCGAGCAGGCCGTCTTCGAGGAGACCGCCACCGAGCCGGTCGCCACGCCCCAGGACGACAGCCTCGACGCGCGCGTGGCGGTCCCGGACACCCCGAAGCCCGCGCGCCGCAAGCCCGGCCGCCGGTCCGTCCCGAGTTGGGACGAGATCATGTTCGGCGGCTCCTCGGACTGACTCCGGCCGAGCCGGATCAGTCGAACGGCAGCACGTCGGGCGACAGCGCCCCGGCCTTGGCCCGCGCGGCGGTCATCCGCTTGCGGTGGTGCCGACGGCACAGCACCTCGTACCCCACCTGCGGCGTGGGCCGGTCCGGGTCCTCGACGTCGCCGACGACGATGACCTCGCCCTCGGTGACCATCTGGCCGTCCTCCGTGCGGGCGTTGTGGGTCGCCCGGGCGCCGCACCAGCAGAGCGCCTCGACCTGCAGTGGCAGCACCCGATCGGCCAGCTCGATGAGCCGCGCGGAGCCGGTGAACAGCCGCGTCCGGAAGTCGGTGAGGATGCCGAAGCAGTAGACATCCAGGTCGAGCTCGTCGGCGATCTTCGCCAGCTGGTCGATCTGCTCGGCGGTGTAGAACTGCGCCTCGTCACAGACCAGGTAGTCGATCCGACCGCCCGCGGTCAGCTGGCCGACGACGTCGGTCCAGAAGTTCAGCTCCGGCTCGACCTCGACCGCCGGGGTCGACAGCCCCAGACGACTCGACAGCACCGGACGCCCGGAACGGTCGTGGGAGACGTAGATGCGGCCGACCCGTCCGCGGGCGCGGTGGTTGTGGTCGAGTTGCAGGGCCAGAGTGCTCTTGCCCGAGTCCATCGTCCCGGAGTAGAAGACCAGTTCCGCCACGTCGTCCAGTGTCCCCTAGACGGCCGCCAGAACCGGGATGCGCCGCTCGCGTGGCGTGATCGATCCGTGGAATCCGCGCAGCAGCAGCTCGATCGAGAAGGCGTCGGAGGCGAAGACCGCGAAGTCGTCCAGCGACGCCACCACGACGTCGCCGAACCGCCCCCGCACGGCGGGATCGAGGGGGCCGAACCACTCCTCAGCCTCGTCACGGAGACGGACCTCCACCCGATCGCCCAGCGCCGCGCGCCAGCGCTCGGCGACGGCCTCCTCGGCCCCGGTGCGGGTGTGCAGGTGGCGGAGCCGCGCCTCCCCCGCCACGAGCACGACGTCCTCGCGCAGCTCGGGATGGTCAGCCAGGTCGAAGCGGTCGTCGACCGGGACGTCGACCATGCCGTGGTCGGCGGTGACGAGCAGCGCCACGTCCGGCGGGAGCGCGGCGCGCAGGTCCGCGATGTCGCGGTCGATCGTCGACAGCGCCTCGCGCCACTCGGTCGAGTCCACCCCGTGTCCGTGTCCGTGGTGGTCCAGCGACGGCTCGTAGGCGTAGACCAGCGAGCGGTCTCGACGCTCGACGGCCTCGAGCACCGCCGCGAGCCGATCCCACGGGTGGCTCGCCCCGGCGAACGGCACGCCGCGCTGACTGCAGCGGGTGAGCCCGCTGTGCTCGAAGCGTGGATCGTTGACGACCGTGACCGAGACCTGCTCGTCGGCCACCCGCTGCAGCAGGTTGCGATGCGGCTGCCATTGCTCGGGATCGATCGAGTCGTCCCACGACAGCGTGTTGAGGAACCGGTTCGTCCCGGGGATCCGACAGGTGTAGCCGGCCATCCCGTGGGTCCCCGGGCGCAGGCCGGTGCCGAGCGAGGTCAGACTCACCGAGGTCGTGGACGGGACCGGCGACAGGACCCCCTCCACGCCGGTGAGACCGGACAGGAAGGGGGCGAGGTCGGCGTGCTCGTCGAGCAGCTCGCGGCCCATGCCGTCGACGACGAGCACGACGTACCGCTCGGCGGCGGGCAGACCCATGACGTCGTCGAACCCGGGCACCGCCATCGCGCCGGCGACCGAGGAGAGCACCTCGTGGATGCCGAAGCGCCCGAGCGTCATCGGTTCGCGGTGGCCGTCGTGGCGGCGGTCAGCCGGCGGGCGAACTCCAGCAGGTTCTCCACCGCCGCGCCCCCCTCGGCGGCGGTGCTCAGGCGCAGCGAGAAGTCGTCGCCGGAGATCGACCCGGTGTAGCCGTGGTCTGCGTCGCAGTCGGGATCGTCGCACCGGGCCGGCTCCAGCTCGACGCGGGAGACCGCTCCCCAGGAGACGGTCAGCAGGGCCTCCTCCAGCTGGCGGCTCTGGGCCGAGACCATCCGGGTCACAACGACACCGCTCACGCGGCCAAGCGGGACGGTCTCCACGGACGTGGAGGTGTACGGCTTCGGCAGCAGGGTGTCGCCGGGGTGCTCGTCGGTGTGGATCAGCAGCAGCCGTGTGGGGGTCAGCACCAGCACGGACATGTGGCGGCGGATCTCGTCGCGGTCGAAGGTCGGCTCGTGGTGGACCACGAAGGCCTCGACCGGCTCCCCGGCCAGGGCGTCCTCGAGTGCCCCGGAGACGATCTCGGGGTAGTAGCCGCTGCGCGAGATCGCCTCGTACAGCGCTTGCGTCCGGTTGTCGGTCTGGGTCACCGGGCCAGCGTATCCGCCAACGCATCGGGCTGGCTCAGCCGCCGCACGTACCAGTCGCCCCGGTTGTCCTTCGACGGGATGACCTTGGCGCGCGCACTGAGGGCGGTGTACCCCTCGGCGTGGACGAGGACGGGCTCCAGGTCGAGCGAGACGACCTCGGGCAGGTCGTCCTTGAGCGCGGCCAGACGCAGCACGATGTCCTCCAGACCCGCGACGTCGACCGGGTCGGAGCCCCGGTAGCCGTACAGCAGCGGCGCGGCCCGGATGCCGCTGATCATGGCGCGGGCGTCCACGTCGGTCAGCGGCGGAATCCCGTACGTGCGGTCCCCCAGCAGCTCGCTCGGCGCCCCGGCGATTCCGAACGACACCAGCGGACCGAAGAGCCGGTCCTCGGTGGCACGGAACGCCACCTGCACGCCGCCGGGTGCGGACCTCTGGACGAAGAACGTGGTGTCGGCGCGGATGCCCGTCCAGGTGTGCATCGCGTCCCAGGCGGTCGCCATGTCCTCGGCGTCGTGGATGCCGCGCCACACGTGGGCCAGGTCGGGTCGGGCGCGCAGATGTTCGCTGCCGGCCTTGAGCACGACGTCCCAGCCGAGCTTCTCGCCGGCTGCGATCGCCTCCTCCTTGTTGTGGACGTTGATCCACGTCCACAGGTCGATGCCGTAGCACGACAGCAGATAGTGGACCTGCTCGGTCGACAGCACCGCACCGCGCGGCGCGATCGTCAGCACGTCGCGGATGAGCGCCTTCGCGTCGCCGGAGCGGTGCTCGGCCGCGACGTGGTACTCGCCGTGGTCGCGCGACGCCCACTCGGCGTAGTTGACGGCCCGCGCGAGCGCCTTGACCGCCGCCTCGGGCGCCGCGTACGAGGGGACCGAGCCGCGACCGGCCGAGCCGCCCTGCAGATCCGGGACGCGCAGCAGCACCGGGATGCCCTTGCTCGCGAGGAAGGTCGACACGATCGGCTTGTCGGACTGCTCACCGATCGCCGCCAGGACGTTGGCGACGGCGTCGCTGTCGGTCTGGATCGGCGGCGTGTAGACGCAGACCAGGGCGTCGATGTCGGGTCGGGCCAGCGCCGCCTCGATCGCCACCTCGAACTCCTCGGCGCCGGCGTCGGCGCCCAGCGAGATCGGCGGGGCGACCTGCAGGCCCTGCGACTTGGCGGCGTCGGTCACGATCAGCGCCACGGCGTCGGAGTTGCCGACCACGCCGATCCGGTTGCCGCGCGGCAGCGGCTGGTGGGCCAGCAGCTGGGCGACGTCGAACATCTCGTCGAGGTTGTCGACCTGGATCACGCCGGCCTGGCGGAACATCGCATCGACCGCCTGCTGCGGGGCCGAGCTGCGGCGGACCGTGTGCCCGACCGGGACACCCTGGGTGGATCGACCGGACTTGACCGCGACGATCGGCTTGACCTCGGACAGTCGTCGGGCGAGGCGGGAGAACTTGCGCGGGTTGCCGATGGACTCCAGGTACAGCAGCACGACTTCGGTGTTGTCGTCCTGCTGCCAGTACTGCAAC
>JAJUII010000166.1 GCA_029265505.1 Aeromicrobium choanae
CACGTCGAGCCGGTCCGAGCACGGTTCAGGCGATCGCCGCCCCGGCGGCTACGAGCATCGCCACCACGGCGATCTCGGCCCCCGGGATCCGGCCGGGCCACAGGACCCCGAGCGTCGCGGACGCCGCCGAGGCGCCGACGAGCATGCACCACGACCTGATCTCGTTCTCCCCCGAACTCATCGTGACCACCCTACGTGCGCCGGCCCGTGGCCTACCCTGTGCCCGTGACCGAGGTCGAGTTGGGCTTTCCCCGCAGCTTCGTCGAGTTCGCGAACCCCGACGACGAGAGCGAGCGGTTCCGCTGCGACCTGACGTGGCTGACCTCGCGCTGGACCTGCATCTTCGGCGCGGGCTGCCCGGGCATCTACGCGACGTCGCCCGACGCGGGATGCTGCACCCTCGGCGCGCACTTCAGCGACGAGGACGACCTGGCGCGCGTCGGCGCCGTCGTCGAGCGCCTCGACCCGACCGAATGGGAGCTGCACGACGTCGGCCGCCGAGACGGCTGGACCGAGCGCGACGGCGAGGGCGAGATCAAGACCCGCACCGTCGACGGCGCCTGCATCTTCCACAACTCCCGCGGGGTCCCCGGCGGCCACGGCTGCGCCCTGCACGCCCACGCGCTGGCGACCGGGGTCGAGCCGCACGCCACCAAGCCGGACGTGTGCTGGCAGCTCCCCCTGCGGCGGGAGTTCCGCGAGGTCGATCCCGGCGACGGGCGGACGTACACGGAGGTGACCATCGGTGAGTACACCCGGGCCGGCTGGGGCCCGGGCGGTGCGGACCTGGACTGGTACTGCTCGTCGAACACCGACGCCCACGTCGGCCCCGCGCCGGTCTACCTGAGCCAGCGCGCCGAGCTCACTGCGCTCATGGGCGAGTCCGCCTACGCGATCCTGGCCGACCACTGCGAGCGATTCCTCGCCGACGGACGACCGGTTCCCCACCCGGCCGACCCTCGCTGACCCGGCTCGGACGCAGGAAAGGTGACCCTGACCACATCGGGGCGTGGAGGTGAGGTCACAATGCCGTATGCACCTCGATCATCTTTCGTTCGCCGTCGGCCCGCAGGGCCTCATGGCGACCACGACCGAGTTGAGTGAGAAGTTCGGCGCGGTCTTCCTCGCCGGAGGGGTCCACCCGCGGTTCGGGACCAACAACATGATCCTGCCGCTGACCAATCGTCAGTACATCGAGGTCGTCGAGGCTCTCGAGCATCCCGCGTCCGACAAGGCGCCCTTCGGCCAGGCCGTCAAGGCCCGCTCCGAGCAGGGCGGCGGCTGGATGGGCTGGTGCGTGTCGGTCGACGACATCTCCGCGGTCGAGCGTCGGATCGGCCGTCACGCGGTGCCGGGCAACCGCCATCGTCCCGACGGGTACAACCTCACCTGGCAGCAGATCGGCGTGCACGGGATGCGCGCCGATCCGCAGCTGCCGTACGTGGTCTGCTGGGACGATCCGGACGAGCACCCCTCCCAGATGGCCCCCTCGCAGATCACCCTCACGGCGATCGAGATGGCCGGCAGTCCCGAGCGTCTGGCCGACTGGCTGGGCGAGGAGGCCGTCGACGCCCTCGAGCAGATCGAGGTCCGCTGGGTCGCACCGCACGGCGCGCCGGGCATCCTGGCGGCGGAGTTCGAGACGCCGAACGGTCTGGTGCGCCTCTGACCGGTCGGACTGTCAGAACCGGACCCTAGTCTGGGCGCGTGCCTCCGAAGAACAGCTCCGCGTTCGCCTGTACCGAGTGCGGCTGGACGACCTCCAAGTGGGTCGGCCGCTGCGGTGAGTGCCAGGCCTGGGGAACGGTCGACGTCGTGGGTGGGTCGCGGACCGGGCGAACCGGCGCCGGTCCGGTCTCCTCCCCTGCGGTGCCGATCGCCGAGGTCGCGGCGACCGAGGCGGCCGCGGTCGGCTCGGGGATCGCCGAGCTGGATCGCGTGCTCGGCGGCGGCGTCGTGCCGGGGGCGGTCATGCTGATGGCCGGCGAGCCGGGCGTCGGCAAGTCGACACTGCTGCTGGAGGTCGCCGCCCGCTGGGCCCGCGCCGGCCGGCGCACGCTGTACGTCTCGGGCGAGGAGTCCGCCGCCCAGGTGCGTCTGCGCGCCGAGCGCACCGGCGCCCTCGCCGAGGAGCTCTTCCTCGCCGCCGAGACGGACCTGGGCGGGCTGCTGACGCACATCGACGCGGTGAAGCCGAGCCTGCTCATCGTGGACTCGGTGCAGACGATCGGGTCGTCCGCCGTCGACGGCGTGCCCGGCGGAGTCACCCAGGTCCGCGAGGTGGCCGCGACGGTGATCGGTCGGGCCAAGGCCGAGGGCGTCGCCACGCTGCTGGTCGGTCACGTCACCAAGGACGGCTCGGTCGCCGGCCCGCGCGTGCTCGAGCACCTCGTCGACGTGGTGCTGCAGTTCGAGGGCGACCGGACGAGCCGTCTTCGCCTGCTGCGCGCCACGAAGAACCGCTTCGGCCCGGTCGACGAGATCGGCTGCTTCGACCTGGTCGACCACGGCATCGTCGAGGTACCCGACCCGACGGGTCTGTTCGTCTCGCGTCACGAGTCACCCGTCGCGGGCACGTGCGTGACGGTGACGATGGAGGGGCGTCGGCCGCTGCTGGCCGAGGTGCAGGCCCTCACGGTCCCTGCCACGACCCCGTCGCCGCGGCGGTCGTCCAGCGGCCTGGACTCCTCGCGAGTGGCGATGGTGCTGGCGGTGCTGTCCAAGATCGGCGTGGGACTGAGCAACCAGGACGTGTACACGGCCTCGGTGGGCGGAGCCCGGCTGCACGAGCCGGCCGTCGACCTCGCGGTCGCCCTCGCGGTGCTCTCGGCGGCCGGCGGCGACCCTCTGCCCGCCGGGCTGGTCGCGATCGGCGAGGTCGGTCTCGCCGGGGAGGTGCGGCCCGTGCGCGGACTGGAGGCACGCCTGCGGGAGGCCTCCCGCATCGGCTTCACCCACGCGATCGTCCCGAACGGGACCGAAGACCTGTCCCGGATCGGCCTGCAGGTCCTGCGTACCCCGGATCTGGCCTCGGCCCTGCGCGCCCTGCCCTGACCGTCACCGCCGGTGGGGCCGTGCCCCTAAGATGAGTCCGATCGTCCCGGAGCGAGAACAGGAGATGTCGTGGCGGTGGCTGATCTGCGTACGACGCTCTCGTCCGTCGCGCCCGGAACTCCCCTGCGCGAGGGGCTCGAGCGCATCATGCGCGGCCGGACGGGCGCCCTGATCGTCATCGGTCACGACCGCGTGGTCGAGTCGATCTCCACGGGCGGCTTCGCCCTGGACGTGCCGTTCACGGCCACCGGACTGCGTGAGCTGGCCAAGATGGACGGCGCGATCATCCTGGACTCCTCGGCCTCGCACATCCTGCGGGCCGCGGTCCACCTGATGCCGGACCCGTCCATCCCGACGACCGAGTCGGGCACGCGCCACCGCACGGCCGAGCGCGTGGCACGTCAGACCGGCATCCCGGTCATCTCGGTCTCGGCGTCGATGCACACGATCGCCCTGTACGTCGGCGACACCCGCTATGTGCTGGAGGACCCGACCGCCGTGGTCAGCCGCGCGAACCAAGCCCTGCAGACCCTCGAGCGCTATCGCACGCGCCTCGACGAGGTCTCCGACGCACTCTCGGCGCTGGAGGTCGAGGACCTCGTCACGGTGCGCGACGTGACCGCGGTGGCCCAGCGGCTGGAGATGGTGCGGCGCATCTCGGACGAGATCGACACCTACGTCCTCGAGCTGGGGTCGGACGGTCGACTGCTGGCCCTGCAGCTCAACGAGCTCGTCGGGGGCGTCGACACCGAGCGCACGCTCGTGGTGCGCGACTACCTCCCCGCGGGAGCCGACGAGCAGGTCGAGGAGGTGCTGGCCTCGTTGGAGGCACTGGACTCCCAGCAGGTCCTCGATCTGGGCACCGTCGCCGAGGCGCTGCAGATCGGCGACACGAACTCGCTCGACGCCTCGGTGTCTCCGCACGGCTACCGCCTGCTCGCGCGGATCCCGCGCCTTCCCGCCTCGGTCGTGGAGCGACTCATCACCCACTTCGGCACGCTCCAGCGGCTGCTCGCGGCAAGCCTGGACGACCTGCAGGCCGTCGACGGCGTCGGAGACCTGCGTGCCCGGGGCGTCCGCGACGGACTCTCCCGGCTGGCGGAGTCGTCGATCCTCGAACGCTACGTCTGAGCCGTCAGCGCGCGGTCGACGTCGACTTCGGCCGCTTGGGCGTGGGCGACGCCTTCGGCGTGGCGGACGTCGGCGGCGTGGTCGAGGTCCGGGGGGTCTCGGGCGGGCGCCGCTGCAGGCGGAACGTGGTCGATCCCGGCTCACCGCCGTACGTGCCGATCGTCAGCGTGTAGCTGCCGGGCGGCGCGAACCCCTCCGAGGTCCCGCAGCCGGTGCCTGAGCCGCGTCCGGTCCACTCCACCGGGACGACCGTCCCCCAACCCGCGGGCACGGCGACCGCCTCGGGCAGGAACGCCGCGCGGCAGACGGAGGAGTCGTAGATCGGTGCGCCGCCCGCGTCGATCACGACGAGCAGCTGGTCGGCGTCGGGCTCGAACGTGCAGGCCGATCCGCCGAGCGTGGTGATCATGAGGTCCACGTCGACTGGTTCTCCGGCGTACTGGCCGCCGGCGACGGACGGCAGGATGCGGACGTCGGTGGGATCGCACGGACGCGTGTCGGTCTCGATCTCGACGGACACCTGGTCGGCCGGCGCGGTGGGAGTCGGCTCGGGCGTGGGCGACGCGGACGTCGCCGGCGTGGCGGTCGGAGTCGGCGAGCTCGCCGCCGGCTCGCCGTCCCCGCGCACGAGCCCGACGATCTGCAGGATCACCCAGACGATCGCGATCAGTCCGGCGAGGACGAGCAGGCGTCGACGCCAGTAGACGTCCCGTCCGACTCGCCTGTTCGCCACGGTCCAACGGTATCCGGCGGCACTCCTCGTGAAAGGATCGACGCGCCATGGCTGTCTCCACTCCACCAGCGACGGAACTGCACCGGCGGCTGGACGTCTGGTTCGCCTCCGCCCGACGCGCCCTGCCGTGGCGTGAGGACCCCGCGCCGTGGCGCGTCATGGTCTCGGAGTTCATGCTGCAGCAGACCCCGGTGGCGCGCGTCCTGCCCGTGTTCGAGCAGTGGCTGCGCCGCTGGCCGACCCCGGCCGACCTGGCGCGCGAGCCGTCCGGGGAGGCCGTCCGCGCCTGGGGGCGTCTGGGATATCCGCGGCGCGCCCTGCGCCTGCACGCGGCCGCGGTCGAGATCACCGAACGTCATGGCGGCCGCGTCCCCGACACCTACGAGGAGCTGTGCGCCCTGCCCGGGGTGGGCGACTACACGGCGGCCGCGATCGCCTCGTTCGCGTTCGGGCGGCGGGTCGTCGTGCTGGACACGAACGTGCGACGGGTCTTCGCCCGCGCCGTGGGCGGCGTCCAGCATCCGTCGCCCTCGGTGACCCGCGCCGAAGCATTCGGGCTCGTCCAGCTCGAGGCCATGGCCGCGGGCAAGGCCGTCGTCAGCACGTCGGTCCCGACCGGGGTGCCCTGGGTCAACCAGCACGAGCGCACCGGGCTCATCGTGCCGCCCGGCGATGTTCCCGCGCTC
>JAJUII010000031.1 GCA_029265505.1 Aeromicrobium choanae
CGCTGACCGCCGAGACCTCGACGAAGCGACGGTCGGTCTGGCGGCTGATGAGGCTCGCGAGCGTGGTCTTGCCGGTGCCGGGCGGCCCCCACAGCAGGACCGTGAGGGGCGCGTTGCCCTCGATCATCCGACGCAACGGCGAGCCCGGCGCCAGCAGATGCTGCTGGCCGACCAGCTCGTCGAGCGACTGCGGCCGCATCCGCACCGCCAGCGGCGCGGATGCGTGCGTGTTGCCCGCGAGCGTCCCGCTGGAGTCCCGGCGCGCCGGGGTGGGCGCCTCGGGCAGGTCGAACAGTCCGTCGGTCACGGCTCCGAGCCTACGGGGTCACTCCCCCGTGCGGCCGTCGATGCACTCGCGCAGTAGGTCGGCGTGGCCGTTGTGGCGGGCGTACTCCTCGATCATGTGGACCAGCACGTCCCTCACCGGGACCGCACGTCCGTGCGGGCCGCGCAGCTCGCGTCCGAGGTCGGCCTCGTCAAGCGTGTCCAACCACGCGTCTGCGCGGGCGATCTGGGCTCGCAGCGCGTCGAACGCCTCGTCGACGCACTCCTGCGTGCCGACGGCGCGGTCGAAGTCCGCATCCCAGTCGACCGCCTTGCCGAACAGCGGCTCCTCGTCGGACTCCTGCGCGACGCGCACGAACCAGTGCTGCTCGACGAACGCCAGATGCCGCACGAGGCCGAGCAGCGACAGCGTGCTCGGCGGCACGCTGCGTTGCGCCAGCTGCTCGGGAGTCAGACCCTCGCACTTCAGCCGCAGCGTCTGGCGGTGATAGTTCAGGTACTCGATGTACGTGGCCTTCTCACCGACAGGGTCGCTGTCCGGTCGCGGGTCCTCCTCCGGAGGCAGCCAGGTGCTCACTCCTGGTCGTCGTCCTCGTCGGGGACCGCGTCGACGCCGGCCTCGGCACGCTGCTCGGGCGTGATCGGCGCCGGCGCCGCGGTCAGCGGGTCGTAGCCGCCACCGGACTTCGGGAAGGCGATGACCTCGCGGATCGAGTCGGCGCCGGCCAGCAGGGCGACCGTGCGGTCCCAGCCGAAGGCGATGCCGCCGTGCGGCGGGGCGCCGTACTTGAACGCCTCGAGCAGGAAGCCGAACTTCTCCTGCGCCTCGTCGTTGTCGATGCCCATGATCTCGAAGACGCGCTTCTGGACGTCTTCGCGATGGATACGGATCGAACCGCCGCCGATCTCGTTGCCGTTGCAGACGATGTCGTACGCCTGCGCGAGCGACGCACCCGGATCGTCGAGCGTCGCGGGGTCCTGCGGGGCGGTGAACGCGTGGTGCACCGCCGTCCACTCCCCGCCGCCGACCGCGACGTCCCCGGAGTCCAGCTCGTCGACCGGCTCGAACATCGGCCAGTCCACGACGAAGCAGAAGGCCCAAGCGTCCTCGGGGATCAGGTTCTCGCGCTTGGCGATCTCGATGCGGGCGGCGCCGAGCAGCTGACGTGAGCTCTTGACCGGACCGGCCGAGAAGTAGATCGCGTCGCCCGGCTGGGCGCCGACCGCCTCCACGAGGCCCTCTCGCTCGGAATCGGAGAGGTTCTTCGCGACCGGACCGCCCAGCGTGCCGTCCTCCTGAACCAGGACGTAGGCCAGGCCCTTCGCGCCACGCTGCTTGGCCCACTCCTGCCACCCGTCGAGGGTGCGGCGGGGCTGGGAGGCGCCACCGGGGTGCACGACCGCGCCGACGTACGGCGCCTGGAAGACGCGGAACGGTGTGTCGGTGAAGTAGTCGGTCAGCTCGACCAGCTCCAGCCCGAAGCGCAGGTCGGGCTTGTCCGAGCCGTACTTGCTCATCGCCTCGGCGTAGGTGATGCGCGGGAAGGGCGTCGGCAGGTCGACGCCGATCAGCTTCCACAGCTCGACGTAGATCTCCTCCGCGAGTGCCATGACGTCGTCGGCGTCGACGAAGCTCATCTCGATGTCGAGCTGGGTGAACTCCGGCTGGCGGTCGGCGCGGAAGTCCTCGTCGCGGTAGCAGCGCGCGATCTGGTAGTAGCGCTCGATGCCGCCCACCATGAGCAGCTGCTTGAACAGCTGCGGACTCTGCGGCAGCGCGTACCAACTGCCGGGCCGCAGGCGCGCCGGCACGAGGAAGTCGCGCGCCCCCTCGGGGGTCGACCGGGTCAGCGTGGGGGTCTCCACCTCGACGAAGTCGTGGCGGGCGAGCACCGTGCGGGCGGTCGCGTTGACCTTGGACCGCAGGCGCAGGGCGTGCGCCGGACCCGGACGGCGCAGGTCGAGGTAGCGATGCTTGAGCCGAGCCTCCTCGCCGACCTCGACGTGCTCGTCGATCGGGAACGGCAGCGGGTCGGAGGTCGACAGGACCTCCACCGTGTCGGCGACGACCTCGATCTCACCGGTGGGGATGGCCGGGTTCTCGTTGCCCTCGGGGCGTCGCTGCACCGTGCCGACGACCTTGATGCAGAACTCGTTGCGCAACTGGTGCGCGACGTCCTCGCGCACGACGACCTGCGCGACGCCACTGGCGTCGCGCAGATCGATGAAGGCCACGCCGCCATGGTCGCGGCGCCGCGCGACCCACCCGGCGAGGCTGACGCTCTCGCCGATGTTCGCGGCCGTGAGTGCTCCGGCGTCATGAGTGCGGATCACGCTGGGGTCTCCTTCTGGGTCACCTGCGGTCGCAGGTCGGTCTCGGGGGGTGTCCAGACGTCGGGGTCGGCCGTCACCTGGTCACCGGAACGGATGTCCTTCACCTGGTCGCCGTCCTCGGTCACGAACCAGACGAACGGGATGCCTCGTCGCTCCGCGAAGCGGATCTGCTTGCCGAACTTCTGCGCCGCGGGGGCGACCTCGCAGGCGATGCCGCGGGCTCGGAGTCGCTGCGCGACGGCGTCGCTCTGCGCGCGGGACTCCTCGTCGTTGACGGCCACCAGGACGGCCGACGGCACCGGCCGCGTGGCCGTGACGCCGCTCGTGGTCAACGTCGACAGCAAGCGCGAGACGCCGATCGACAGACCGACGCCCGGATAGGTGCGCTTGCCGTCCGAGGCGAGCTGGTCGTAGCGACCGCCGGAGCAGATCGACCCGAGCTGCGGGTGCTCGGCGACGCGAGTCTCGAAGACGGTCCCGGTGTAGTAGTCCAGTCCGCGCGCGATCCGCAGGTCGGCGGTCACCGTGACGCCCTCGACGGTGGCGCACCCGGCGATCACCGACTCCAGTTCGGCCAGGCCCTCCTCCAGCATCGGGTGCTCGACGCCCAGCGCACGCACCCGCTCGACGAAGGACGTGTCGGTGGTGCGGATCTCGGCCAGCGCGAGACAGGCCTGCGCCTGCTCGTCGGACAGGCCCTGCTCGGCGAGCAGCTCGGCGATCGCGTCCGCGGGCAGCTTGTCGAGCTTGTCGATGACCTGCATGACCGCTGTCGGCTCGGCGATCCCGAGGCCCAGGTAGAAGCCCTCGAGCACCTTGCGGTTGCTGACCTGCAGTGTCATCGACAGGCCCGGGATCGGCAGGCCCGCGAGCGCCTCGGCCATGACCCGCGCGACCTCGACGTCGAAGTGGAACGGCAGCGAGCCGTCGCCGACGATGTCGATGTCGGCCTGGGTGAACTCGCGGAAGCGACCCGCCTGGGGGCGCTCACCGCGCCACACCTTCTGGATCTGGTAGCGGCGGAACGGGAACTGCAGGTGGCCGGCGTTCTCGACCACGTAGCGCGCGAACGGCACCGTCAGGTCGAAGTGCAGCGCCAGCTGGGCGGTCTCGGACTCATCGGCGTGCAGCCGCCGGACGGCGTAGACCTCCTTGTCGATCTCGCCCTTGCGCAGCAACGTCTCCAAGGGCTCGACGGCGCGCGTCTCGATGTTGGCGAACCCGTGCAGCTCGAACACGCGGCGCAGGTGGTCGAGCACCGCGAGCTCGACGTGACGCTCGGCGGGGAGGAACTCGGGGAACCCGGAGAGCTTGCCGGCGGCCTTCACGACATCAGCTCCGCCAGGAACGGGTTGGTCTGCTTCTCCCGCCCGATGGACGTCTGCTGACCATGACCGGGCAGGACGACGACGTCGTCGGGCAGGGTGAGCACCTTCGACTGGAGGCTGCGCAACATCTCGGCGTGGTCACCGCCGACGAGGTCGGTCCGACCGATGGACCCGAAGAACAGGAAGTCCCCGGAGAACATGATCTGCGAGACGGGCTCGGGGCCGTCGTAGTCGACGCGGTAGGCCACGGTGCCGGGCGTGTGACCCGGACAATGGTCGACCGTCAGGGTCAGCTCGCCCACCTCGATCGTCGCTCCGTCGACCGCGTCGCGGACCTCGCCGGGCTCGGCGAACTGCGTCTGGTCGATCTCGCCGATCTGCTGCCGCAGCATCGCCGCCGACTCGTTCGAGATCGCCGCCATCGGATCGGACAGCAGATGGCGGTCGGCCGGATGGATCCACAGCGGGCAGTCGTACTCGTCGGCGACCTTGGCCGCGTCCCAGAGGTGATCGAAGTGTCCGTGCGTGACCAGGACCGCGACCGGGGCGAGATCGTGCTCGGCCACGACCGCCTTCACCCCCTCGAACGACTGCATGCCGGGGTCGACGATCGCGCACGGTCGACCCGGTCCGGAAGCGACGAAGTAGCAGTTCGCCTGCAGTGGTCCTGCGGGGAAGGCGGTGAGAAGCACGCCTGTCAGGGTACGCGAGGACGACGGCGCCACGCGAACCTCCTAGACTGACCGCCATGAGTGAATGGGGCCGCGTCGACGTGGACGGGAACGTCTACGTCAAGGAGGGCGACGGCGAACGTCTGATCGGCCAGTGGGTGACCGGAGGCGACGCCGAGGAGGCGATCGCGTTCTACACCCGTCGGTTCGAGGGGCTGCAGACCGAAGTCGAGTTGCTGGAGAAGCGGATCGAGGCCGGCACGGTCTCGCCCGACGACGCCGCGAAGGCCGTCGCGACGGTGCGTGAGCAGCTCGTCGACGCCCAGGCGATCGGTGACCTGGCGTCGCTGTCGGCGCGCCTGGACGCGCTGGAGCCCGCGCTCGAGGAGCTGCGGACCAAGCGCAAGGCCGAGCGCGAGCAGCGGATCGCCGAGGCGACGGAGGCCAAGACGCGCATCGCCACGGAGGCCGAGCGGATCGCCGCCGGCAACGACTGGCGTCACGGCGCCGACCGGCTGCGCGCCCTGTTGGAGGAGTGGAAGTCGCTCCCCCGACTCAGCAAGTCCGCCGACGACGAGCTGTGGCACCGGTTCTCCAGCGCCCGCACGGCCTACACGAAGAAGCGCAAGGCCCACTTCACCGAGCAGAACGCCCGCCGCGAGCAGGCCGCCAAGATCAAGGAGAAGTTGATCGCCGAGGCCGAGGCGCTGTCCTCGTCGACCGAGTGGGGCCCGACGTCGGCGGCGTACCGCGACCTCATGCAGCGGTGGAAGGCCGCCGGTCCGGCGCCACGGAACGTCGAGGACAAGCTCTGGAAGCGCTTCCGCGCCGCCCAGGACGTCTTCTTCAGTGCCCGCGAGTCGGCGAACGCCGCCCTGGACGCCGAGTACGCGCAGAACGCCGAGGTCAAGCGCGAGCTGCTCGCCGAGGCCGAGGCCCTGCTGCCGATCACCGATCTGGAGGCCGCCCGCAAGGCCTGGCACGACATCGCCGAGCGCTGGGAGGCGGCCGGCAAGGTCCCCCGCGACCAGGTCAAGGAGCTCGAGGGCCGGATCCGCGCGGTCGAGCGGGCCATCCGCGAGGCCGACGAGCGCGAGTGGAAGCGCACCGACCCGGAGAAGTCCGCGCGCGCCAACGAGATGATCACCAAGCTCGAGGACGCGATCGCCCAGATCGAGTCCGACATCGCCGCCGCGGAGGCTGCCGGTGACGCCAAGAAGGTCGAGGAGCTGCGGGAGAACCTGGCCTCGCGTCAGGAGTTCCTCCAGATCGCGCGCCGCACCGCCTCCGACTTCGGCTGAGCGTCACTGGGTGACGCGGTAGGCGTCGAAGACCCCGGGCACGTTGCCGACGGCCTTGAGCACCGCACCGAGGTGCTTGGCGTCGGCCATCTCGAAGGTGAAGCGACTCTTGGCGACCCGGTCGCGACCGGTGCTCAGCGTCGCCGACAGGATGTTCACGTGCTGGTCGGAGATCACCTTCGTGATGTCCGACAGCAGGTGCGGCCGATCGAGTGCCTCGACCTGGATCGCCACGAGGAACGTGGTCTTGGCGTTGGCCAGCCAGCGCACCTCCACGACGCGTTCGGGATGCTGGGCGAGCTGCTGGAAGTTCACGCAGTCGGTGCGGTGCACCGAGATGCCCGACCCCCGGGTGACGAACCCCTTGATCGCATCCCCGGGCACCGGCGTGCAGCAGCGCGCGAGCTTGACCATGAGGTCGCCGTCGACGCCGACGACCTCGACGCCGGCGTCGCCCCGCTGGGGGGCGCGGCTCGGGCTGAGCGGCATCGAGGTGGCCTCAGCCAGCTCCTCCTCGGCGCCCTCACGCCCGCCGGCGAGGTCGATCACCCGGTCGACGACGTTCTGGGCCCCGATGTTGTTCTCCCCCACGGCCGCGTAGAGCGCCGAGACGTCGGCGTAGCCGAGGTCCTTGGCGACCGTGTCGAGGTTCGCCTGCCGGAACAGGCGATGCATCGGCAGACCCTCCTTGCGCATCTGCCGTGAGATCAGGTCCTTGCCGTGGTCGATGGCCTCCTCGCGGCGCTCCTTGGTGAACCACTGGCGGATCTTGTTGCGTGCCCGGGGACTCTTGACGAACTCCAGCCAGTCGCGGCTGGGCCCGGCCGTCGGTGACTTGGAGGTGAAGATCTCGACGACGTCGCCGCTCTCCAGCTCGGAGTCCAGCGCGACGAGTCGGCCGTTGACCCGCGCACCGACGCAGGTGTGACCGACCTCGGTGTGCACGGCGTAGGCGAAGTCCACCGGGGTGGCGCCGGCCGGCAGCTGGATCAAGTCGCCGCGCGGCGTGTACGCGTACACGCCCGCGTTCTGCATCTCGAATCGCAGCGAGTCCAGGAAGTCGGACGAGTCCTCGGTCTCGGACTGCCAGTCGACCAGCTCGCGGAGCCAGACCATCTCGCCGTTCTTGGTGGACTTGCCGCTCTTGCCGCCGACTGCGGCGAGCGACTCCTCTTTGTACTTCCAGTGCGCCGCGACGCCGAACTCGGCCCGACGGTGCATCGCGTAGGTGCGGATCTGCAGCTCGACGGGCTTGCCCTGCGGGCCGATCACGGTCGTGTGCAGCGACTGGTACATGTTGAACGTCGGGACGCTGATGTAGTCCTTGAAGCGCCCCGGGATCGGGTTCCAGCGGGCATGGAGCACTCCGAGGACCGCATAGCAGTCCGCGACGTCGTCGACGAGGATGCGCACCCCGACCAGGTCGAAGATGTCGGAGAAGTCCCGGCCCCGCACGAGCATCTTCTGGTAGATCGAGTAGTAGTGCTTCGGGCGGCCGGTGATGGTGGCCTTGATCTTGGCGTGCGCCAGGTCCGAGCGGACGTCGCGGATCACCCGCTCCAGGAACGCCTCGCGCGAAGGCGCCCGTTCCGCGACGAGCCGGACGATCTCGTCGTAGACCTTGGGATGCAGCGTGGCGAAGGCCAGGTCCTCCAGCTCCCACTTGATCGTGTTCATGCCCAGTCGGTGGGCCAGCGGGGCGTAGATCTCGAGCGTCTCGCGGGCGATGCGCTCCTGCTTGTCCTGCCGCAGGTAGCGCAGGGTCCGCATGTTGTGGAGGCGATCGGCGAGCTTGATGACCAGCACGCGGATGTCCCGCGCCATGGCCACGACCATCTTGCGGATGGTCTCGGACTGGGCGGAGTCGCCGTACTTGACCTTGTCGAGCTTGGTCACCCCGTCGACCAGGTGGACGACCTCGTCACCGAAGTCGCGCCGCAGCTCCTCGATCGTGTACGGCGTGTCCTCGACGGTGTCGTGCAGCAGGGCGGCGCACAGGGTGGGCGCCGTCATGCCGAGCTCGGCCAGGATCGTGGCGACCGCGAGAGGGTGCGTGATGTACGGGTCGCCGCTCTTGCGCTTCTGGCCCTCGTGCATCCGGGCCGCGACCTCGTAGGCCTTCTTGATCGAGGCGACGTCGCCCTTCGGGTGGCTGTCGCGGTAGATCTTCAGCAACGGATCGAGCACCGGATTCCCGCTGGCGCTGCGACCGCCGATGCGCGACAGGCGGCTGCGCACGCGCGTCGGCGTCCGGGTCGAGTCCTGCGACTTCGACTCGGTCACCTTCGGATTGTCGGTGCGCTCCGCCACGGCCTGCCTCCTTGATCCATCCTACGGATGGACGACTACATCGCGCCCGAGATCAGCGAGGCGGCGGTCCCGGCGACCAGCGCGACGATGGCGACGATCGCGACGACGCGAACGGTGCGGCGGCTCATCAGTACTCCATCAGGGCGGTCAACGGCAGGTCGCCGAGTGCCGTCCGGCCGGCCAGGGCCGGCAGCTCGATCAGCACGAGCGCCCCGGCGACCTCGGCCCCGGCACGCTCGAACAGGCGCACCGCGGCGGCGAGCGTGCCGCCGGTGGCCAGCACGTCGTCGATGATCAGCACCCTCGCTCCGGCGCGGACCGCGTCGGCGTGGATCTCGATCGTCGCCGCGCCGTACTCGAGGGCGTACGACTCAGCCAGCGTGGCGGCCGGCAGCTTGCCGGCCTTGCGCACGGGGACCATCCCGGTGCCGAGCGCCTCGGCGACGAGCGGCGCCAGCAGGAATCCACGGGCCTCGATCCCGGCGACGACGTCGATCGGGCCCAGCGCACGAGCCGCATCGGACAGAGCCGTCACGGTCGCGCTCAAGCCGTCGGGGTCGGCCAGCAGCGGAGTGATGTCGCGGAAGGTCACGCCGGGCTCGGGCCAGTCCTCGACCGCCCGGATGAGCCGTGCCGCGACGTCGGGGAAGTCGCTCATGCCGCCTGATCCTTGATCTCGGCCACCGCAGCCCGTTCGACCGTCACGACGATGTTCGGCGCGATCTCCAGGCCGATCGTGGAGTCGTAGACGTGCTGGACGGTGCCGTGGATGCCGCTGGTGAGCATGACCGAGGTCCCCGGCTGCAGTCCGTCCTGCATGCGCTTCATCTCGGCGAAGCGCTGCTTCTGGGCCCGCATGGGCCGCATGATCAGCAGGTAGAAGACCAGGGCGAGGAGGACCAGGGGCAGCAGTTCGGCGAACACGCGAGCAACGATAGTGGTCCGGCTCGACGATCCCGCCGCCGCATGGGCCCGAGGCGCTCAGTCGGTCACGTCGAGCGGAAGCTGGTCCGCCCCCGTCGGCGGAGTCAGGCCCAGGTGCCGCCACGCGGCCGGGGTGGCGATCCGCCCGCGCGGGGTCCGGGCGAGGAATCCCAGTCGGACGAGGAACGGCTCGGCCAGCTCCTCGACCGTCTCGCGCTCCTCCGAGACGGCCACGGCGAGCGTGGAGATGCCCACCGGCCCCCCACCGAAGTGACGGCACAGCGCGTCGAGCACGGCGCGGTCGAGCCGGTCCAAGCCCAGCTCGTCGACCTCGTAGAGCGCGAGGGCCGCCCGGGCGACCTCGTGGTCGACGACTCCCCCGGCCCGGACCTCGGCGTAGTCCCGCACACGGCGCAGCAGCCGATTGGCGATCCGGGGGGTCCCGCGTGAGCGGGAGCCGATCTCGGCGGACGCCTCCGCGGTGATCTCCAGGTCGAGCAGGCCGGCCGAGCGACGCACGATGCGGTCCAGGTCGGCCGGCTCGTAGTAGTCGAGCTGGGCGGTGAACCCGAAGCGGTCACGCAGCGGACCGGGCAGCGGGCCGGCCCGGGTGGTGGCGCCGACGACCGTGAACGGTGGGATCTCGAGCGGGATCGCGGTGGCGCCCGGTCCCTTGCCGACGACGACGTCGACGCGGAAGTCCTCCATCGCCATGTAGAGCAACTCCTCGGCGGGCCGCGACATGCGGTGGATCTCGTCGATGAACAGCACATCGCCCTCGTTGATGCCGGACAGGATCGCGGCGAGGTCGCCGGCGTGCTGGATCGCCGGACCGCTGGTGAGGCGCAGCGGCGCCTTCAGCTGGTGGGCGATGATCATCGCGATCGTCGTCTTGCCGAGCCCGGGTGGGCCCGACAGCAGGACGTGGTCGGGGGTCCGGTCACGGTCGACGGCGGCGTCGAGCACGAGCGCCAGCTGCTCGCGGACGCGATCCTGACCGACGAGCTCGTCGAGGGTGCGCGGGCGCAGCGCCTGCTCGTAGGCGCTCTCGTGCGGTTGCGCCGCCTCAGCGACGATCGACTCGAAGTCGGATTCCTCGTTCATCGTCCTCGATCCATCGATCGGAGTGCGTCTCGCAGCACGGTCGAGACGTCCGGGTCGTCGCCGACGGTGGCCGCGACCCGATCGATCGCGGCGTCGGCGTCCTTGGTCGACCAGCCCAGGCCGACCAAGGCCTCGTGGACCTGCGTCCGCCACGGCGCCGCCCCGGACGGCTCGGCCCGGCTCGGCACCGCGCCCACGCGGTCCTTCAGCTCCAGCACGATGCGCTCGGCGCCCTTCTTGCCGATGCCGGGGACCTTGGTGAGCGTCGCATGGTCGGCAGAGGCGATCGCGGTCCGCAGGCGGTCGGGTGTCAGGACGGCCAGCATCGCCTGGGCGACCTTGGGACCGACACCGCTTGCGGTCTGCACGAGCTCGAACATGTCGCGCTCCTCGGGGTCGGAGAAGCCGTAGAGGGTCATCGCGTCCTCGCGCACGACGAGCGACGTCCACAGCGTGGCCTCGACTCCCGTCCGGAGCTCGGCGATCGTCGCCGGCGTGCAGAGCACCTGGTAGCCGACCCCGCCGATGTCCAGCACGGCCGCGTTCAGGTCGACGGCCGCGACGGTGCCGCGCAGGTGCGCGATCATCGGCCGGTCCCCGCGGCAGCGGCGACGGCCTCGGCCAGGCGGTTCTGCGCTCCCCCGCGCCAGACGTGGCAGATGGCCAGGGCGAGCGCGTCGGCGGCGTCCGCCGGGCTGGGCGGCGCGTCGAGCCGCAACAGTCGCGCCACCATCGCCGCGACCTGCACCTTGTCAGCGCGTCCGCTGCCGGTGACGGCGGCCTTGACCTCCGACGGCGTGTGCTGGTGGACCTCGATGCCGTGCCGGGCTGCGACGAGCATCGCGACCGCGCTGGCCTGCGCGGTACCCATCACGGTGCGGACGTTGTGCTGGCTGAAGACCCGCTCGACGGCGACGACGTCGGGCCGCAGCCTCGCGACGAGACCGTCCAGCGCGGACTCCAGGCGCAGCAGTCGCTTCGCCAGGTCCAGCCCGGCCGGAGTCCGCACCACGCCCACCTCGACCAGGTCGAGCGGACGTCCGACGCGGCCCTCGACGACCCCCACACCGCAGCGGGTCAGACCGGGGTCGACGCCCAGCACACGAAGTGAACGCATGTTCGACACCCTAGGCGTTCTCCCCGTCCTGACGCGAGTCGCCACGCCGCGAGACCGGCCTCAGCCGATCAGCTTCTCGTCCGGCGTCCGCTCGATCTCGGCGGCGAGCTCCTCGGCGATCCGGCGGGCCTGACGACGTCCGGCCACGAGCGTGCGGTGCAGCGGCTCGCGGGCGCCCGCACGCCGGATCTCCACCGGGTAGCGCCCGAGAGTGAGCCAGGTGAGCAGCGCCAGGACCGGGACGGCGAGCAGCCACCAGCCACGACCGGACTGGACGAGCACCGGCGCGAGCACGAGGAGCACGATCGACGCGCTGACCGTGAGCAGCGGACCGAAGCCCCCGCGGCCGCCGTCCTCGCCCACACGCAGGTCGCCGGAGCGTCCGGCGAGCCGCGGCCGACCGACCGACACACTCCACGGCACCCCGTCGGGGGTGTGCACTCGCCGTCGCATGGGCACACTCTAGGCAGCCACGACCCCGTCCGCTGCCGACTTCAGAGCTGTGCCATGACCTCGTCGGAGGCGTCGAAGTTCGCGTAGACGTTCTGCACGTCGTCGCAGTCCTCGAGCGCCTCGATCAGGCGGACCACCTTGGCGGCGCCGTCGGCGTCCACCTCGACGTTGACGCTCGGCACGAACGAGGCGTCGGCCGAGTCGTAGTCCAGACCGGCCTCCTGCAGCGCGGTGCGGACGGCGACAAGGTCGCCGGCCTCGCAGACGACCTCGAAGCTGTCGCCCAGGTCGTTGACCTCCTCCGCGCCCGCGTCGAGCACGGCCATGAGGATGTCGTCCTCGCTGGTGCGTCCGCCCTCCTGCTCGGCGGGCACGATGATGACGCCCTTGCGGGAGAACATGTAGGAGACCGAGCCGGGATCGGCCATCGTCCCGCCGTTGCGGGTCATGGCCGTGCGGACCTCCATCGCGGCCCGGTTCTTGTTGTCGGTGAGGCACTCGATGAGGAACGCGACGCCGTGAGGGCCGTAGCCCTCGTACATGATCGTCGAGTAGTCGACGCCGCCCCCGTCGAGGCCGCCGCCGCGCTTGACCGCGCGGTCGATGTTGTCGTTCGGGACGGACTGCTTCTTGGCCTTCTGGATGGCGTCGTAGAGCGTGGGGTTGCCGTCTGGGTCAGGTCCACCCGTGCGCGCCGCGACCTCGATGTTCTTGATCAGCTTGGCGAAGAGCTTGCCCCGCTTGGCATCGATCGCGGCCTTCTTGTGCTTGGTGGTCGCCCACTTGGAGTGGCCTGCCATGGCGTTCTCCTTCTATCGACGGCGGCGCCCACGCCACGACCGGGCGGTCACGACTGGGCGATGAACTCCACGAAGCTGCGGTGGACCCGATCGTCCCCCGTCACCTCGGGATGGAACGACGTCGCCATCACGGCGCGTTGTCGAACCGCGACGATTCTACCGTCGGCCTCCCCGCCCTCGACGCGCGCGAGGACCTCGACGCCGTCGGAGACCGACTCGACCCACGGGGCCCGGATGAAGACCGCGTGCACGGGGCCGTCGACGCCGACCATGTCGAGGTCGGTCTCGAAGGAGTCGACCTGCCGACCGAAGGCGTTCCGCCGCACCACGACGTCGAGCCCGCCGAGGGTCTCCTGCCCCACCACGCCGTCCTCGATCTTCTCGGCGAGCATGATCATGCCGGCACAGGTGCCGAAGGTGGGCATGCCGTCGTGGATCCGCTCGCGCAGCGGCTCGAACAGGTCGAAGGCGCGCGCGAGCTTGGCCATCGTGGACGATTCGCCGCCGGGGATCACGAAGCCGTCGCAGCGCGCCAGCTCCTCGGGACGCCGGACACCGAACGCCTCGACGCCGAGACGGTCCAGGGCGTGCAGGTGCTCGCGGACGTCGCCCTGCAGGGCGAACACGCCGACACGAGGGGTACTCACGCAGCGAGTGTAGTTCGCCGATCAGGCGTCAGTTCACGGTGAACTGGATCGTGCGCTCGCTGACCGCCCCGCTGAGGTCGGTGACGCGCAGGTAGAGCGTGTACCGACCCGTTTGGTTGAACGCGGTGGCCGTGATTCCCGTTCCGACGGGGATGGTCCACGCGACCGGGGCGCTCGACGTCGTCGGCGTCGCGGGGGTCGTCGACGCCGGACGCCAGACGTCGCATCCGGTGAGCCAGTACCCGTTGGTCGGGCGGGCGAGCTCCCCGCCGGGGCTCCAGCACTGGCGGCCGGCCAGGTTCTCGCGCTGGAGCCGGTACTGCACCGACTGGATGCCCCCCGAGTCGGTGGCCGTCCCGCACGGGAACGGCAACGTCGACGCGCACGCCTGCCGAACCGCGTTCTCGGCGGCCGTCGTCGAGGCGAAGTCGTCTCCCGCGACCGGCGAGGTGAACACGATGCTCGGAGGCAGGTTGATCTCGCCACAGCGCACCGTGGAGGCGTCGGTCACGGTGATCGACACAGACAGAGTGGACGCCGACAGCCACGGCGTGGTCGCGGCGCCCTTCATCTGCGACCGCCCCACGAGTCGGTAGCCGCCGATCGGCGGAGCCCCCAGGTCCGCTACCGTGAACGTGGTCGACACCAGGCTGTCGATCGCCCCACTCGGAGTGACGACCCGCACCGGCGTCGAAGGCTCCGCACCGGCGTCCGGGACGAGGTACCACGCCTGGCGGTAGCGCGGCGAGGCGACCTTCGACTCCAGCGTGATGCTGCCGCCGGGACCGTCCTGACACGGCGTGGCGTCCCACCAGTCGAAGATGCGCACCTCGTGCGCCTGGACGGCCCCCGCCTCGAAGGTGGCCACGTCGGAGAAGTACGCCTCGGTCCGCGGGAGCGGCTGCACCGCGGTCAGCGCGACTCCCAGGACGGCGACGGCCGCGAGCGCCCCGGGGCCGGCGTCCGCGTCGGAGCCGTCGGAGCCACGCCGCCTCAGCAGCGACATCACCAGCACGGTGGCGAGGATCCCGGCGACGAACAGCGCCCACGGGCTCGACGCCGCGTTGGCGACGTAGCCCAGATACGGCACGTCGAAGAAGACCCGGTCGACCTCGGTGACGGTGTGCCGCTCGCGGTCCGGCGAGCCGTTCGCGTCGCCGCGCAGGCGCAGCGAGACCGCACCCGGGCCGGCGTCCTGGATCTCGACCACGCGGTGGGTGACGCGCACGCCGTCGTCGCCGATGACGGAGACGACGTCTCCCAGCTCGATCCGGTCGGCCGGGACCGAGCGCGCCAGCGCCAGGGCGCCCGCGTCGATCGCCGGTGACATCGAGCTCGACCGGAACACCAGCGGCTGCACTCCGGTCGTCACCGTCGCGACCGTGAGCACGATGGAGGTCGCACCGAGGATCGCTGCGACCCACAGCACGAGGTTCCCGAGGCGGGCGAGAATCCGCGACGGTCGGCGCGCGGTCACGGCGCACCCACCTGCTTGGCGGACACCACGACCCGGATGCTGGTGGTCGCACCCTGGTACTCGTTCGGGGCGTCGGCCGAGAACGCCGCGACGACGCAGACCCGCAGCTGATCGTCCGGATCGAGGCGGATCGGGTCGGCCGCCGGGAAGACCGGAACCGGAGTCGTGGAGAGCACCTGGTCGTCCCACCAGGTGGTCGTGCCGCCGGTGCACGCCCCCGTGCGGTCGACCTCCTCGCCGGACCCGCTGTTGTTCGCCTCGCCGTCGAGGACCGCGTCGGCGGTCAGGTACGGGTTCATGGCGTTCGTGGTCGTCTCGCCGGTCGCCGTGAACTCCAAGGGCGTCGAGCCCGCGTTGCGCAGGTAGAGCTCCATCGCGACGGACTCGCCTGGGGCGACGTTGTCGAGCTCGGTGACGGCGTAGAAGAGGTCCTCGTCCGTGCCGACCGCACCCCACACGACGTCCCCGCTCACCGGGTTGCGGCCACCGAGCTGCAGATCGAGGGTGCCGGCCTGGATCGTGTCGAGGTGGAGGGTCGCGGTGTCGGCCCAGTACGCCGTCGTGCCGACCGCGGCGAAGCCCAGCACCAGGCCGAGCGAGAGCAGCAGGCGCACGGGCACGGAGGCGATGCGGCGCCAGGC
>JAJUII010000021.1 GCA_029265505.1 Aeromicrobium choanae
AGGCATCCCGTGGCTGAGGCACCCCGCAACACCCGCCAACGGCGGGCCGTCGCCGAGCTCATGGAGAGTCTGGACGGCTTCCACTCGGCGCAGGAGATCCACGCACGCCTGACCGACCGTGGTCAGAACGTGGGGCTGTCGACGGTGTACCGCACCTTGCAGTCCCTCGCCGACGCCGACGAGGTCGACGCTCTCATGGCCGACGACGGCGAGACGCTGTACCGGCGATGCAGCCGCGGCCATCATCACCACTTGGTCTGCCGCTCGTGCGGCCGCACCGTCGAGGTGGAGGGCCCGACGGTCGAACGCTGGGCAGACCGGGTGGCCGAGGAGAACGGCTTCGCCGACGTCTCGCACACCATGGAGATCTTCGGCACGTGCACGTCATGCCGGTCCTGACGCGCGTCCTGGCCCGCGAGGAGTGGGAGCCGCTTGCGCAGGCCCACGCCGAACGCGCCCGCGTCCACACCGAGCCCCACCTCGCCCGGCGCCGCGCCGGACTCACGCATCCGGTCGCGGACTTCCTGTTCGAGTACTACAACCTCTCCCCCGGCGCGCTCGAACGGTGGCACCCCGGACTCCGGGTCGGACTGGCCGACGCCCCCGAGTACGCGGCCCTGGGGGCCTACGTCGAGCAGGACGGCGTGGTCACGGTGGACCCATCGCGGATGGCGCGCCGGGTGTCCGGCTGGCGATGGACGCGCGAGCTGCTGCGGCGCACGGCGTCCCGACCGGCCCGGACCGGCTGCTTCGGCCTGCACGAATGGGCGATGGTCTATCGCGAGCCCGAAGAACGGCGCCACTCCGCCCCGCTGCGGCTGGGCGCGGAGGGCACCGATCGCGTCGTCGAGTCGCACCGGCTGGTGTGCACCCACGTCGACGCGTTCCGGTTCTTCACCGCCGAGGCACGGCCGCTCAACGTCGAGATCCTCGAGCGGGAGCACCAGCTGGAGAGGGAGCAGCCGGGGTGCCTCCACGCCACGATGGACCTGTACCGGATCGCGTTCCGGATGCTGCCGTTCATCGAGGCGACGATCGTGTTGGACGCCTTCGAGCTGGCGATGGCCGTCCGCGAGGTCGACATGATGGCCTCGCCGTACGACCTGCGCGCCCACGGCTACGAGCCGATCCGTATCGAGACGCCCGAGGGCAAGGCCGAGTACGTCCGCCGTCAGCGCGCCTTCACGCAGGCGGCCGCGCCGATCCGGGCGCGGCTGCTCGAGCTCGTCGAGTCGCTCCTGGCGGACCCGGCCGTGGACTCGTCCCAGCCGCTGCCGGGGTGAGTCCTCAGAACGGCAGGGACTCCTGCCCCGGCGGCACGATCAGGATCCCCACCACCCGCGCCGTCGGGTCGACGGCGACCCTTCCGGTCAGCTCGCCGGCCTCGAAACGGAGCGTGGTGACTCCGACGACCGTCCCCAGGACCTCCTCGCCGTCCACGATCGGTTCCCCACCGGGCAGGACGACATGCGTTCCGGACGTCCCCTCCAGGGCACCGGCCTCGGCCAGCACCCGCCGCCAGGTGCCCATGACGAGGTCTTCGGACAGCTCACCGCGGACGTCCGGGTGCAGCAACGTGTCCACGCTCGCGTAGTCGCCTGAGGCGATGTGCGCGAAGACGCGCTCAGTGAGGTTCGTGATGTTCTCGAGGGACACGTGAGCTCCTGTGATCGGTCGGCCGTGGACGGGGTCGATCACCCGGCCGAAGCGCTTGAACGCGGCCTGCCGCGTCGTGCCGAGCGCCGCTCCGATCTCGGCCCAGGTCCGACCGGCGGATCGCGCCTCCTGGACGGCGCGCCGCAGATCCTCCCTCGCACGTTCCAACTCCCGCTGGGCCGCGATGATCCGGTCCACGCCATCAGTCAACCTCCGGTTGACCCAGAATGTCAACCCGGGGTTGACACCCCGCGGAGACGCGGGCGAGCACTGACTACAGTCGTCCCGTGAGGATCACCGCCCGCACCGGACCGGAGCTGACTGCACGCCAGGTCTACGAGATCTGGCGGATTCGCGACGTCGTGTTCGCCGTCGAGCAGCAGTGCGACGAGCCGGACGTCGACGGCGTCGATCTCCGCGAGGACTGCACCCACCTGTGGGTCGCCGACGAGCACGGCGTCATCCAGTCGTACCTGCGCACCTACCTCGACCAGGGGGTCCGCAAGGTCGGACGGGTCGCCACCCTCAAGGAGGCGCGCGGCCGGGGCCTGGCAGGCGCGCTCCTGCGCGAGGTCATCGACCGCTGGGGCGACCGTGAGATCCGCCTCGGCGCCCAGGCCTACCTCGAGGACTGGTACGCCATCTTCGGCTTCGTCACCACCGGCCCCCACTTCATGGAGGCCGGCATCGACCACGTGCCGATGAGCCGTCAGCCGTCCTGACCGAGCGGGAGGGCCGAGGTCCCGTGACCTGCGGGGCCGGTCGCCTATCCTCCGAGCCATGCCCGTCCAGGCTCTCGAGCTCAGCTTCCGCCCCTGCGACGAGGAGGCGGTCATCGCCCAGTGGGAGGCACTGCGCGGGGCGGGCCTGCCGTCGCAGGCCGACCACTCCTCGATGGCGAACGCGCCGCACGTCACGTTCGTGGCCGCGAACCACATCTCCCCCGACGCGGTCGACCGCGCCCGCGATCTCGTCGGCCCGCTGCTGCCTGCCCGACTGGAGGTTCGCGGCTTCGTGCTGTTCGGGTACGGGTCGCGGTCCACCCTCGCGCTGCTGGTCGAACCGGACAGGGAGCTGGCCGAGGCGGTCGCCCGGGTCCGCGCCTGCGTGCCCGAGGAGCGCCACCCGGTGTGGACGCCGCACGTCACCCTGGCCCGACGCGTCCCGCGGTCCCGGCTCGCGACCGCGTTCGAGGTCCTGAACGCCGCCGACGGACCACGCGAGCTCGTCTGCGACCGCGTCCGCTGGTGGGACCCGTACGAGCAGGTGATCGACGACGTGGCTTCCGTTCGGTGACGCCGCTGCGTAGCGTGGGCTCATGCCCATCCGCCTCGAGAACGTCGCCGTCGCGGTCCGCGACCTGGACGCGGCGATCGCGTTCTTCACCGACCTCGGGCTGACCGTCCTGGGCCGCGACACGGTGAGCGGCGAGTGGTGCGACACGGCCGTCGGCCTGGACGGCAACCACGCGAAGATCGCGATGCTCCAGACTCCCGACGGTCACGGTCGCCTGGAGCTGTTCGAATACCTCCACCCCGACGCCATCGAGACCGAGCCCACCATGCCGAACGAGATCGGCATGCACCGCGTCGCCTTCTCGGTCGACGACCTCGACGAGGCGCTCGCGATCGCGGCCCGCCACGGGTGTCACCCGTTGCGCGGCGTCGGACAGTACGAGGACGTCTACCGACTGACGTACGTGCGCGGTCCGAGCGGGATCATCGTGATGCTCGCCGAGGAACTCCAGAAACAATAATCACTGCCGTTCCAATCTTCTTGGCCCGTCGCCGAGGAACGAGAACTGTCGGTGCGGGTCTCTAGGTTGGGGTCATGGACTTCGCACCGGCAGATCGCGCTCTCGCCGCGGTTCGTCGCGCGCGAGCGGTCGCGGAGTTCGAGGAGTGGGACCTCGTCGTCGGCCTCCATACGAGGCGGATCTCGGCGATCGACCGCTCGGACGAGATGCCGCTGTCGAAGGACCTGGCCCGCCGCGAGGTCACCCTCGACATCGCGCAGGCGCTGCGGGTGAGCGAACGCCACGTCTGGGCGATCGTGTCCGAGGCCGAGGTCGTCCGCGAGCGCACGCCCGCCGTCTGGTCGGCCTTCCGACTCGGCGACCTCGACGCCGCCCGCGTCAGCGCGATCGCGCACGCCGCCGAGCGACTCGCCCGACGCGAGAGCTGGGCGAAGCTCGAGCACTCGGCCGTCGCCTACGCGGCCACCCACACTCTCGCCGAGCTGCGCTCCTGGCTCCGACGCCTCCGCGCCCGCCTCGAGCCCGACAAGACCGCCGTCGAGACGGCGCGCGCCACCGAGCAGCGACGCGTCGCGATCACCCACAACGACGACGGCACGTCGTGGCTCAACGCCCTGCTGCCCACTGGCGTCGCGATCGCCGTCGGCGCCCGGCTGCGCAAGGCCGCCAAGGCGCTCCCGCCGGTCGATCCCGAGACGGGTGAGAAGGACCGCCGCACCCGCGACCAGAAGCAGGCCGACCTGCTCGCGCACTGGCTCACCAACTCCACCGGCACGTCCACGGACATCCGCGCGGAGATCGCCGTCTCGATCGCCGCGACCGACCTGATCGGCCTCACCGACGGTCCCGGCACCACCCTCGACGGCGAGCCCGTCGCCGCCGAGTGGGTCCGCGAACTCGCCCAGTCCGAGCACACCCTGTTCCGACGGCTCGTGCTCGACCCGATCGGCCGGGTCCTCGACACCACCGTCCTGCGATATCGGCCCACCGAGGAGCTACGGCGGGCACTGCGCTGGAGAGACGGCACCTGCCGGGTCGCCGGCTGCCGCGCTCCAGTGCACGAGACCGACCAGGACCACGCCGTCCCTTACGACTCAGGTGGCGCGACGACCGCATCGAATCTCAGGTGCCTGTGCCGCAAGCACCACAACATGAAGTCGCACGGTCACCTCGACGACCGACACCTCGACGAGCCCGCACGGTGGTTCGAGCAGTACACGTCAGACGCGCCTGCCCTCTTGAGCTACTGCGACCTCGACGAGCTCGAACGACTCGCAGCCTGACGAGCACGGTCGGTCAGCAGCCGACGCTCGCTCTCGTTCCTCGTGCGCGCAGCGGCCTCCGTGAACGCGTCGTCCGCCTCCTCGAAGCGTCCTGCACGCTCGAGGAGGTCACCGCGCACGCTCGGCACGAGCGGCGAGCGCGGGAGCGCGTCCTCCCCCAGCGTCGCCAGGACCACCAGGCCGGCAACGGGGCCGAAGGCGCGCCCGTGCGCGACCGCGCAGTTCACCTCGACCACCGGGCCGGAAGCCGCCGTCGCCAGCACGTCGTACAGCGCCGCGATCCGGCGCCAGTTGGTGTCCGCGGCACGGCCTTGGCACGCGAGATCCGCTGACCCATCGTCGCCTCGGAGACGAGGAAGCCACGAGCGACCTCGGCGGTCGTCAGTCCCCCGACCAGCCGCAGCGTGAGCGCGGCACGCGACGCCGGCGGGAGCACGGGATGACAGGTCAGGAAGATCAGTCGCAGGACGTCGTCCTCGATGCCCGCCATGTCGCGACGATCGCCTCGGTGGCGTCATCCGTCCCGGAGTCTGGCGGCACGACCCCAGCGTAGGGTCACTCGCCGGGACCTCCGGCGGCTCCTCGATCTGGCGCAGGGTCGCGATGACCGTCGCCTCGGGCCAGTACTTGGCGTGCAGCTCGGCGAACTCCCGCTGAGCGGCCGCCGCCTCCTCGACCGTGTCGTACTGCAACAGGGACCAGCCGCCGACGACCTCCTTGGCCTCCGCGTACGGACCGTCGACGCGGGTCACCTGGCCGTCGCGGACGACGTAGTTGATCGCGTCCTCGGTCCCATACAGGCCTCCCCGTCGAGGAAGACGCCCTTGGCGGCCTGCTCGGCGACGTAGGCGTCCATCGCCTCGAACAGCTCCTGCGGCGGCGTGCCGGTCCCCTAGGCCATCCGGACGAACCCCATGAAACGCGGCGTCTCGATCACTCCTCTTCCTTGCTGAGAACTCTTCTCGTACACACGACGAATGACCAGACCCGTCTTCGACATCGGGCCGAAGAATTTTCTCAATCGATGATCTCGCCGCCGGATTCGTCGATCGCGGCGACCGCACCGTTCATGCGGGTGCGCCTAGAGCGCGGCGACTCCGTGCGAGCGCAGACCGAAGGTCAGCGCGTCGACGAGCGCCTCGAAGGACGCCTCGATCATGTTCGGGCCGACACCCACGGTGACCCACGAGCTCTTGCCGTCGGTCGTCTCGATCAGGACGCGCGTGACGGCGTCGGTGCCGTGGCCCTGGTCGAGGATGCGGACGCGGAAGTCGATCAGGTGGAACTGGGCGACGTCCGGGTAGATCTGCTCGATGGCCGAGCGCAGCGCGTGGTCGAGGGCGTTGACGGGGCCGTTGCCCTCGCCGACGACGGCCGTGCGGCGACCGCCGGCGACGACCTTGACGATCGCCTCGGCGCCGTCGCCCTTCGCGCCACCCCGGTAGCTCTCGCCCGAGCCGGCGATGACGCGCCAGGACTCGACCTCGAAGTACGACGGGCGCGTGCCGGTGACGGCCTCGGTGAGCAGCAGCTCGAAGGAGGCGTCCGCGGCCTCGAACGTGTAGCCCTCCTGCTCCATCGACTTGACTCGGTCGGTGATCGACGTCAACAGATCGATGTCGCCGGACAGGTCGAAGCCCAGCTCGCGGCCCTTGAGCTCGATCGTCGCGCGACCGGCCATCTCGGAGACGAGCAGGCGCATGTCGTTGCCGACGAGCGCCGGGTCCATGTGCTGGTAGAGGTCGGGATCGACGCGGATCGCGCTGGCGTGCAGCCCCGCCTTGTGCGCGAAGGCCGAGACTCCCGTGTACGGCTGGCGGGCGAACGGCGGGTAGTTCGTGATCTCGCTGATCGCGTGCGAGACACGGGTGGCGTCGGACAGGGCGCCCTCGGGCATGACGTCCATCCCGAGCTTGAATTCCAGGTTCGCCACGCAGGTGATCAGGTCGGCGTTGCCGGTGCGCTCGCCGTAGCCGTTGATGCAGCCCTGCAGGTGGGTCGCCCCCGCCCGCACCGCCTCGATGCTGTTGGCGACGGCGCACCCGGTGTCGTTGTGGGCGTGGATGCCCACGCGGGCCCCGGTCGTCTCCAGGACGTCGGCGACGATCTCGCCCACCTGGTGCGGGAGCATGCCTCCGTTCGTGTCGCACAGCACCGCGACCTCGGCGCCCGCCTCGGCGGCGGTCCGCACGACCTCGAGGGCATAGTCGCGATTGTCGAGGTAGCCGTTGAAGAAGTGCTCGCAGTCCAGGAAGACCCGCATCCCCTCACCGCGCAGGTGGGTGACCGTGTCCCGCACCATCGCGAGGTTCTCCTCCAACGTGGTGCGCAGCGCCCGGAGCACGTGCTGGTCGTGGCTCTTGGCGACGACCGTCGCGACCGAGGCCCCCGAGTCGCGCAGAGCGCCGACCAGCGGATCGTCGGCCGCGACCGCGCCGGCGCGGCGGGTCGAGCCGAACGCCGCGAGCGTCGCATGCCGCAGGTCGAGCTCCTTGGCGGCGAGCGCGAAGAACTCCGTGTCCTTCGGGTTCGAGCCGGGCCATCCGCCCTCGATGTAGCCGACACCGAGATCGTCCAGATGCCGGGCGATCGCCAGCTTGTCCTGGACCGAAAGGTTGAGGCCCTCCTGCTGGGCCCCGTCGCGCATCGTCGTGTCGTAGACGTGGAAGTCCGTCGGCTCGTGCTTCCCGTAACTCGTGCTCATGGTGATCCTGTGGTCGTCCTGCCAAGAAAAAAGCCCCCCGGGCACGGGAGGCGGCGCGTCTGAGGAGCTCAGACGCGCTAACCAATGATGATCACTGCCGTGGTCATGGTCACAGCGTACACCCGTCAGACGCCACCGGACCGATCGGCCGGTTTGGGGCTCAGCCGCGCCAGACTCTCCGGGCGCAGGATCTCCTCCAGCTGCTCCTTCGGCATCAGCCCCCACTCGAGGACGATCTCGGCCACACCGCGCCCGGTGGCGAGTGCCTCCTTGGCGACCTCGGTCGCCTGCTGGTAGCCCAGGTACGGGTTGAGCGCGGTGACCAGACCGATCGACTCGGCGACATCCTTGGCGAGGTGCTCGCGATTCGCCGTGATGCCGCGGACACAGTTCTCGGTGAGGGTCTCGACCGCGGTCCGCAGTCGGTACAGGCTCGCTGCGAGCGAATAGCAGATCACCGGCTCGAAGGCGTTGAGCTGCAGCTGTCCGGCCTCCGCCGCCATCGAGATCGTCACATCGTGTCCGATGATCTGGAACGCCACCTGGTTCACGACCTCGGGGATGACCGGGTTGACCTTGCCCGGCATGATGCTCGACCCGGCCTGCCGGGCTGGAAGGTTGATCTCCCCCAGGCCCGCGCGCGGCCCCGAGGACAGCAGCCGCAGATCGTTGCAGATCTTCGACAGCTTCACCGCGACCCGCTTGAGGACGCCGGAGATGTGCACGAACGAGCCGCAGTCCTGGGTCGCCGAGATGAGGTCGACGGCGGTGGTCAGCGGCAGGCCGGTGATCCGAGCGAGGTGCTCTCGGGCCAGCGGCACGTACCCCTCCGGGGCGTTGAGCTGGGTGCCGATCGCGGTCGCTCCCAGATTGATCACGTGCAGCAGCTCGCGGGACTCCGCCAGCCGCGCCCGATCCTCCTGGATCATCAACGCATAGGTCCCGAACTCCTGACCGAGCGTCATCGGCACTGCGTCCTGCAGCTGCGTACGACCCATCTTGAGAATGTCGTGGAACTCGGTCGCCTTTTGGGCGAAGGCCTCCTCGAGACTCTCCAGCGCCGTCAACAGATCTCCGGTGGCGTTGCTCGAGGCGATCTTGACCGCCGTCGGATAGACGTCGTTCGTCGACTGGCTGAGGTTGACGTGCTCGTTCGGGTGCAGGTGCTCGTACTCGCCACGGCGATGACCGAGGATCTCCAGGGCCCGGTTCGCGATCACCTCGTTGGCGTTCATGTTCGTCGAGGTGCCCGCGCCGCCCTGGATCACGTCCACCACGAACTGGTCGTGGAGCCGACCCTCACGGATCTCCCGGCATGCCTGGACGATCGCCGTGTGGCGGGCGTCGTCGAGCAGCCCGAGGTCGTGATTGGTCTCGGCCGCGGCCTCCTTCACCGCCGCAAGCGCCTCCGGCAGGTACGGGCTGATCGCGATCGGGACGCCGGTGATCGGGAAGTTCTCCAGGGCCCGGAGGGTGTGCACGCCCCAGTAGACGTCGTCCGGAACCTCACGCTCCCCCAGCAGATCGTGCTCGAGACGAACGGGACCGGTGTGCTCGACCATGGAGCCATGTAATCACGATCACACGGCACCGCCCGGCATCGGTCGCCGGTCAGCGCAGTTCGGCTCCCAGCGCCGCCGCAGCGGACACGATCCGCTCGCGCGCCGCCTTGATGTCGGCATCGGTCAGGGTGCGATCGGCGGCCCGCAGACGGACCTTGAACGCCAAGGACTTGCGGCCCTCGCCGACCTGGTCGCCGGTGTAGACGTCGAACAGTCGTGCCGACTCGAGCAGCTCGCTGGCGCCACGGATCGCCGCTTCGAGCTCTCCGGCGGGCAGCGACTCGTCGACCACGAAGGCGAAGTCCTCCTTGGCCACGGGGAACGCCGAGAAGTCCGGCTTCGGACCGATGGCGGGCGCCGCGGCGATGAGGGCGTCCAGGTCGAGCTCGCCGGCCGCGACGCGACCGGGAAGCCCGTACTCCTCGGCCACCTTCGGGTGCAGCTCCCCCACATGACCGACGACCTCGCCGTCGAGGGTGAGCCGGGCGCAGCGTCCGGGATGGAACGGCGCGAGCGAGCCCGGGGCGATCTGCAGCTCGACGTGCAGCGTGTCCGCCAGCCGCTGGGCGACGGCCTTCGCATCGGTCCACGACACCGGCCGGCCGGGGGCGTTCCACCCCGAGCGCTGACGCTCGCCGACGAGCACGAAACCCACATGCCGCGGCTGCTCGGGAAGCGCGGCGTCCAGCGCCGCCAGCTCCTCCTCGGTAGGTCGGCGGTCCACACCGTAGATCGGCGCCTCACGACGCTCGGCGCGAGGGCGGAACACCCGTCCGATCTCGCTGATCTGCACCGTCTCGTGCCCACGGCCGATGTTGAGCGAGGCCGCGCGGAGCAGCCCCACCAGCAGGGTCGGGCTCAGCGCCGGCTCCTCCGCCGAGAGCGGATTCGCCAGCCGGACGAGGTCACGACGGGGGTCGTCCTGCGGAACGAGCAGGCGGTCGAGGTCGGCAGGACCCATGAACGGCAGCGTGGTGACCTCGACGAGACCGGCGCCGGCCAGCACGTGACCGACCCGACGGCGCAGCTCCTGCTCACGCGTCAGCCCCCGTCCGCCGGTCGGCGTCGGCAGCACCGACGGCACGTTCTGGTAGCCGGCCGTGCGCAGCGCCTCCTCCACGAAGTCGTACGGGTCGTTCAGGTCGAACCGCCACGACGGCGGGGTCACCGTGAACCGCCCCTCGGTGAGCTCGACGGTGCAGCCGTTGCGCTCGTACGTCGCACGGGCCTGCTCCGGCGTGATCGGCACGCCGCTGATGCGCTCGGGCAGATCGGCGGGGAAGCTCACGGGGCTGCGGCGCGGCGGATCGCCGACCACCGTCGCACCCGGCTCGAGCGTGCCTCCGGCCAGCTCGACCAGCAGCTCGGCGACCCGGGCCGCCGCCCGCAGGGGCAGCTCGGGATCGACGCCGCGCTCGAAGCGCTTGGCCGCCTCGGTCGGCAGCTTGTGTCGCTTCTGGGTGCGGAAGATCGTGACCGGGTTGAAGTGCGCCGCCTCGATCACCACGTCGGTGCTGTGCTCGTCGATCTCGACGCGGTCGCCGCCCATCACGCCGGCCAGACCGATCGGTCCGGAGTCGTCGGTGATCAGCAGGTCGTCCGGCGTGAGCGTGCGCTCGACGTCGTCCAGCGTCCGAAGCGTCTCGCCCGGTCGCGCCCGCCGCACGACGATGTCACCACGGAGCTTGGCGCGGTCGTAGCAGTGGTTGGGCTGGCCAAGCTCGAGCATCACGTAGTTGCTGACGTCGACGGTCAGCGAGATCGGCCGCATCCCGGCGTCGGTCAGCCGCTTGACCAGCCATGCGGGGGTCGTCGCCTCGGGGTCGATGCCGGTGACCACGAGAGTGGTGAAGACCGGACAGGCCGTGGAGTCCTCGACGCGGACCGGGTAGGCGGGCCGGTCGGTGCTCGGCGTCGGGCGGTCGGCCGGGTCGGCGAACGGCACGTCGAAGGCGATCGCCGTGTCGCGAGCGACCCCCCGCAGGCTGAGCGCGTAGGCGCGATCGGGGTTGACCTCCAGATCGAGCGTCTGGTCCGCCAGCCCGAGCAGCGCGATGGCATCGTCCCCGGGACGCGCCGAGTCCGGCGGCAGGACCAAGATCCCCGACGCGGTCGTCTCGTCGTCGGGCAGACCCAGCTCGCTGGTCGAGCAGATCATCCCGTCCGAGACGTGGCCATAGGTCTTGCGCGAGCCGATCTCGAACCCGAGCGCCGGAAGATACGTGCCCGGAAGCGACACGACGACCAGGTCGCCGACGGCGAAGTTGTGGGCACCGCAGACGATGCCGCGCGACGGGACGTCCTCGCCCGGCGCGTCGGGCACCGAGGACACGTTGTGCCGACCCACGTCGACCCGACACCAGTTGATCGTCTTGCCGTTCTTCTGGGGCTCGGGCGAGATCGCCAAGACCCGGCCGACCACCAGCGGGCCGGTGATGCCGCCGCCGACGATCTCCTCGAGCTTGAGGTCGTACATCGTCAGTCGGTCGGCCAGCGCCTCGGTGGTGACGCCGTCAGGAAGCTCGACGAGTGACCGCAGCCACTCCACGGGGACTCGCATGTCAGAGACCAACTCCGAAAGGCTCGGTGAACCGGATGTCGCCGTCCCACAGATCGCGCAGGTCGGCGATGTCGTAACGGCTGGTGATCGTGCGATCCAGGCCCATACCGAAGGCGAAGCCGGAGTACTCCTCCGGATCGACACCGCAGGCGATCAGCACGCGCGGGTTGACCACGCCGCAGCCGCCCCACTCGACCCAGCCCTCGCCACCACAGGTGCGGCAGTCGGCGACCTTCGCCGGATCGTTGTGGCAGACGTAGCAGAGCAGATCGACCTCGGCGGACGGCTCGGTGAACGGGAAGTAGGACGGGCGGAACCGCGTCGTGATCTCGGTGCCGTAGATCGCCCGCGCGAAGTGATCGAGGGTGCCCTTGAGGTGCGCAATCGACAAACCCTTGTCGATCGCGAGCCCCTCGACCTGGTGGAACACCGGCATGTGGGTGGCGTCGGCCTCGTCGGTCCGGTAGACGCGGCCCGGGCAGACGACGTAGATCGGCGGCGTGCGGGTCAGCATGGTGCGCGCCTGCACCGGCGAGGTGTGCGTGCGCAGCACCATCGCGGCGGACTCCGGATCGAGCCAGAACGTGTCCTGCATCGTGCGTGCCGGATGGTCCGGTCCGAGATTGAGTGCATCGAAGTTGAGCCACTCGGCCTCGACCTCGGGGCCCTCGGCGACCTCCCAGCCCATCGCCACGAAGATGTCGGCGACGTGCTCCTGGATCGTGGTGAGCGGATGGCGCGCACCCACCGGCTCGATGTCGGCCGGCAACGTGACGTCGACCGTCTCCTCGGCGAGGCGTCGCTCGAACTCGGCGGCCTCGACCTCGGCGGTGCGGGCCGCGAGGGCCTGGTTGACCGCGCCGCGCGCCCGACCGACCCGCTTGCCGGCCTCCTTGCGGGCGGCCGGCGGCAGCGCACCGATCTCGCGGTTGGCGAGGGCGAGCGGCGAGCGGTCGCCGGCGTGCTCGATGCGGACCTGCTTGAGGGCCTCGAGGGAGTCGGCGGCGGCGATGGCCGCGAGGGCCTCGTCCCGCATGCGTTCGACCTCGTCGGCGCGCAGCGGCGTCACCTCGACGGGATCGTAGTCGGAGTTGGGCGCAGACACGCCTCGCAGTCTATCGGCGGGTCAGGAGCCCATCGTGTCCGGCTCGGCGACGGGGAACCACACCTCGATGGCCGCTCCCCCGCCCTCGGCGTCGCCGATCTCGATGCTGCCACCGTGCTGGTCGACGACGCCACGGACGATGAACATGCCCAGACCGCTGCCCGCGCCGGGTCCGGCGCGCCAGAACCGACTGAACACCCGCATCCGGGCCTCCTCGGGGATGCCCGGACCTCGATCGCTGACGCAGACCGCGACGCCGGGGACGCCGTCGCGCTCCTGCGGCTCCACCGTGACCTCACGCAGCCCCTGACCGTGCCGAACCGCGTTCTCGACGAGGTTCGTCAACACCTGGGTGACGCGGTCGGCGTCGCCCCACACCACCGGGATCTCACCGCGGACCACCGCCGTGGGCGGTTCGTCGGCCGTGGAGAACACCGAGCCGAGCACCCGCGCGGCGACCTGGTCGAGCCGGACCGGCTCAGTCCGCAGGGACAGACGCCCGGCGTCGATCCGGGCGGCGTCCAGCAGCTCGGTGATGAGTCGGCTGAGGCGATCGGCGTCGGCGTCGACCGTCTGCAGCATGAACAGGCGCTGCTCCTCGGTGAAGGCGTCCCAGCGACTCAGCAGGGTCGCGGTGAACCCCTTGATGCCCGTCAGGGGTGAGCGCAGCTCGTGAGCGACGGTCGCGACCATGTCGGACTTCTGCTGGTCGCGCTGCAGGCGCACGCGCGCGTTGCGGATCGAGACGATGACCTTCTCGACCTTGCCGGCCGGACGATCGCGCACCAACGACGCGGTGATGAGGTATTCACTGCCGCGGGGCGAGTACCAGGACGACTCGCTGATCCGGGTGCGGATGTTCAGGCCGTCGTACGGACGGACGGTGTCGAACCAGCGATTGCCGGCCAGGTCGTCGAACGGCAGCGCGTCGTTGAGGTGCATGCCGATCATCTCGTCGCCCTGGGCTCGCGCCCAGTAGCGGACCCAACGGTTCGCGGCGACCACCCGGGCGTCGGCGTCGGCGATGATCACGCCGTCGGGGAAGTCCTCGTAGGGCACGACCCGAGCCTAACCGTGTTCGCGAGCCGAGGCGTACAGACAGACCGCCGCGGCGGTGGCGAGGTTGAGGCTCTCGGCGCGGCCGCGGATCGGCACCCGGACCACACGATCGGCCACCGCGGTGAGCTCCTCGGGCAGTCCGTGCGCCTCGTTCCCCATGAGCCAGGCGGTCGGCCTGCTCAGGTCGAGGTCCTCATCGAACAGCGCGGTGCGGCCGGCCCCGTCGGCGGCGAGGACCTGCAGACCGCGGTCGCGCAGTGCGCTCACGACACCGATCGGATCGGGCTCGACGGCGACCGGCAGGTGGAACAGCGACCCGGCCGTGGCGCGGACGACCTTGGGGTTGAGTGCGTCGACGCTCTCGCCGGCGACCACGACGGCGTCCGCCCCGGCGGCGTCGGCGCACCGGATGACCGCGCCCAGGTTGCCCGGGTCGCGGATCTCGGCGCACACCACGACCAGTCGGGCGTCCGCGTCGACGACGTCCAGGGTGGTGAGGATGGAGCGGCATCGCGCCACCACCCCCTGCGGCGTGACCGCGTCGGCGATCGCCTCGACGACGTCGTCGGTGACGACGTGCCACGCCGGAGCGTGATCGACCATCTCGCGATGGCGCTCGGTGGCGTCGACCGTGGCGAACACCTCGATGACCGCCTCCGGGACCGTGAGCGCCTCACGGACCGCCTGGGGACCCTCGGCGAGGAACTCGCCGGTCTTGGCCCGGAATGCGCGAGTGGCGAGCCGCCGAGCGACCTTGACCCGTCCGGAGCGGACGGTCAGGTCGCCGGGGCTCGCCACTGGTGCGGTGCCGCCGGTCAGGCGACCGTGTCGGCCTTGGGCGCGTTGACGTCCTCGGGCAGGCTCGCCTTGGCGACCTCGACGAGAGCGTTGAACGCGGCCGGGTCGTTGACGGCCAGGTCGGCGAGGATCTTGCGATCGACCTCGACCTCGGCGGCCTTCAGACCCTGGATGAACCGGTTGTACGTGATGCCCTGGGCGCGGGCGGCCGCGTTGATCCGCTGGATCCACAGACGACGGAAGTCGCCCTTCTTGGCCTTGCGGTCGTTGTACGAGTAGACCAGCGAGTGGGTGACCTGCTCCTTGGCCTTGCGGTACAGACGCGAACGCTGACCCCGGTAGCCGGAGGCGCGCTCGAGGATTACGCGGCGCTTCTTCTGCGCGTTCACTGAACGCTTGACGCGTGCCACAGTCTTACTCCTTCAAATCTGGGGGAATGAGGTGCGCTCAGAGACCGAGCAGCTTCTTGACCTGCTTGGTGTCGGCCTTCGACACGTCGGTCGTGCCGGCGAGACGGCGCTTCCGGGTCGAGGACTTGACCTCCAAGAGGTGGCGACGGTTCGTCTGCTCACGGCGCAGCTTGCCCTTGCCGGTGATCTTGACGCGCTTCTTCATGCCCGAGTGGGGCTTGAACTTCGGCACGGTTATGCCTCCATGTCTGGGTCGAGGTTCTCGGAGCGTCGGCGGGGCTTCTTCGCCGTCGCCTGCTTCTGCTGTTGTTCGCGATGCGCCTTCTCGGCCTGGGCCTCGGCTTCGCGTTCCGCGGCACGGGCAGCGTGGTGCTTGGCCTTCTCGGCCTTGACCTCCGCCTGGGCTTCGGACTTCTTCTTGTGAGGAGCAAGCACCATCGTCATGTTGCGACCGTCCTGGCGGGCGTTCGACTCGATGAAGCCGAGATCCTCGACGTCGGCGGCCAGCCTCTGCAGCAGGCGGTAGCCCAGCTCGGGGCGGTGCTGCTCGCGGCCGCGGAACATGATCGTGATCTTGACCTTGTCTCCGGCCTTCAGGAAGCGCACGACGTGACCCTTCTTGGTCTCGTAGTCGTGGCCGTCGATCTTCGGGCGGAGCTTCATCTCCTTGATGATCGTGTTCGTCTGGTTGCGTCGCGATTCGCGGGCCTTCTGGGCGGCCTCGTACTTGAACTTGCCGTAGTCCATGAGACGGCAGACCGGCGGCCGCGCCTGCGGGGCTACCTCGACCAGGTCGAGATCGGCCTCGGCGGCCAGGCGCAGGGCATCTTCGATGCGAACGATGCCGACCTGCTCACCGCTGGGACCGACGAGCCGGACTTCGGGTACGCGAATGCGCTCGTTGACGCGCAGATCTGTGCTGATGGATCCTCCTGTTGGTTTCTGGTGGAGGACACGAAAAAGGTGGCCTCCGTCGAAGCGAAGACCACCCACACGCGCGTCGTCGATGACGACGCCTCTCGCCGAGCCGTGGCTCGGCGGGTGACCCCCGGATCCTCGAACCCGGCAGGTGGGAGTGACCTCCACTTCGATCAACCATCGTAGCAGCAGAATCCTTCCCCCGAGAAATCGGCCACCGGCGCGTCGTCCGCGAGGTCGGGCGGAGCGCACGACCTCGGACCTCAACCGGCGCGCAATCTCGACGAAACCTTCGACACGCACACTGGCGACATGATGTGGCGCGTACGGACGACGTTGGAGGACCGGCCCGGCTGCCTGGCCGAGATCGCGCTCGGCTGCGGGAAGTCCGCGGTGAACATCGAGAGTCTCCAGGTGTTCCCCGGCGAGCCCGTGGTCGACGAGTTCGTCGTCACGGCCCCCGACGGGTTCACCGACGTGCAGATCGCACGTGTCTTCGAGGACGCCGGCGGCACCGGCGTCGCGGTGACCCGGACGGCGCCGGCCGAGGCGATCGACGAGCCGACCCGATGGCTGCGCGGCGTGCACGAGGTGATCGAGCAGGGCCGCGACGTCGACGCGGTCCTGCGCGAGCTGCTCGGCACCGCCGCCCCGGACGTGGTCGACTACGCGGGCCACGACGTGCTCGACCTGCGCCGACGCAACGGCACCGAGCTGCGGATCAGTCGAGCCGTCCCGTTCACCCCGGTCGAGCGCGCCAGGGCCCAGGCGCTGCTGTCGCTCGTGTGCGACGCCGGCGCGGACGTCCCGCTGGTCCAGCCGACGACGCGAGACCCGCTGCCCCTGGTCCGTCGCGCGACCCTGGCCGACATCGACGCGGTGGCCGCCCTGCACCAGCGCTGCAGCGCCGAGACTCTCTACCACCGTTACCAGGTGCCGCTGCGGATGCCGATGACGACGCGCTTCGCCCGGCGGCTCGTCATGCCGGAGTCGGGGACCGCCGTGGTGGTGCAGTCCGGTCTCGACCTCGTCGGCCACGGGGTGATCGAGCAGGTCGACGGCCGGTGGCTCTTGCGCATGCTGGTCGAGGACGCCTGGCAGAGTCGCGGGATCGGATCGCTGCTGGTCCGCGAGGGCGCCGGCCGCGCCAAGGCGCTGGGGGCCGAGCGGCTGACGCTCGTCACAGCCGCCGGCGACGACGCACTGCTGCGCACGGTCGGCAGTGCCGGCTTCGTCGCCCGCGTCGAGCGCCATGACGGCAACCTGCACATCACGATCCCGCTCGTGACCGTCGCGCCGATCGAGGACTGACCCTCAGGGCGCCTCGACCCAGGCGGTCCCGGCCGGCGTGCGGACGAGCACGTGCTCGGCGGCGACGTGCTCCAGGTCCTCGGTCTCGACGACGTGGAAGGTCGGCTGACCCAGGTCGAGCACCAAGGCGCTCGCGCCGTCGGCGAGCGCGGCCCGCGCGGCGTCGCGGCCGTACACCGGGACGGGGCGCGACGTGGGGTTCCACCGGGTCATGGTGTCGACGGAGGTGAACGCCAGGAGTGCCGTGCGCCCGTCCGCCCCCGTGATGAGCACCGCGGCCATGTCCGAGTTCTTGTCGCCGCCGTCCGTCGCCCGCTCCCCGAGCACCGCCACCACCGGCACGAACACCCGCGCGGCGCCGATCGTCGCCAGCATGGCGGTGTCGTCGGACAGGTCGAGTCCCGGGTCGAGCCGACCGTCGTCGTCCGGGAACGCGGGCGAGGCGAGCGATCGCCCGCCCCCGAAGGAGCCGTCGCCCCGACTCATGGCAGGTGCCTCACGATCCACGCCACGGCCTCGCGGGCCGAGGCGCCTTCACTGCCCTGGATGCCGAACAGGATGAAGCGACGATCGTCGGTGGTGACCACGGTCGGCCACGGCGCACCGGGCCGCATCGAGACGACCGCGATGTCGTCCCACCGGAGCCGGCGCTTGCGGAAGCCGTTGACGAACGTCAGGCCGTCCTCGTCGGCGGTGACGCGGCTCAGCGTCACCGCGAGCGCCGACAGCGCGACGAACCCGATGAGCGCGAAGATGGTGGCCGTCTGCGACGTGGAGAACCCGTACCCCTCGGGCAGCCGGGTGCCGACGACGCCCACCAGGACGAGCAGCACCGCGACGGTCGCCCACATGACGACGATGACGCCGGTGGGTCGGAAGGTGCGACGGGTGGCGGACACGGCGCTCAGATCCGGCACGACAGGATGTCGGTGACGAGGATCCCGCGACCGCCGAGGGCGTAGAGGTCGTCCATGATCCGCTGCGTCGACTCGCGCGGCACCATCGCACGGACCGCGACCCAGCCCTCCCGGTGCAGCGGCGAGACCGTCGGCGACTCGATGCCGGGGGTCAGCTTGATCGCGGCCTCGACGTGCTGGACCTGGATGTCGTAGTCCATCATCACGTAGGTCCGCGCCACGATGACGCTCTGCAGCCGGCGCTGGAAGACATCGAACCCGGTGGGCTTGTCGGCCCCGGACCGGGTGATGAGCACCGCCTCCGACCTCAGGATGGGCTCGCCGAACACCTCCAGGCCCGCCTGCCGCAGCGTCGTCCCGGTCTCGACGACGTCGGCGATGGCGTCGGCGACGCCGAGCCGGATCGAGGTCTCGACGGCGCCGTCCAGCCGGACGACGTCGGCCTCGATGCCCAGCTGCTCCAGGTGCGTGCGGACGATCCCCGGGTACGAGGTCGCGATCCGGCGCCCGGCCAGCTCGGCCTCGGTCGACAGGGCTCCCGCGGGAGCTGCGAAGCGGAACGTCGATCCGGCGAAGCCCAAGGCCATCACCTCGTCGGCCTTCGCCCCCGAGTCCAGCAGCAGGTCGCGACCGGTGATGCCGACGTCGAGGGTCCCCTCGCCGACGTAGATGGCGATGTCGCGCGGACGCAGGTAGAAGAACTCGACCCCGTTCTCGGCGTCGACACTGACCAAGTCCTTGGTGTGGCGACGCTGCCGATAGCCGGCCTCGGCGAGCATCTCGGCTGCGGCCTCGGCGAGAGACCCCTTGTTGGGGACGGCGACCTTGAGCATGTGTGTGTTCCTAGAGGTGGGAGTAGACGTCGTCGAGGGAGATTCCGGCCGCGATCATCATGACCTGCGCGTGGTAGAGCAGCTGGCTGATCTCCTCGGCCGTCCGCTCGGGGCCCTCGTGCTCGGCGGCCATCCAGGACTCGGCGGCCTCCTCGACGAGCTTCTTGCCGATCGCATGGATCCCAGCGTCGAGCTCGGCGACGGTGCGTGAGCCCTCGGGTCGGGTGGCGGCCTTCTCGGACAGTTCCGCGAACAGTCCCTCGAACGTCTTCATCGGCTCGATCCTAGCCGCGCGTGGACAGGCCCCGGAGGGTCACCCACGTCGACAGGGCGGCCTCGGCCGCCTCGCGTCCCTTGTCCTCGGCCGAATCGGGCAGGCCGGCGCGGTCGAGAGCCTGCTCCTCGGTGTCGCACGTCAGCAGCCCGAAGCCCACCGGCACTCCGGTGTCGAGCGCCACCCGGGCGAGACCGTCGGTCGCCGCCGCGGACACGTACTCGAAGTGCGGCGTGCCGCCGCGGATGATGACGCCCAGGGCGATCACGACGTCGAAGCCCTGCCGGGCGCACGCCTGCGCGACGATCGGGAGCTCGAACGAGCCCGGGGCGCGCAGCAGGGTCGTGACGCTGACCCCGGCGTCCTCGAGCGCCCGCTCGGCTCCGGCGATGAGCCCGTCCATCACCCGGGTGTGCCAGCTCGACGCGACGATCGCCACGCGCGCGCCGGCCGCGGCGACGCG
>JAJUII010000178.1 GCA_029265505.1 Aeromicrobium choanae
ACAGGGCCGTCGGCTGCGGGGGCTTCGTCATCCGGTCGTCGGGTCCGCCCAGTCAGGAGGCGTGGGCCAGGCGCTCGCCGGCTCGCCGCAGCACCGCCCGGAACTCACGCTCGGAGATGCTGTACTTGCCGACCGGCGGGAAGAGCACCTGCGTGACCGTGTCGCCGCGGCGCGCGATGCCCATCCGGTAGTAGACGACGTTGTCCTCGTCGACCTCCAGGCCGATCCGCCACGACTGCGCGGTGAACCCGTCGCCCTCGAACTTCTTGGCGTCCTCGATCGTGGCGGGCAGATCGCCGTCGGGACACTTCTTCACTCGGGCCGCGACCGTGTCGGTGAACTTCCGGGCGATCTTGGCGTCCTTGAGTCGGGCGACCGTCTGGGTCAGCGCGAACTGCTCGGGCAGCTCGGTCGCCTCCGGGATGGCGAACACCCTGGCTCGGGCGTCGAGCACGTTCTCACCGGCATAGGACGCCCGGTCGCACGCGGTGGCGGTGGGGTTGTCGTCCCGTGCGGGAAGCGGCTCACTGCCGCTCCAGACGCTGTCGACGCTGCGGATCGGCGGCAGGTCGACGACGCCGAGGAACTCGGGGTATCGCGAGACCGCCGGGGGCGGTGCCTCGGTGACCGTGAAGCGGGTCGTGCAGTCGCCGCCGGAGTCGGCGCAGACGCGCACGATCGAGTCGTTGAGCACGCGCGCGAACTGCCGCACGTCGGTGCGCTTGGTGCCGGGCGACTCGTGGACGAGAGTGCTGGTCAGCGCACCGGACTGGGCCAGGCCGACGGTGATGAAGCGTGCCGGCGAGCGGTACGACTGCAGGCGCAGGATCTGGAAGTCGCCGAACGGCCGCTGGACGCGGTAGGCGTCCACCAGCCGCGTCCGCGGGTGCTCGCACTCGGCGTAGAACGACACCAGGCGCTTGAACGCGGCCTCGGACGCCTCCTGGGAGCGGGAGACCTCGATGGACTGGGCGACCCGGTCGGTCCCGGTCGTGTACGCCCGGACGAAGACCTTGAGCGGATTCGGGTCCGCGAACCGGGTGGTCGGGCACGTCGCGTAGGGCGTGGTGTTCTCGGCGTCGGTGTCGGTGCCCTCGATCGTCCACGTCGCGTTCGGCCGCAGACGCGAGACCTGGCTGACGGTCAGCAGGTCGTCGGTGCCCAGGTCGTGGGCGTCCAGCACGATGTCGCGGGACTCGGCGCCGATCTTCTCGCGGTCGGGCAGGGCGGTCTGACGTGCGGTGGCGTCGCCCTCCGCGACCAAGGCACCCCCGGCCAGGGTCACGACCAGGGCGAGGACGACCAGGACGACTCCACTGATCCGCGCCCCGAGCGTCGCCGAGCGTCGGATCTCGGCGGCGGTGGGCATGTCCAGGCCGGCGGTGACGACGGCCAGCGCGCGCATCCGCTCGACGACCTCGTCGAGGGTGGCGCCGAGCGCCTGCTCGATCTGACTGAATCCGCGAGACGCCAGCTCGAGGGCCGACTCGTCGTCGATGCCGACCTCCAGGGCCGCCTCGTCCAGGTCGAGGTCGGCGATCGTCAACAGGCTCAGCAGACGCCGGGTCGGCTGATCGAGCTGGGCGAGCTGGGCGACCAGGTCCCGATCGGTGTCGTGGGGCCGACGGCGCCGCCACGGATGGGTGCCCTGGTGGCGGGTGGTGGCCTTCCACGCCTCGGCCCGCACGATCGTCATCGGGTCGGCGGCCGACACCCGCGACCACTGTCGCCAGGCCATGCGGAAGGCGTCGATCGTGGCGGCCCGAGCCAAATCGCGGTCGCCGCACTTGGCGTAGGTGGTGACCAGGATCACGCGGTGCGCCGAGGCGTAGAAGGCGTCGAACTCGTCGACCCGCGTCATCGTGCTGCCTCCTCCTCGGCCCCCGGCGTGTGCTGTCGGAATCCTTGCCACACTACCGGTTGGATGGTGAGGTGCCCGAGTCACGTGCTGCCGATCAGTGGCGTCCGGCGCTCGTCGCCGGCGTCGGCTCGGTCGTCCTCGGGGTCCTCGTCGCCGCGGCCGCGGTCGGTCTGACCGGCGCGACGGACTCCGCCGTGCGGACGGTGCGGGCCGGGGCCCATGCCTGGCTGGTGGCCGTCGGCGCCTCGTTCCGCACCGACGAGGTGACGATCGACGTCGTGCCGGTCGGAGCGTCCGTCGCCGCGTCCGTTGTCGCCGCGCTGGTCGCCCGGCTCGCCCTGCGCACGCCGATCGTCGATCCGGTCGCCTTCGGCGCCATGGCCGGCGGTGTCGCCGGGGTGCTGGCGGCGATTCTCTCGGCGGCCACCTCCGTGGGCTCTGACGGAACCTCGTTCGTCCGCGCCGCCTTCGGCACCTTCGTCGTGGTCGGCGCGGCCTCCGCGTACGCCGCGGCACGCCGCTCGGACCTTCCCTGGGCCGGCCTTCCGCAGCGGTGGCGCCCGGTCGCCGAGGGAGCCGCGACGGGCGTGACCGGGCTCCTCGGCGGGGCGACCCTCGTCGCCCTCGTGCTGCTGGCCGCCCGGCTCGACCGGGCCGCCGATCTCTGGGCGACGCTGGATCCGGGCGGCCCGTTCGGCCTGGCCCTGCTGTGCCTGCTCGGCCTGCCCACGCTCGTGCTGTGGACCACCGCCGTGCTGCTGGGCCCCGGCTTCGATCTGGGCACCGATGGGTCCGTCGACCTGAGCGGCAGCGCCCTCGGCGCGGTCCCGGGCTTCCCGCCGCTCGCGGCGTTGCCCGATCCGGGCCCCTTCGGCGGCTGGGTCGTGGTGTTGAGCCTGATCCCGCTCGCCGCCGGACTGGCCGCCGGTGCGGTCACTCGACTGGGCACGGCGTCCCCCGGCCCGTGGAGTCGCGTGCTCGGCGACGGCGCGCTCTCCGGAGCGGCGGCCGGGACGGTCGTCGGGCTGCTGCTCGAGCTCTCGCGCGGGGCGCTGGGACCCGGCGCCATGCAGCACGTCGGTCCCCCCGCCGGCTGGGGCCTGCTGGTGGCCGTGCCGCTCCTGGCCGCGGCCGCCGCGCTCGGGGCCGCCGGCGCCCACTATCGTTCTGACCGTGAGCGCAGCGCATCCTGAACCCGCCCGCCTCGTGGTGTTGGTGTCGGGATCGGGAACGAACCTGCAGGCCCTGATCGACGCCTGCGAGGACCCCGCGTACGGGGCACGGATCGTCGCGGTCGGTGCCGATCGCGACGGCATCGAGGGACTGCACCGGGCCGAGCGTCACGGCATCCCCACCTTCGTCGAGCGGGTCGCGGACCATCCGGACCGTGCCGCCTGGGACGTCGCCCTGGCCGAGGACGTCGCCGCCCACGACCCGGACCTCGTGGTGCTCGCCGGGTTCATGAAGCTCACCGGGCCGGCCTTCCTCGCCCGCTTCGGCGGGCGGACCGTCAACACCCATCCGGCGCTGTCGCCGGCGTTCCCCGGCATGCACGGCCCCCGGGACGCCCTCGCGTACGGCGTCAAGATCACCGGGGCGACCCTGTTCGTGGTCGACGAGGGCGTCGACACCGGACCGATCGTCGCCCAGGTCGCCGTCCCGGTCGAGGACGACGACGACGTCGAGACCCTGCACGAGCGCATCAAGACCCGCGAGCGCGCCATGCTCGTCGAGTGGGTGGGCCGGATGGCCCGTGAGCCCTTCGAGATCGACGGCCGCCGCATCCGCTTCCACCCGAAGGATCCCCGATGACCGACCTCCGTCCTCTCAAGCGCGCCCTGATCTCCGTCTACGACAAGACCGGGCTGACCGACCTCGCCGCGGCGTTGCACGCCGCCGGGGTGTCGATCGTGTCGACCGGGTCGACCGCCAGGACGATCGAGTCCGCCGGCGTCCCCGTCACACCCGTCGAACAGGTCACCGGATTCCCCGAGTGCCTCGACGGCCGCGTCAAGACGCTTCATCCGCGCGTGCACGCCGGGATCCTGGCGGACCTGCGTCGGCCCGAGCACGCCGCCCAGCTGGCCGAGCTCGACGTCGAGCCGTTCGACCTCGTGGTCGTCAATCTGTACCCGTTCCGCGAGACCGTCGCCTCGGGCGCGGCACCAGACGAGGTCGTCGAGCAGATCGACATCGGCGGACCGTCGATGGTGCGTGCCGCGGCGAAGAACCACCCCAGCGTCGCGGTCGTGGTCTCTCCGGACTCCTACGCCGACGTCGTCGAGGCCGTCGCGCGCGGCGGCTTCACCCTCGAGCAGCGCAAGCGACTCGCCGCCGCGGCGTTCGCCCACACCGCCGCGTACGACGTGGCGGTCGCCTCGTGGTTCTCCTCGCAGTACGCCCCCGTCGACGACGAGCCCTTCCCGGCGTTCCTCGGCGCGACCTGGGAGCGTCAGTCGGTGCTGCGATACGGCGAGAACCCGCATCAGCCGGCTGCCCTCTACACCGACGGCACGGGCGGCCTGGCCGGCGCGGAGCAGCTGCACGGCAAGGAGATGTCCTACAACAACTACGTCGACACCGAGGCGGCGCGCCGGGCGGCGCTCGCCCACGAGCAGCCGGCCGTCGCCATCATCAAGCACGCCAATCCGTGCGGCGTCGCCGTGGGGACGACGATCGCCGAGGCCCACGCCCGCGCCCACGCGTGCGACCCGGTCTCGGCGTTCGGCGGAGTCATCGCCACGAACCGCCCGGTGAGCCGCGCGATGGCCGAACAGGTCGCCGAGGTGTTCACCGAGGTCATCGTCGCCCCCGACTACGAGGAGGGGGCCGTCGAGATCCTGCAGGGCAAGAAGAACATCCGCATCCTGCGCTGTCCGGTCACCGACGACTCCCCCACCGAGCTTCGTCAGGTCAGCGGTGGCGTGCTCCTGCAGCGTCGTGACTTGGTCGACGCCGAGGGCGCCGACCCGACGACCTGGACGCTCGTCGCCGGCGAGCCCGCCGACGAGGAGACTTTCGCGGACCTGGTGTTCGCGTGGCGTGCCTGCAAGGCCGTCAAGTCGAACGCGATCCTGCTGGCCAAGGACGGCGCCTCGGTGGGCGTCGGCATGGGTCAGGTCAACCGCGTCGACTCCTGTCGCCTCGCCGTGGAGCGTGCCGGCGCCGAGCGCGCCGCCGGCTCGGTCGCGGCGTCCGACGCCTTCTTCCCGTTCAGCGACGGCCCGCAGATCCTCATCGACGCCGGGGTGAAGGCGATCGTGCAGCC
>JAJUII010000202.1 GCA_029265505.1 Aeromicrobium choanae
GACTGGATCCGCTGGGGCGACATGGACGGCGACGCCGCCCTCATCGGGCCCGAGCGAGTCGAGCGCGACGCCCGCCTCCTCCTCGACCCGAACATGGTGCTGCGCATCCTGCGCTCCTACGCGCTCTACTCCCACTCCACCGAGCACGGCACGTACAAGATCCTCCCCCGCTACCCGCAGGTGCAGGCGGCCGAGGCGATCCACGACAAGGTGCTCGCCCAGCGCCCCGGAGGCCTCATTTGGCACTACCAGGGCTCCGGCAAGACCTTCCTGTCGCTCTTCGCCGCGCTGCGGCTGCTCAACGACCCAGCGGCCGGCGACCCGACAGTCATCATGCTCGTGGACCGCACACAGCTCGTCACCCAGGCAACCGGCACCTTCAAGACCGGAGGCATGCCTCGCCTCGAGGTCCCCTCACGATCCAGCCAGTTGCATGACCTCCTACGCGGCGACTACCGCGGCGTCATCATCACGACCATCCACAAGTTCACCGAGGCCGGGCATCTCAACGACCGCGACAACATCGTCGTGCTCGTCGACGAGGCGCACCGCACCCAGGAAGGCAGCCTCGGGAAGCAGCTGCGCGAGGCCGTCCCCAACGCCCGCTTCTTCGGCATGACCGGCACCCCGATCGCCGACTCAGACCGCAACACCTTCAAGCTTTTCGGCGACCCGGATGACCCCGACTTCGTCATGAGCACCTACGAGCCCGAGCGGTCGATCGCCGACGGCACCACCGTGCCCGTCTACGTGGAGTCCCGTCGGGTCGGGTTCGACGTCGACCAGGAGGCTCTCGACGCCGATGACGAGGAGCTCGCCGAGCAGGAGGGCCTGACCGATGAGCAGAGGGCGTTCATCGCCCGCAAGGTCGCCCGCAAGCGAGTTATCTTCTCCAATCCCGAGCGCGTCGCTGCCATCTGCAACGACATCGTCGACCACTACGAGGCGAAAGTCGCTCCGCTCGGGCTCAAGGCCCAGGTCGTCGCCCTCGACCGGGAGTTGGTCGTCGCCTACAAGGATGGCCTCGAGGAGGTCATCGCAGAACGCGGCCTGCCGTACACGGTCGAGCTCAACATGACCGTCTCCTCGGGCAAGGACGACCAGAAGTACGCTCAGTACGCGCTCGACGAGGCGGCCGAGGAGAAGCAGAAGGCTCGCTTCACCGACCCCGAGAACCCGCTGACGTTCCTCGTAGTGACTGCCAAGCTGATGACTGGGTTCGACGCGCCCAATGAGGGCGTCATCTACCTCGACAAGCCCTTGACTCGCCACACATTGTTCCAGGCGATCACCCGCCCGAACCGGAAGTGGACCCACCCCAGCGGCACCGTGAAGCAGTACGGTCTCGTGGTCGACTACCTCGGCATGGACAAGGCCATCACCGAGGCTCTGCAGCGTCCCGACATCGAGGCCGGTGGCGAGCCGGCGCCCGTCAAGGTCGACGAGCTCGCCGAGCAGTTCGCCGTCCACATGATCCGCCTCATGTCCCGCTTCCGCGGCATCGACACCACCGACGCCTCCTTCTCCGCGCTGACCGCCGCCCTCCAGCGGGTCGGGACCGGAGACGCGCGTGACCAGTTCGCCAAGGACTACCTCAAGGCACAGGGCATGTGGGAGTTCCTCGACCCCCACCCCGAGCTCTCCCGCTACCGAGACGACTACTCGTGGCTGTCCAAGGTCTACGACGCAGCCCGCCCCCACGACCCGTCCAACGAGCTCCTGTGGGCCAGGGTCGGCCCGAAGACCATCGCCCTGGTCCACAAGCACATGGACAACATCAAGGTCACCCGACGCGGCGGCCGCGCGATCATCGAACCCGCCGCCCTGGCGACGCTTCGTGAGCTCACCGACGACGGCACGATCGAGCCGCCCACCGACGACGACGGCAACCCCGAGCCCGTGGAGGACCTCACCGTCGATGAAGTCATGGACTCCATCGAGGCCCGCATCCAGCGCCGCATGAAGGCGTCCGAGCACAAGGAGGTCTACGAGAAGCTCGCCGATCGGATCGCCCGCCTGCGCGAGCAGATGCTCCGCGAGCCGGACGACGCCGTCGGCTACCTGATGAAGGCCTTCGACGTCGCCAAGCTCACCGTGCGCGCCGAGCGCATGGAGGACAGCGGCACGCTCGACGGAAACGAAGCCCTCTTCGACCCGAACATCGGCGCCCTCAGCAAGATCGTGGGCGAGTACAAGCCGGCTGGCGTCGACCTCATCGTCGAGAAGGTCGCCAAGGAGATCGACGACATCGTCCGCCAGGTCGCCTACACCGGGTGGACCGAGAAGGACGACGGAGCGCGGGAAGTGAAGTCGAACCTGCGCCGGCTCCTCAAGCGATTCGGGCTGCCACCTACAGGAGAGCCGTTCGAGTCGGCGTACGAGTACATCCGGGAGAACTACTAGACCCGCAGGGGAGGGCAGGTCAGGCCCTCGCCCGTGTGGCGGCGTCTATACGCTGTGGTGATGGTTCAGAACTCCTCTTCCACCGCCCCCGGCCTGTTCCTGGCCCTGGAAGGCGGAGACGGTGCAGGGAAGACGACCCAGCAATCCCTCCTCGCCCACTGGCTCACCGAGCGCGGCCATGACGTAGTCCAGACCCGGGAGCCAGGCGGCACCGGACTCGGACGAACCCTCCGCCGGCTTGTCCTGCACGGTGAGGATCTGGCCCCCCGCACCGAAGCGCTCCTCTTCGCTGCCGACCGAGCTCATCACGTCCACAGCCTCATCCGGCCGGCGCTCGAGTCCGGGAACGTCGTCATCACCGACCGCTACATCGACTCCTCCGTCGCCTACCAGGGCACCGGGCGCGATCTCGGCGCGCAGGACATCCGCGCCCTGTCGCATTGGGCCACCGACGAGCTCGTGCCGCACCTGACCGTTGTCCTGGACGTCGACCCCACCGTCGCTGCCGCCCGCCGCGTCGGTGCCCCGGACAGGCTCGAGCGCGAGGCGATCGCCTTCCATGAGCAGGTCCGCACCTACTTCCTCCAGCAGGCAGACACCTATCCGAACCGCTACCTCGTGGTCGACGGCTCCCTGTCGGTGCCGCACGTGCACGAACTCATCTGCGCGAGAGTCGACACGCTCCTGCCCTGACCCAGGGGATGAGCAATGGCCAGGCACTCCCCGGGCGGCGGGACGTACCTGGCCGTTGCGGCTCAGCGTGCTAGGTCAGCAGTTCGGGAGCTTCTCCCGGGCGTAGTCGACGTCGGCCGGCTTGAGCGCCAGGTCGTAGTCGTCGGTCACCTCGACGTAGGTGATCGTGTACTCGCAGTGGAACGCCGAGTTCGGGGGCCGCCACTCACCCAGGGTCTTGTCACCCTTGCTCGAGTTGGTGGGGCCGTCGACCGCGAGCAGGTTGTCGTGGTCGTTGTAGAAGGCCCGCCGCTCCTCGTAGGTCCAGTTGTTGGCACCCATCTTCCAGGCGGCCGAGACGGGCACGACGTGGTCGATCTGGACGTCGTTGGGGTGGGCGTTGGTGAAGTTGATGCGCGTGCCGGTGTAGGGGTCGTTGAGGACGCCCGAGGTGACGGTGCAGCCGTTGGACGTCTTCACGTTGGTCAGGTCGCGGGCGAGGATGCGCTGACGGGTGTTGCACCCGTCGCGGGTCCACCACCCGGAGCCGAACTCCGACCGCTGGTAGCCGGGGGCCTCGGTGGTCGTGACGCGGATGCCGGACAGGGCGTTGAGGGCCTCACGTGCCTCGCGGCTCATGCCGCCCGGGGCGGGCGCGGGGGGGGCGGACCCGGAGCGGCGCAGCCCGAGGGTGTCGCGTCCGTCGCCGTTCCAGTCACCGACCAGGACGGCGTCGGTGTTGCGGCCGAAGTTGATGACGACGTCGGCGTTGCCGCCGGAGATGCTGTTCTTGAGGTGGTACTGGCTGCCGCGCCGCACCCCGAAGGTGTCGCGCCGGTCGCCGTTCCAGTCGCCGACGATGACCTCGTCGGTGTCGCGTCCGTAGCGGATGACGTGGTCGGCGTGGCCGCCGGCGATGGCGTTCTTGACGTGGTACTCCTTGCCGCGGCGCACGGCGAAGGTGTCGGTGCGGTTTCCGTCCCAGTCACCGACGAGCACCTCATCCCCGGCGCGGCCGTAGTGGATGACGTGGTCGGCGTCCCCGCCCTTGAGGGAGTTCTTCACGTGGTAGGTCTTGCCGCGTCGGACCGCAAGCGTGTCGATGCCGTCGCCGTTCCAGTCGCCGACGAGCACGACGTCGCCCGGGCGGCCGTAGTGGAAGACCGTGTCGGCCGGGCCGCCGGTGGTGTCGTTGTTGACGAAGAACTTGTTGCCGCGGCGCACCGCGATGGTGTCCTTGCCATCGCCGTCCCAGTCACCGACGTAGACC
>JAJUII010000119.1 GCA_029265505.1 Aeromicrobium choanae
GAGACCGAGACGCCGCTGCACAAGCTGGAGACCGTCTACCGACGCATCACGGAGAGTCTCTCGACGGGGCAGGTGCAGAGCGGGGCATTTCGCGATGTCATCGACGGGTGGTCGTACGTGCTGCACACCGACGTCGAGCAGACGGGGCAGGCCCGCGATGCTCGCGCGCAGCTAGCAGCGGCCGAAGAGCTGCTCGAGAAGCGGTTGGCAGCTGTCACGAAGTCGGCCCCCGCGTTCGCGACCGCCCTCCGGGCGTACTACCAAGCCGTCGCTCAGGGCGACATGACGCAGGCCGAGGGCCTGCTGGCGTGGCTCGGCGGGCAACCGCACGTCGCCAGTGCGGTGCGGCGCCGGGCCGGTATTCGTGGCGAGCTCGACCACTTCGGCGCGCTCGGCTTCCTGCAGGGCCTGCTCACCGTGCTGCGGGACTCCGACTACAAGGGACTCGTCGTCGTGCTCGACGAGGTCGAGACGCTGCAGCGGGTGCGCTCGGACGTCCGCGAGAAGTCGCTGAACGCGTTGCGCCAGCTGGCCGACGAGATCGACGGCGGCCGCTTCCCCGGGATGTACCTGGTGATGACGGGGACGCCGGCGTTCTTCGAGGGCGCGCAGGGCATCACGCGACTTCCACCGCTCGCGCAACGGCTCGACGTGAACTTCTCGACCGATCCGCGGTTCGACAACCCGCGGGCGCCCCAGATCAGGTTGCGGGGTTTCACGGAGGACTCGTTGCGCGAGGTGGGCTCCCGCGTGCGTGACATCTTCGTCGGCGGGCTCGACGACGGCGCCCGCGTGCGGGCGGCGGTGGACGACGGTTTCGTCGCGGATCTCGCGGACAGCGTCGCGGGCGAGCTCGGTGGCAAGACGGGCGTGGCGCCGCGTCTGTTCCTGCGAGCCCTGGTCGACGTGCTGGATCGGGTCGAGCAGTTCCCTGACTTCGACCCGCGCCGCGACTACCACCTGCAGATCCGTGCTGCGGATCTGACCGAGAGCGAGCGCTCGGCAGCGGCGTTGGGTGACGTCCGGCGCGGCGCCGCCAGCGTCGACGACATCGAGCTCGATCTCCCGTGATGTGCCGGTGAGCACGACAACCGGGCTCGACCCCGCGATCGAGTACCACATCGTCAACTCGCTCATGTGGCGGGGTCTGCGGCCGCTGCAGGCAGCTGCCGTCGAACCGGTGCGGTCAGGCGATGACTGCGTGCTGGTCGCCCCGACCGCTGGCGGCAAGACCGAGGCCGCGCTCTTCCCGCTGCTCTCGGACATGGTGGAGCAGGGCTGGCAGGGCCTGTCCGTGCTGTACGTGACACCCCTTCGGGCGCTGCTCAACAACCTCGCTCCGCGGGTGCAGTCCTACACGGCGTGGCTGGGGCGGACCGCTGCGGTGTGGCACGGCGACACGACGCAGGGTGAGCGGCGACGGATCAAGGCCGAGCGGCCGGACGTGCTGCTGACGACGCCCGAGTCGATCGAGGCGATGCTGGTCTCGCCGTCGGTGGACCACCGGGCGATGTTCGCAAGCGTGCGGGCCGTCGTCGTCGACGAGCTGCACTCGTTCGCTGCCTCCGACCGCGGGTGGCACCTGCTAGGAGTGCTGGAGCGGGTGCAGCGGATCGCGGGCCGGGACATCCAGCGCGTCGGCTTGTCCGCCACCATCGGGAACCCGGCCGAGGTGGGGGCATGGTTGCAGGGCTCGAGGCGAGGAGAGCAGGCCCCGGCACGCGTCGTGGTCGAGGAGGCTCCCGCCGACGCCCCTGCACCGGACGTGCAGGTCGACTACGTCGGCTCGATCGCGAATGCGGCGCGGGTGATCGCGGGACTGCACCGCGGTGAGAAGCGCTTGGTGTTCCTCGAGTCGAGGCGGCTCGCGGAGCAGCTCGCGTACGAGCTGCGCGAGCTCGGCACGGAGACGTTCGTCTCCCACTCGTCGCTGTCGGTGGACGAACGCCGACGGAGCGAACGGGCGTTCGCGGAGTCGACGAACTGCGTGATCGTGGCGACGTCAACGCTGGAGCTGGGCGTCGACATCGGCGACCTCGACCGCGTGATCCAGGTGAACGCGCCGAGGACGGTGTCGTCGTTCCTGCAGCGGTTGGGACGGACAGGTCGGCGGCCTGGGACGACGCGCAACATGCTGTTCTTGGCGGTCAACGGCGACGATCTCATCGAGGTCCTGGCGATCCTGCTGCTGTGGAAGCGCGGGTTCGTCGAGGCGGTGACGCCGCCGCCTGACCCGCGACACCTCACCGCGCAGCAGATCCTGGCGTTGGCGCTCCAGCAGGGGGTGCTGCGAGCGGGAGACTGGCGAGCCTGGTGGGGTGGGTTGTCGCTGATGGATGGCGCCGAGGAGGTGATGGCGTACCTCCGCGCGGAGGAGTTCCTCGTCGCCGATGGTGATCTCCTGTTGATCGGTCCGCGAGCCGAGCGCGAGCTGGGGCAGCGGCACTTCATGGAACTTCTGAGCTCGTTCATCGCGGAGAAGGAGCTCCGCGTGATGCAGGGGACGAAGGAGATCGGCTTCATCTCGCCGCTCGCGTTGCAGCGAGAGTCTGGCGACAAGTCAGCGATCAAGCCGCTGGTGCTGAACGGGCGAGGCTGGTGGGTCGAGGACGTCGAGTGGGAGAAGTTCATCGTCCACGTCACGCCGCTGGAGCTGCGTGGTGATGTCAGGTGGCAGAGCGGCAAGCTCGCCTTCTCGTTCGAGGTGATGCGCGCTCGGCGTGACGTGCTGCTGGGTGCGGTCCCAGACGTGCCGCTGTCGGCGCGGGCGCAAGAGAAGCTGCCGGACGCCGTCGCCCCGCACGAGAGCGAGGTGTCATCCGACGGCATGGTTCTACACCGCGGGACCGACCGCGACAGGCTGTGGACCTGGGCCGGCCTGCGTGCGAACGCGACCTACGTCGCCGGCGCGGAACTGGACGCGGACGAGATCGACAACGAGTCGATCGCCCTCCCCGCGGGCTTACCCGTAGAACGTCTCCGACAGGGCGACATGTCGACCGCGGTGCCGTGGGTCGACCCGCGCCAGGTCAATGCGTTGAAGTTCTCCGTGGCGCTACCCGAGGAGACCGCGCGAGCGACCTTGGCTGCGAGGATGGCGGATCGCCAGGGTGCCCGCGAGGTCCAGCACGAGCCAGTCGTTCATGGGACGTAAGCGGTGCGCGTCGGGACGTGCGCGGACCGTGACCGATACCTGCACGTCTGGACCAACCCCTGTGAAAGAACAGCACCAGTCGCCAAGATGACGCTCAAGCGCGCAGAGCAGATCCACCGCGACATGGACGCGTATAGCAAGGCGGACCTTCAGGCCGCCGCGGACAGAATGCGCGAAGGGCACGAGGCGGGCACCGGCAGCTTCCACGAGGTGCAGTGGCGTGGCGTCGTCGCGGAGGCGCTGCAGCGGGCGGCCGATCTGCGCGAGAGCTAGCGAGCAGCTCGACGCACGAGGTCCGCGTTTCGCAATGGACCGCGGCCGCCTTGTCGGCCCTGTGTGCTCCAATACCCGCGACAGCAGGGGGCACCACATGATGAAGCTCGTCGAGGCGGCCTACGGCAGGCCAGCCCTGGATGCGATGCGCGACGCCGTCGGAGCGGCCAAGGGCGGCGACCCGATGGCTCCCGTTCTGCTGCTCACCGGCTCGAACATCGCGGGCATCGTCGCCCGTAGGCACCTCGCCCGGCACGGGGTGCCGATGGCAGGCGGGGCGACGGCGGGTATCGCCGGCATCGAGGTGAGCACGCTCGCCCGCCTCGCCGAGCGCCTGGCAGCGCCGGCACTGGCGCCTCGTCGCCCCACGACTGGCCCCGTGCTGGTCAGCGCGTGGCGGGCGGCGCTCACCGAGCAGCCCGGCATCTTCGCAGAGGTCGCCGACCACGTGGCGACCGCCCGCGCGCTCGCGGACAGCTACCGCGAGCTGCGCGATCTCGATGACGAGGCCATCGCACGCGTCGCGGCCGGCTCGGCCATCACCGACGACGTGGTCCGCCTCTACCGCAGCGTCCGCGCTGCTCTCGCCCCCGGCTGGTACGACACCCGCGACCTTCTCGACACAGCCACCACACTCCTCGGCGCGCGGCCCGAGACCCGCCCCGTCGTCCTGCTCCTGCCCACCGACCTCACACCCGCCGAGACGCGCCTTCTCGCAGCGCTGGGCGTGCGCACCAGCGTCACCGTCATCGGCGGCACCACCAACATCAAGCGTGCCGATGACCACCTCGCGCCGCTCCGCGTTCTCGCCGGAACGCCCGACCTCAGCCCCAGCGTCGACCGCCCCACGGCCAGCGCCGTCCGCACCGCCTCCGACTCCGACGACGAGGTCCGCGGTGCTGTCCGCGAGGTCGTGCGTGCCTTGCGCGAGGGCACCCCGGCCCACCGCATCGCCGTTCTCTACAGCGCCCACGACCCCTACGCCCGACTGCTCCACGAGCACTTCGCCGCCGCGGGTATCACCGTCAACGGTCCCGGTGCCAAGCCGGTCGCGGAGCGCAGCGTCGCGCGGTTCCTCCTGACTCTGCTGAGCTTCGAGCCCGACGGGATCCCCCGCGCCGACCTGTTCCGCGCCCTCGCCGAGGTGCGCATCCGCACGACCGGCGGCGCGACAGTGCCCGTCACCCAGTGGGAGCGCATCTCCCGGGCGGCCGGCGTGGTCCGCGGCGCCGACTGGGATCAGCGCCTCGAGCACTACTTCGCCACCGAGCGGGCGCGAGCCGTCGAGCTCGACGCGGAGGAGCGCACCGGCGCCGCCAGCGCTGCGCGCCGGGCCGCCGACGAGGCTCTCGACCTCCGCGACTTCGTCGGCGAGCTCCGGACCCTGCTCGACGCCGGCCGTTCCGTCACCACCTGGCATGCGCTCGGCGTCTGGTGCGCCGACCTGTTCACCGGCCTCGTCGGCTCTGACACGCAGCTCCAGCGCCTGCCCCGCGAGGAACAGCACGCCGCCGCCACGATCCTCACCCTCTTGTCCGGCCTCGGCGTTCTCGACGAGATCGGCGGGCAGCCGTCGATCGAGCTGTTGCGCGAGATCCTGGGCGCGGAGCTCGAACGCGCACGCCCTCGTGTCGGCCGGTTCGGGGACGGGGTCCTCGTCGCGCCCGTGGCTCAGGCCGTCGGTCTCGATCTCGACGTCGTCCACGTCCTCGGCCTGTCCGAGGATCTCTATCCCGGCCGGCCGTCCCCCAATGCGGTGCTCCCCGAGGAGGTGCGCGACGCCGTCGACGGTCTGCGGACGACCGCTGACGAGCTCGGCACCAGCTATCGCAACCTCCTCGCCGCCTTCGCCTGCGCTCCCGCGTCCACGGCGTCCTTTCCGCGCGGTGACCTCCGCAGCTCCAGCGCCCGCCTGCCCAGTCGGTTCCTGCTCGGCACGCTGCGTGCGCTGGCCGGGCGGACCGAGCTCGCGGCCTCGGAGTGGGAGACCGTCGGGTCGCTGGGAGGGGCGCTGGTCTCCGCACCGTCGTTCGCCGGCGAGCTCATGACGACGTCGGAGCTCGCCACCGAGCTCGAGTGGCGGGTGCGCCGCGTCGTGAAATCCGCTTACACCGACGATGTCATCGACCTCGCCGAGGTCGTACAGACCTCGCGTGAGAGCGCAGCCTTCACGCGATTCGACGGCAACCTCGCCGGCGTCGTCGGGCTCCCGGACTACGCCACCTCCGGTGCCGCCATCTCCGCGACCGCCCTGGAGGCGTACGCCTCCTGCCCGCACAGCTACTTCGTGCAGCGGCTGCTCCGGATCGAGCCGGTCGAGGAGCCCGAGACCCTGGTGCAGATCTCGGCGATGGAGATCGGCAACCTCATCCACGAGAGCATGGACCAGCTCGTGCAGGAGCTCGGTGACAACCTGCCCGGGCATGGTGAGCCCTGGACCTTGCAGCATCGCCGGCGGCTGCTGGAGATCGCAGACGAACGAGCCGCGCAGATGGAGGCCGGCGGCCTCACCGGGCACCCGCGGCTGTGGCGGCGCGAGAAGCAGCGCATCCACGCAGACCTCGTCGCCATGCTCGACGACGACTCCGCACGCCGAGCCACCCGGGCAGCCCGCGTGGTCGCGAGCGAGCTCCGCTTCGGCACCAAGGGGCAGCCGCCGGTGGCGATCCCCGTCAGCCGTGGCACCGTGCACATGCGCGGCAGCGCCGACAAGGTCGACCTGGGCTCCGACGGCACCATCTACGTCGTCGACATCAAGACGGGCGGCACCTCGAGCTACAAGGACATCAAGCAAGAGGATCCGCTCGCCGGGGCCACCCGGTACCAGCTGCCGCTGTACGGCATGGCGGCACGCGCGCACCTCGGCACTCCCGATGCGCCTGTCACCGCCGAGTACTGGTTCGTGCGCAAGTTCAAGGGCAAGCCCGGCCAGCTCGGGACCATCGGGATCGAGATCGACGGGGACGTCGAGGCAGCCTTGGGCGACGCCGTCGACCTCCTTGTCGAGTCGATCCGGCTCGGCCGTTTCCCTGCCCGTCCCCCGGTCGGCGGCGACTACGGGTGGGTCCGCTGCCGGGTGTGCAACCCCGACGCGATCGGGTACGGCACCGCTCCCGAACGCTGGGAGCGCAAGCGCCGCGACCCCGCGCTGCGTGAGCTCGTGGCGCTCCTGGAACCGACCGCGCTCGACGATGGAGGTGGCGCATGAGCACCGATCCCCGAGTGCTACGTGATGACGCCGCGCGTAGGCGCATCCGCAGGGCCACCGATACCACGCTGTTCGTGAACGCCGGTGCCGGCTCCGGCAAGACCTCCGCACTCGTCGACCGGATCGTCACGCTCGTGATGGACGACGGCGTCCCGTTGCGTCATGTCGCCGCCGTCACGTTCACCGAGAAGGCAGGTGCGGAGCTGCGGGACCGGCTGCGTGGGGTCTTCGAGACGAGGGTTCGCGAGCACGACACCGGCACGCCCGAGCACGAGACGGCGACCGCGGCTCTGGAGGACCTGGACCGCGCCGCCATCGGGACGCTGCACTCGTTCGCGCAGCGCATCCTGCGTGAGCACGCCATCGCCGCCACGCTGCCGCCACTGGTGGAGGTGCAGGACGAGGTCGCATCCTCGGTCGCGTTCGACGAGCGCTGGGCCGCGGTCCAGGTCCAGCTTCTCGATGACGACGAGATGGAGCGGCCGCTGCTGCTCGCACTCTCCGCCGGCGTCACGCTCGAGCACCTGCGCGCGCTGATGCGGCGACTCGGCAACGACTGGGACCTCCTCGAAGATCGCGTCCTGGCACAGCCCGAGCGCCCCATCACCGTCCCGGACCTGGGTCCGCTGCGACGCCAGATGACCGAGCTGCTCGACCTGCGCACCCACTGCCGGGACGAGAACGACAAGCTGCTGGCGTGCTTCGGGCCGGCGGACGAGGCGCTCGCGGCGCTCGCGGACGTGACCGACGAGATCGCAGCCCTCGCCCTGCTGCGGCAGATCAGTGGGCTGAAGTTCTCCTTCGGCCGGACGCCGTCGTGGGACGTGCCGGTCGACGACGTGAAGGCAGCGGGCAGGGCGGTCGCTGAGGCTGCGGGAGCGATCGCCGGCGAGATCGTGGATCGGGCGCTGCGCGCCCTGACCCGGTGGCTGGCGGCGCGAGTGCTGGAGTCTGCGCAGGAGCGGCGCCGTGAGGGTCGCCTGGAGTTCCAGGACCTGCTGGTGCTCTCGCGCGACCTGCTGCGCCGTGACGGGGATGCCC
>JAJUII010000193.1 GCA_029265505.1 Aeromicrobium choanae
GTGGGCAGGCGCAGCAGGTGGATGTTGTTGCCGGTGTTGGCCGGGTAGAGGGCGACCTTCACCATCGAGAAGTCGAGCATGAGCAGCTCGCTGGGCGCCGGCAGGCACAGCGTCGGCAGCGAGGACTCGGCCATCGCCTCGAAGAGCGGCTCGTCGCGCAGGATCACCAGGACCCGCTGGTCGAGCGCCTCGAGCGCGTCGATCCAGGTGTTGATCTGATAGGCCGCCGTGTCGGGACCGGACAGGTGGACGACCACCTCGGGTCGGTGCTCGTCGAGGAACCGCTGGACCGCCGAGAGCTGCGGGGTGAATCCCGTCGCGCGCTTGGCCGCGCGCATCCGCCAGCTGGTGCGCACGTCCGGGAGGGTTCCGGCCATGAGCAGCGCGAACGCCAGCAGGCCGGCGAGGGCCACGACCCACCAGGGCGCGGAGAACAGGGCCGGTGCGAGCGCCACCAGCTGAACCACGGTCACCAGGAGCGGTCGCTGCGGCGGCTCCTCCTCGATCACCGTGTCGCCGGGGATGTGGCGCGTCCGCATCAGCCGCAGCGGCCCCACCCGGCGGTACTCCTCGTGCAGGGCCCGCACGCACAGGCCCGCGACCAGCAGCAGGCTGACCGCGACGAAGGCGGCCACGGCGTGACGGTCGTCGAACACGGTCGTCGCCGCGCAGGCGAGCACGACGCGCACCGCGAAGCGCAGCGGCGGTCCGGCCGAGGCCTGACGCAACAGCACCACCGCGCCGGGGGAGCGGCGCGCCAGGACATACTCGGCCGCCGCCGACACCAGCACCGCGACCGCGGCGGCGAGATCCCAGCCGACGAGCACGCACACGAGGGCGATCGCGAGCGCGCCGTGGACGATCACCAGGCCCGGCATCTGCGCGGTGCGACCGAGTCGTTCCACGAGGACGCGCAGGAGTCTCGCCGGGGAAGCCATGGCAGGCAATCTACCGCGTGGCGAGCGTCGGCCCGGTGTACCGTCGAGGCGTGCCTTGGCGCCGTCATCTCCGTCTTCCGGCGTCGATCGCCCACCCGGTGCGATTGCTGCCGCTGGCCTTCCTGTCGCTGATCGCGGTCGGGACCATGCTGCTCATGCTCCCCGTCGCCCGCGAGGGCGAGGGCGGTACCGACCTCATGACGGCGCTGTTCACGTCGGCCTCCGCCTCGACCATCACCGGGCTGGCGACGGTGGACACGGGCGGTTACTGGTCGCCGGTCGGTCAGGCGATCATCGCGGTGCTCGTCGAGCTGGGCGGCATCGGCATCATCGGCATGACCACGGTCCTGGGTCTGTTCATCGGCGGTCGGCTCGGACTGCGCACGCGGCTGGTCGCCCAGACCGACATGCACGTGGTGAGCCTGGGCGACGTCGGGCCGCTGTTCAAGCGGGTCGCGATCACCATGGTGCTGTTCCAGACGGCGACGGCGGTGATCCTGACGCTGCGCTACCACCTGCACTACTTCGACTCGTTCGGCTACTCGCTGTGGCACGGCGTGTTCGACGCGATCATGGCGTTCAACAACGCCGGGTTCTCGCTGCACGCGGACAGCCTGACCAGCTACGCGGGCGACTACGCGGTGATCCTGCCGATCTCCGTGGCCGTCTTCGCCGGCGCGATCGGCTTCCCCGTGCTCGCCGAGCTCTACAAGAACTGGCGGCACCCCGAGTCGTGGACGATCCACACCCGCCTCACCGTGTGGGGCTCGCTCGCCCTGCTGGTGGCGGCCACCGTGGTGTTCGTCGCCGTCGAGTGGAACAACCCGGCCACGATCGGCGACCTCGACCCGATCGACAAGATCGTCTCCGGCGTCGAGGCCGGCGTGATGACCCGATCGGGCGGGCTGAACAGCTTCGACTGGGGTCAGGTCGAGCCGATCACGACCAGCATCGCGATCATCATGATGTTCATCGGTGGCGGCAGCGCATCGACGGCCGGCGGAATCAAGGTGACGACGTTCCTGCTGCTGGCGTACGTGATCCTGGCCGAGATCCGCGGTGAGGAGCAGGTCCGGATCGGCGTCCGCGCGGTCAACCCGCGCACGATCCGCACCGCGCTGAGCATCGCGCTGATCGCGGTGGCGCTCGTCACCGCCGGCTCCATGCTGCTCATGCTGTTCGAGGAGGTCGCCTTCGCGACCGCCTTGTTCGAGTCGGCCTCGGCGTTCGGCACCGTCGGCCTGTCCACCGGGGTGACCGCCGAGGTGGGCCTCGGCGGCGAGCTGGTGCTGATCGGGTTGATGTTCATCGGCCGAGTCGGCACGATTACCGCAGCGTCCGCCTTCGCCCTGCGCCGCCGGCAGGCCAGGTACCACCTTCCCGAGGAGCAACCGATCATTGGCTAGTCACGATCCCCTCACCGCTTCCGTCCTGGTCGTCGGCCTGGGCCGCTTCGGTGCGGCCGTCGCGCGGTCGCTCATCCGTCTGGGCCACGAGGTGTTGGGCGTGGACGAGGATGCTCAGCTGGTGCAGCGGTACGCGAGCGAGTTCACGCACGTGCTGGCCGCCGACACCACCGACACCGAGGCACTGCAGCAGATCGGCGCCGACCAGTTCGATCGCGCCGTGGTCGGCATCGGCACCGACATCGAGGCCAGCGTGCTCACCGTGCTGAGCCTCGTCGAGCTCGGCGTGACCGAGGTCTGGGCCAAGGCGATCAACGCCAAGCACGCCCGGATCCTCGAGCGCGTCGGCGCGACCCACGTGGTGCGTCCCGAGTCGGCGATGGGAGAGCGGGTCGCCCACATGGTGACCGGCGCGATGATCGACTACATCGAGTTCGACGACGGCTTCTCGATCGCCCGGACCCGTGCTCCCGAGATCGCCTTCGACAAGACGCTCGAACAGTCCCAGCTGCGGGCCAGGTACGGGATCACCGTCGTCGGCGTGAAGCGCCGGGGCGAGGACTTCACGTACGCCCGGCCCGAGACGCTCATCCTGGGCTCGGACGAGCTCATCGTGTCGGGTCCGACTCGCAAGGTCGAGACCTTCTGCGCCCTGACCAGCGGGTGACGGCGGCGCTCGTCGGCCCGATAACCTTGATCGGTGACCACGGACGAGATGACGCAGACCGCGACGCACCGGTACACCAGCGAGCTGGCCCGCCGGATCGAGACGGCCTGGCAGGACCGCTGGGAGGCCGAGGGAACCTTCCACGCCCCCAATCCGGTCGGTGACCTGGCCGGGGACGGCGGCGGTGCGCACAACGCCGACGGCGAGAAGTTCTTCCTCATGGACATGTTCCCGTACCCGTCGGGGGCGGGACTGCACGTGGGTCACCCGCTGGGCTACATCGCCACCGACGTGGTCGGTCGATTCCAGCGCATGCAGGGCCGCAACGTGCTGCACACGATGGGCTACGACGCCTTCGGCCTGCCGGCCGAGCTGCACGCCATCAGCACGGGCGAGCACCCGCGGGACAACACGCTGGCCAACATCGCGAACATGCGCCGCCAGCTGCGGCGGCTGGGCCTGGCGCACGACTCGCGCCGCTCGTTCGCCACGATCGACCCCGACTTCGTCAAGTGGACGCAGTGGATCTTCCTGCAGATCTTCAACTCCTGGTACGACCCCGAGGCCGGCAAGGCCCGTCCGATCAGCGAGTTGATCGAGAAGCTGGGCACCGACGACCCGGAGGTCATCGACCGCCACCGTCTGGCCTACGTCAGCGAGTCGCCGGTCAACTGGTGCCCGGGTCTGGGCACCGTCCTGGCCAATGAGGAGGTCACCGCCGAGGGCCGCAGCGAGCGCGGCAACTTCCCGGTGTTCAAGCGCAACCTGCGTCAGTGGCACATGCGCATCACGGCCTACGCCGATCGGCTGCTCGACGACCTGGATCGGGTCGACTGGCCCGAGCCGGTCAAGCTCATGCAGCGCAACTGGATCGGCCGTTCGCACGGTGCGAACGTGCGGTTCGAGTCGCCGGCCGGGCCGATCGAGGTCTTCACCACCCGCCCGGACACGCTGTTCGGCGCGACCTACATGGTGCTGGCCCCCGAGCACCCGATGGTCGACGACCTGGTCGCGCCGACCTGGCCCGAGGCGGTCGACGAGCGCTGGACGGGCGGCGCGGCCGACCCGCGCACCGCGGTCGACGAGTACCGCCGGCAGGCCGCCGCGAAGTCGGACCTGGAGCGCCAGGAGAACAAGGACAAGACCGGGGTGTTCACCGGATCGTTCGCGACCAACCCGGTCAACGGCGAGCCGGTGCCGGTGTTCGTCGCCGACTACGTCCTGATGGGATACGGCACCGGCGCGATCATGGCCGTGCCCGCCCACGACGAGCGGGACTTCGAGTTCGCCACCGAGCTGAGCCTGCGGATCACGCCGGTCGTCGAGCCGCCCGAGGGCGAGACGCTGCCGTGGACCGGCGACGGCGTGGCGATCAACTCCGACAACACGGCGCAGTTCGAGGACGGCGTGCGGCTCGACGGGCTGCGGGTCGAGGAGGCCAAGGCCGAGATCATCGCCTGGCTGGAGCGCCGCGGCGTCGGCGAGGGCACCACGACCTACCGGCTGCGGGACTGGCTGTTCAGCCGCCAGCGCTACTGGGGAGAGCCGTTCCCGATCGTCTACGACGAGGACGGTCGTGCGATCGCGCTGCCCGAGTCGATGCTGCCGGTCGAGCTGCCGGAGGTGCCGGACTACTCGCCGCGGACGTTCGAGCCCGACGACACCACGAGCGAGCCCGAGCCGCCGCTGGGCCGGGTCGAGGAGTGGGTCAACGTCACGCTCGACCTGGGTGACGGCCCGAAGACCTA
>JAJUII010000094.1 GCA_029265505.1 Aeromicrobium choanae
GCATCGTCTTCAACCACCTGACCACCGACCAGGCAGCGGCCGCGACTGGACTCGTGGCCGCCGCTTGACATAGGAGAAACCCATGACCTCCGCCTGGGACTTCACCGCGACGACCATCGACGGGACCGAGCAGCAGCTCGCCGACTACCGGGGCAAGGTCGCCCTGGTGGTCAACACGGCCTCCCAGTGCGGGTTCACGCCGCAGTACGGCCCGCTGCAGGAGCTCTACGAGCGGTACGCCGACCGCGGCTTCGTGGTGTTGGGCTTCCCGTGCGACCAGTTCGGACACCAGGAGCCGGGGACCGAGGACGAGATCGCCCGGTTCTGTGAGTCGCAGTTCGGCGTCCAGTTCCCGATGTTCGCCAAGATCGACGTCAACGGTGAGAACGCGCACCCGTTGTTCCGGTGGCTCAAGTCCGAGCGCAAGGGGATCCTGGGCGGTGCGATCAAGTGGAACTTCACGAAGTTCCTCGTGGACCGTGACGGGCAGGTCGTCAAGCGGTACGGGTCGACGACGCATCCGAAGGACATCGCCCCGGACGTCGAGGCACTGCTCGGCTGATCCGGATCAGGCGTCGTCGGGGTTCTTGCGCCGATGGCCGACCGGCCGCTGACGATCCTCCGGCAGGATGATGCGCTTGGTGACGGGACGCTGCTCGTTGCGCAGCGTCGTGTCGCTGTCATCGGGCTCGCGCCGGGCGCTCGCCGCGCTGAGGATGCCGACGACGATCAGGATGCCCCACGCCAGCGCGCCGACCAGCACGATCGCGACGAGCACGGTGAGCGCGCGGCTGACACCCCATTGCGTGGCGAGGAAGCCGGCCGCGGCCAGCACGACGACGAGGAGCGCGATCGCGATCGCGATGCTCTTGCCACGGCTGGAGGTCTCGCCCATGGTCGTCATGATAGGTCCTTTGGTCGTCGGGGGGAGTCCCGGTCGCCACACCGGCCCCGATTTGGGTCCGTCACGGCCGCGGTGGCACAATGGAACGTCGGTTCCGGTTCACGGTGCGCGCCGCGCGCCGACCCGGCGGCCAGATGAGAGGACATCATGAAGAAGGACATTCACCCCACGTACGTGGAGACCCAGGTGACCTGCACCTGCGGCAACACCTTCACGACCCGCAGCACCGCCACCGACGGCGTCATCCGCGCCGACGTGTGCTCGCAGTGCCACCCGTTCTACACGGGCAAGCAGAAGATCCTCGACACCGGCGGCCGCGTCGCCCGGTTCGAGAAGCGCTACGGCAAGAAGTAGGACTTCTCCGGCGCCGGCCGCTCCCTGGGAGTGGCCGGCGCCGTTGTCGTGTCCGGGCAGGTCGAGGAAGGTGGGGCGATGTTCGAGGCCGTCGAATCGCTGATCACAGAGCACGCGGAGCTCGAACGGCGCCTGGCCGATCCCTCGGTCCACGCCGACCAGCGCCTGGCGCGCGACCTCGGTCGACGCTACGCCGAGCTGTCCGCGATCATCCGCGCCTACCGCGCCTGGCAGCAGACCCGCGACGATCTCGTGGCCGCGCAGGAGCTGCATATGGACGACGAGGCCGAGGAGCTGCAGCGGCGCATCCCCGCCCTGGCCGAGCGACTGGAGCACCTGCTGGTCCCGCGTGACCCGGCGGACGCCAAGGACGCCATCGTCGAGATCAAGGGCGGCGAGGGCGGCGACGAGTCGGCCCTGTTCGCCGCCGACCTGCTGCGGATGTACACCCGATACGCCGAGCGGCGCGGCTGGAAGGTCGAGATCCTCGACGCGACCGAGACCGCGCTGGGCGGCTTCAAGTCCGTCACAGTCGCCGTGAAGGCCAGGGGGACGCCGGACCCGGGCGAGGCCCCGTACGCCCTGTTGAAGTTCGAAGGCGGCGTCCACCGTGTCCAACGGGTGCCCGTCACCGAGTCCCAGGGACGCATCCACACCTCGGCGGCCGGCGTGCTGGTGCTGCCCGAGGCCGAGGACGTCGACGTGGAGATCCGGGACCAAGACCTGCGGATCGACGTCTTCCGTTCCTCGGGGCCCGGCGGTCAGAGCGTGAACACGACCGACTCGGCGGTGCGCATCACCCACCTCCCGACCGGGATCGTGGTCAGCTGCCAGAACGAGAAGTCCCAACTGCAGAACAAGGAGCAGGCGCTGCGGATCCTGCGCTCGCGGCTGCTGGACGCCGCGCGGGCCCAGGCCGACGCCGAGGCCGCCGACGCCCGCCGGTCCCAGGTCCGGACGGTCGACCGCTCCGAACGGGTGCGGACGTACAACTTCCCCGAGAACCGCATCTCGGACCACCGCACCGGGTTCAAGGCCTACAACCTCGACCAGGTCATGGACGGCGCCCTCGACGACGTGATCGACTCGCTCGTCCGGGCGGACCTCGCCGAGCGCCTGGCCGCGCTGGAGGATCGCTCGTGAGCGCGCGCCGCCTGCTCGAGTCCGCGACGAGTCGCCTGGTCGAGGCCGGCGTGGCGTCCCCCCGGCACGACGCCGAGGTGCTGCTCAGTCACGTCACCGGCACGCCCCGCGCGTTGCTCACCCTCACCGCTCGGGTCGACGACGCCCAGCGACGCACCTACCTGGAGATGATCGAGGCGCGTGCCCGGCGGGTGCCGCTGCAGCACATCACGGGCACCGCCGCCTTCCGTCACGTCGAGGTCGAGGTCGGCCCGGGCGTGTTCGTGCCACGGCCCGAGACCGAGCTCCTCGCCGGCTGGGCGATCGACGCCGCACGCGAGGTGGCCTCGACCGCGGGGCGCGTCCCGGTCGTGGTCGAGCTGTGCGCCGGCTCGGGGGCGATCTCGCTGTCGATCGTCGACGAGGTCCCCACTGCCCGGGTCCACGCCGTCGAGCTCGACGAGGTGGCGTTCGGCTGGGCGCGGCGCAATCTCGACGGCACCGGCGTCGACCTGCGCCTGGGCGACATGGCCGAGGCGTTCGGCGACCTCGACGGCCAGGTCGACGTGGTCGTGGCCAACCCGCCGTACATTCCGCTCGAGGCGTGGGAGAGCGTGGCGCCCGAGGCTCGCGACCACGACCCGGCCCTCGCGCTGTGGTCGGGCGCGGACGGGCTGGACGCGATGCGCGTCGTCGAGCGCGTCGCCTGGCGTCTGCTGCGCGCCGGGGGAGTGGTCGGTGCCGAGCACGCCGACGAGCAGGGCGAGTCGGCTCCGGCGGTCTTCGTCGAGCGCTGGTCCGCGGTCCGCGACCACGAGGACCTCGCCGGTCGTCCCCGCTACGTCACGGCGCGTCGGCCCTGACCGAGGCGGGGCGGACCAGCGGCGAGTCGGCGATCCGGAACAGCCCCCAGGCGATCCCGGCCAGCCCGAGCGCCTGAACGGCCAGGGCGAGCGGGGCCGTGGAGAGGTTCTCGCCGAACATCAGCGCGCCGAGCACGATCGACAGCAGCACCGACGTCACGTTGAGCACCGGCATCGAGTGCGAGAGCCGGGACAGCTGGTAGGCGCGCTGATTGAGCGACATCGCCACGAACGCGCCGAGCAGCAGCGCCCACGGAGACCACGTGCCGAGTGCTCCGAGCACGCCGTGATCGCCGACGGCTCGGCCCGCCACCTTCATCAGGCAGGCGGTCACGCCGAAGAGCATGCCAGCGGTCGCGCCGAGGGTGAAGGCGGCGACGCCGCGACGGGGGAGCTGGTTCGACGACCGGGTCACCACGACGGCGATCACGAGGGCGACGGCGACCACGGTGAGCATCGCGGAGGTGTCCGGTCTGACGGCGCGATGCTCGGTGTCCGCGACCGAGACGACCGCGATGAGCGAGACAATCGTCACGACCACGCCGAGCACCTCGTGACGGCCGGGCCAGCGTCGGTCGATGGCGGCACGAACGAAGACCGCCAGCACGACGCCGAGCAGGATGATCGGCTGGACCAGCGCGAGGGTGCCGAGGTTGAGCGCCAGGGCGTGCAGGAACCAGGCCGTCAGGCCGATCATGCTGCCGACGATCCAGCGAGGGCTCCGCAGCAGGCTCAGCAGCACCCGCACCGGATGGGTCACGTCGACGTGGACGCGGCCGGCGGCGAGGTGCTGGAACGAGGTCGAGAACGAGAACCCGACGGCGGAGAGCAGGGCGAGGAGGGCGGCGAGCGCCGGATGCGGCGTCACAGGCGCTCCGCCCGGATCGCCGGGCGCCCGAGGACGGCACGTGATCGCATCACGCACGATCGTAACCGCCGGGCCGACGGGGCCGGCGCTCGGTCGGCGCGAGCGGGTCGTCGGCGAACCCCTAACCTTGCACCCATGAGGTTCGACTGCGTCGCCGACCCCGACGCCGGTGTGCAGGCCGCCGTGGCGGCCCTGCGTGCCGGCGAGCTGGTCGTGATGCCCACCGACACCGTCTACGGGGTCGCGGCCGATGCCTTCGACCCGGCGGCGGTCGCCCGCCTGCTCGCGGCGAAGGGGCGCGGCCGTGACATGCCGCCGCCGGTGCTGATCGGCGACCCGATGACGCTCGAGGCGCTCGTCGCCGAGCGACCCGCGCGCTGGCTGCAGGACGCCCTGGCCGAGTTCTGGCCCGGTCCGCTGACGATCGTCATGCGAGCGCAGCCCTCGCTGACGTGGGACCTGGGGGACACGCACGGCACCGTCGCGGTACGCGTGCCCGACGACGACCTGGCGCGCACCGTGCTGCGCCAGGCGGGTCCGACCGCGGTGAGCAGCGCCAACCGCAGCGGCGAGCCCGCGGCCGTCACGGTCGACGAGGCCGAGCGGATGCTCGGCGACGCGGTGAGCGTGTACCTCGACGGAGGACCGGCGCGCGACGCGGTCGGCTCGACGATCCTCGACGTGACCTCGGCCGTGCCGCGGATCCTGCGCTCCGGGCCGATCACGCTCGACGACCTGCACCGGTTCAACAACACGATCGAGCCGGCCGAAGGACCCGCCGGTGCGTGAGTATCTGGTGATCTTCGGCGTCGCGATCGGCGTCTCCTACCTCCTGTCGTCGATCGCCCGCCAGAGCGCCCAGCAGCTGGGGGCCGTGGCCCGGGTCCGCGACCGCGACGTGCACGCCATCCCCACGCCGTACTTCGGCGGCCCGGCGATGCTGGGCGGCCTGCTCGCCGCCTACCTCACCGCGACCCACCTGCCGTTCCTGTCCGGCGGCGACGCGTCGCTGTACGCGGACGTGCGCGCGGTGCTCGTCGGCGGCTCGGTGATCTGTCTGGTCGGTGTCATCGACGACCTGTTCGAGCTCGACGCGCTGAGCAAGTTCGCCGGACAGGTGCTGGCGGGCGTGATCACCGTGGCGATGGGCCTGCACTTCGTCTATCTGCCGCTGCCCAACACCTATCTGGGACTTGACCAGGCGCAGGCGATGATCCTCACCGTCTTCCTCATCGTCGCGACGGCCAACGCGATGAACTTCGTCGACGGCCTCGACGGGCTGGCCGCCGGCATGGCCGCGATCGGCTCGATCGCGTTCTTCCTCTATGCCTTCGTGCTCGCGGTGGAGAACGGTGAGACGCGGGCCGTGGCGGCGGCGATCCTCACCATCTCGCTGGCCGGGGCCTGCCTGGGCATCCTGCCGCACAACTTCTTCCCGGCTCGCATGTTCATCGGCGACTCCGGCTCGATGCTGCTGGGCTTCGTGCTGGCGTGCTCCTCGATCAGCCTCACCGGTCAGTTCCCGGCCACCAGCCTGTCGGAGGGCATCGGCGGAGCGGACTCGAGCCTGCTGCCCGCGGCGATCCTGCCGCTCGTGCTGCCGTTCGCGGTGCTCACCGTGCCGTTCGTGGACATGGGCCTGGCGGTGCTGCGCCGCACGCGCGCCGGCCGATCCCCGTTCAGCCCGGACAAGATGCACATCCACCATCGTCTGCTCGAGATCGGTCACTCCCACCGCCGTGCCGTGCTGCTGATGTACGCGGCGGCCGCGCTGGTCGCGTTCGGCGTCGTCGCCGTCGGACTCTTCAGCGGCTGGCAGCTGTTCGTGGCCATCGCCGTGCTCACCGCCCTGGTCGCCGCGGCGATCTTCGTGCTCCCCAAGATCGAGGCCCGCCTGTGGAATTCCTGACCCCTCGCCGGACCCTGCCGTGGGTCGTCCCTGCCGTCTGGGCCGTCTGCCTCCTGCTCGGCACGGTGGTCGTCGGTCCGCCCGGACTGGCCGGCGCGCTCGTCGGCGGGGTGGTCGTCGTGGTGTTCTTCGCCTCGACCCCGGCGATCCTCGGGCCGGCGGTCACGGCCGACCCGCGCATGTCGCTGGTGCTCGCGGTGGTGTTCTTCGTGACCAAGGTCGTCGCGCTGTTCGCGCTGTTCCTCGTGCTGCGCCGGGCGGCCGACGGGGGAGGGGCGCTCGACGCGGAGACCGTCTCCCTCACGGTCGTGGCGACCACGCTGGCGTGGCTCGGAGCGCGGCTGTGGGACACCCTCCACGAGCGTGCGCCGCTGTACGACCTGCCCGAGTCGGACGTCGACGAGGAGCCCTCCGGCGATTGAGGGGTCGGGCCGAAATCGGCCGTCCCGGCCGGGCGAAAGCGGCCCGTGCCCGTCCCTTCCGGCGTCGTGGCGGGCGGACGTGAAAAGTTTCACGACCTGCCTGTGAGGCTCCCGGGGCGGCCTGATAGATTCAGGGGTGCCATGAACGACGCACCCCCACCGCAGGATCCGTGGGTCGCCTTCGGGCGTGTGGCCGGGGGCGTGATCTTCTACGGTGGAGTGGGATTCCTGCTCGACCGCTGGTGGGGCACGTCGTTCATGGTCGCCATCGGAGTCGTGCTCGGTGCCGCCTTGGGCATCTACACGGTCGCGATGGCGCAGCGCGAGATCTGATCTGGCGCGATCCGAGACGTCCGACGCCGATCCCGGCCGGGAGCGGCGCCACAGAAGGGTGAACGATTGTCCACCGCGAGCAGTGTGCCGACCGCCGTCCTGGGGTCCGACGAGTTCCACGCTCCCAGCCCCGCGAGCTTCGACCTTCCCGCCGTGTTCAACCTCGGCTTCGACGTCACGAAGCCGATGCTGCTGCTGGCGCTGTCGGTCCCGGTGATCGTGCTGTTCTTCTGGGCGGCCTCGAAGGAGCGCGCCGTCGTCCCGAGCAAGCTGCAGTTCGTGGGCGAGTACGTCTACGGCTTCGTGCGCAACGGTGTCGCCCGTGACTCGATCGGCTCGCAGGACTACCTGCGGTTCGTGCCCCTGCTGTTCAGCCTGTTCACGTTCATCGTGCTGAACAACTACTACAGCCTCATCCCGTTCCTGCAGTTCCCGTCCTTCTCGCGGTTCAGCTTCGTGCTGCCGCTCGCGCTGCTGGTGTGGGTCGTCTACAACGCCGTCGGCGTCCGCAAGCACGGCCTGGTCGGGTACCTCAAGCACGTCTGCATCCCGCCGGGCGTCACCGGCCCGGTCCTCGCGCTGATCATCCCGCTGGAGTTCCTCTCCACGATCCTCGTGCGTCCGGCGACGCTGGCCCTGCGACTCTTCGCCAACATGTTCGCCGGCCACCTGCTGCTGATCCTGTTCGCCACGGGCGCGGCCTTCCTCATCTTCGACTCGGGCAACGCCTGGTACGCCCCGGTCGGCGTGCTCTCGTTCATCCTGGGCATCCTCGTGAGCTTCCTCGAGGTGCTGGTCCTGTTCCTGCAGGCCTACGTCTTCACCCTGCTGACCGCGATGTACATCGGTGGGGCCCTCGCCGACGAGCACTGATTCGTCGGCCACAACTTCATAACCCTCAGTTTTCGCAAACCGACGGCGCGACCGTGTCGTCAACGAAAGGAAAAAACCCGTGGATCTCGAAACCCTCGGCTCCCTGAACATGATCGGGTACGGCCTGGCGGCCGTGGGCCCCGGCATCGGCATCGGTCTGATCTTCGCCGCCTACATCAACGGTGTGGCGCGTCAGCCCGAGGCGCAGAGCCGCCTGCAGTCGATCGCGATTCTGGGCTTCGCGCTCGCCGAGGCTCTGGCCATCATCGGCATCGCGCTCGCCTTCGTCCTCTGATCGGGTTCCTTCCATGATCTCGACAGTTCTCGCGACGGCCGCGGAAGGGGAAGAGCACAGCCCGCTGATGCCGATCCTCTCCGAGATCGTGCTCTCGCTGGTCGTCTTCGCGATCCTGTACTTCCTCGTGGCGAAGTTCGTCGTTCCGAACTTCGAGAAGGCCTACGCCGATCGCACCGCCGCGATCGAGGGTGGCATCGAGGAGGCGCAGGCCGCGCAGAAGGAAGCCCAGGCCGCGCTGGAGAAGTACAACGCGCAGCTCGCCGACGCCAGGCACGAGGCCGCCGCCATCCGTGAGGAGGCGCGCGAGCAGGGTGCCCAGATCGTCGCCGAGATGCGTCAGCAGGCCCAGGCCGAGGCCGATCGCATCGTCGCGGCCGCCCAGGCCCAGATCGCGGCCGAGCGTCAGCAGGCGATCGCGCAGCTCAAGGCGGAGGTCGGCGGCATGGCCACCGAGCTCGCCGGTCGGATCGTCGGTGAGTCCCTCGCCGACTCCGACGCCCAGCGACGCACCGTCCAACGCTTCATCGACGAGCTCGAGGGGTCGGCGAACTGATGCGTGGATCGTCTGCCAAGTCGCTCGACGACACCCTGGCCGCCGTCGACGCGCTCGCGGGTGCGTCGGCGGCCACGGTCGGAGCCGAGCTGTTCGGCGTCGTCGGCGTCCTCGACCGGGCGGTCGCGGCGCGCCGCGTCCTGACCGATCCGTCGGTCGACGTCGACGGCAAGCGTCGACTCGCCGGCGAGATCTTCGGTGACCGGGTCGGTGCGGACACCAAGTCCGTCCTCGACGCGGCGGTCGGCGGCCGTTGGGCCGCGGCTCGCGACCTGACCGACGGTCTGGAGCTGGCCGGCGTGGTCGCGCTCGCGCGCTCCGCCGAGGCGGCCGGCCAGGGCGATGCGTTGGTCAGCGAGCTCTTCCAGGCCGGGCAGGTCATCCACGACACGCCCGAGCTGCGTCGAGCCGTCTCCGACCGCACCGTCCCGGTCGACGCCCGGGCCAAGCTCATCGACGACGTGTTCGGCGGC
>JAJUII010000033.1 GCA_029265505.1 Aeromicrobium choanae
CGGGCGGTGACGGCGCATTCGTAGTCGAAGGTGCCGCTGAGGGTCTTGTCGGCGGCCTGAGCCGGTGCCGCCAGGCCGAGGGTCGCGAACGTGCCGCCGACGAGCGCGGCGGCGAGCGGCGCAGCGATGCGCCGAGTGGTGCGAGAAGAACGGGTCACGTGGGACACCTTTCTGGGACGGTTGCCCGAGGCGGAGACCGCCGGGCCTGGATGACTGGCCGGTAACATAACACAGTCAACTGTGAGTTACCACACGTGCGGCAACTCACAGTCACGTGAATCCGGGGCGAGGGGGCTCGCCAGGTGCGGCGAGGGTCGCGATCCCTCGGCCGGGACCTTCAGCCCCAGGCGACGAGTCCGACCGCGAGCGCGGCGACGGCCAGGCCGAGGCTCTGCCACGGCGCGACGCGCTCCTTGAGCAGCGCGGCGGCCAGGAGCACCGTGGACGCCGGATACAGCGCGGTGATCACCGCGACGATCGACAGCAGCCCGTGCTTCGTCGCGAGGTAGAACGCGATGACGGCCGTGACGCCGATCGGGCCCATCACGGCTCCCCGCCAGTCGGCGGCGACGCGCGGTCGCCACCGTTGCCGCAGGAGGGTCGCCACCGCGACCACCGAGACCGTCGAGCACAGGTACATGAGTGCCAGAGGGGCCAGTCCCGCGTCGTCGGTCGTCCGCCCGAGCGCGATGAACATCAGACCGAACCCGACACCGGCCAGCACTCCGTCGAGCACGCCGCCACGGTGGCCGGGGTCAGGATCGCGCACGAAGGAGATGAGCGCGATCGCCGGAAAGGCCAGCACGATGCCGACGGCCGCCGTGGGTGTCGGGCGCTCGCCGAGGGCCAATCCGGCCAGGACCGGCAGGAGGGCGCAGCCCACGGCCGAGATCGGCGCCACGACGGACATCGTCGCGCCGGCCAGCCCGCGGTAGAGGAACGCCGCGCCCAAGCCCGATCCGGTGCCGGCGAGTGCGCCCCAGGCGAAGTCCGTGCCCACGGGGGCGCCGGCCACGACGAGGGCGGCGAGGGTGATGCACAGGGTCGAGGAGGCCTGGCCGGTGGTCGCGACCTGCCACGCGGTCGAGCGACGGGCGAAGATCCCGCCCAGGAAGTCCGAGACGCCGTACGCGCAGGCCGACAGCAACGACAGAAGCACCGCCACGGTCGTCAGCGTAGGGCCGCTGCACCGACGGCGAGGCCGAAGGGCGGCAGTGGTGGCGCCGACGCGACTAGGACTCCCCGTCCGCTCGCGTGCGACCGGCGACCCGCTGCCACGCGTGGTCGACCAGCACGTCGACGTCCAGCCCCGGACGTCCGGTCGAGTCCGGGAGTCGGTCGGCGTGGACCGTGACCTTGGCGTACCGCAGGAGCAACGTCCGCCGCGCCGGCAGGTCGAGCTCGTCCCATCCCCAGCCGGCCGGGCGCAGCGAAACCGGAGCGGTCGCCTCGTCGAGTTCGGCCCGCAGGTCGTCGATCGAGCCCACCAGCGCCTTCGACACCTGGGCGGCGTGCGCCGGGCTCAGTCGCCGCGCGGCGAACGCCCGGGCGGTCCGGTCGATCGCGGCCCGCATCGCGTCGAGGTCCTTGCGGATCTGCTTCGGGTGTCGCCCGAAGCCGGTGTGTCGCGCGGGCGGCAGGTGGGAGCGCACGACCGAGTCGACGAACTGATCGGTCGGCGCGCGGTCCACTGCGGCATGTCCGTCGGGGCAGGAGTACACGTCGGGCCCACCGGAACCGCACAGCGCGCCGCACGTCCCGCATTCGAGGACCCCGCTGAGCAGCCCGCCGGCGGTCGGCGGAGTCCCGGCCGGGTCCTCCAGGATCGCGAGCAGTCGGCAGAGCGTCTCGGCGGAGAGTGTCCCCCGGTCGAGGTTCCGAGGATGCGTCAGGACGCGGCGCACGTCCCGGGACGTCCAGCCGGCGCGCCCGGAGCAAGACGGCAGACCCAGCCGCGACCACTGCGCGGCCACCGAGGCCGGCGAGGCGCCGGCGAGGATCCGGTCGGCACCCCGGCGGATCGCGTCGAGCTCGCTGCTCGACGCCGCGACCCGGTCCACATCGTCTCCTCGATCCACCTCGGCCCTCCTGCCGCCACGCCTCGATGCCGGCCCGGCGGCGCTCCGCCGGGCGATCAGGGTAGGGCGAGCTGGGTGACTGTGACGGCGCGGCTCGTAGTGTGGAACGTATGGGCATGCGCAACGCGGGCCGGCGGGTCGACGCCGCGATCGGGAACTGGGCCTCACGGGTCGACGACCAGACCGGCGTGGTCGCCCGGCGTGCCGCCACGATCATCGCGGTCGCCGTCCGACTCCTGCGGTGGCCGACTCTGGGGTTGATGGCTCTCGCGTGGCCGTTCATCGCGGGCCTGCTGCTCATCGCCGTGCTGTCCGAGGGCTGGGTCCGCGCGGCGGCGCTCCTGGTCGGGCTGGGATGCGCCGTGGCCTCCGGGCTCTTCGCTTGGCGTCGCTCGCGGATCCTCGCGGCGGTCGACGACGAGGTCGCCCTGGGCACCGAGCTCGGTGTCGCGGTCGCGATGAGCGACGACGTCGCCGAGGCGCGGCTGGCGCTGGGCCAGATCGCCGGGTCCTCCGGCGGGCTGCGCCTGTTCTCACGCCTGCGCGGGGTGTGGCGTGGCCTCGGAGTCGGGCCCGGTGTGCTCCGGGGCGCGGTCGATCTGCCGCGGGCGCGGTGGTTCTTCCCGCCCAAGGCCGGCACCACCGTGGTGCTGTTCTTCGCCGCCCTGTGGACCGTTCCGGTGTCCTTCGTCGCCTGCCTGCTGCTCGCCGTCGCCGCTGCGGCGCGCTGAGCCTCAGGGCGTGCGTCGGCGCAAGGTCAGCGACGCGACGGACAGCGCGGCGACAGCGAACGCCGAGAGCACCAGCAGGTCGCCGACGCGCTCGGCGAACCCCTCGCCCAGAGCCAGAGACCCGAACGCGTCCGTGACGTAGGTCAGCGGCAGTACGGTGGCGAACCACTGCAGCGGCTCGGGCATCCGGTCGACCGGCACGAGCAGTCCGCACACGAGCAGTTGGGGGAACGTCGTCAACGGCATGAACTGCACGGCTTGGAACTCCGTGCGGGCGAACGCCGAGGTCAGCAGCCCCAGGGCGATGCCGACCGCCGAGCCGACGAAGGCGAACAGCAGCGCCTCCCACGGGCGATCCACCCCGAGATCGAGCAGCCAGATCGCCACCGCCGAGCTCACCGCGGCCTGCACCACGGCCACCAGGCCGAAGCCGAGGGCGTATCCCCCGATCAGCTCGCCGCGGGCCAGCGGCGTGGTGAGCAGGCGCTCGAGCGTGCCCGAGAGACGCTCGCGCACCATCGTCACGCTGGTGATGAGGAACATCAGGATGAACGGGAACAGGCCGAGCATCTGCGGCCCCACCCGCTCGAACACCCACGGCTGCTCGGCGTAGACCCAGTGGAACAACGCCAGCAGGACCGACGGCATGAGCACGAGCAGACCCGCGCTGCGCGGGTCGTGCCGCAGCTGGTGCAGCACCCGCCGGGCGGTGGCGACCGTCGCGATCATCGGGCACCGCCCACCAGTGCGAGGAACGCCGCCTCGATGTCGTCGGTGCCGGTCGCCTCGCGCAGTCCGGTCGGCGTGTCGTCGGCGATGACGCGACCCTGCCGCATGAGCAGCACCCGATCGCAGTGGTCCGCCTCGTCCATCACGTGGGTGGACACGAGCAGGGTGGCGCCGCGACCGGCGAGCTCGGCGAACATCTGCCACAGGTCGCGCCGCAGCACCGGGTCCAGACCGACCGTCGGCTCGTCGAGCAGGTACAGATCGGGCTCGGCGACCAGTGCGGCGGCCAGGGACACCCGTGTTCGCTGCCCGCCCGACAGGTGCCGCACCTCCCGGTCGCGCACCTCGGTCAGGTCGACCGCGCGCAGCACCTCGTCCACCTGATCGGGCGCGAGCCGGTGGACCGCCGCGAAGTACCGCAGGTTCTGCGCCGTCGTCAGGTCGGGATAGATCGAACCGGCCTGGGTCACGTACCCGACGCGCCGGCGGGTCGTCGCCGATCCGGCCGGCTCGCCCAGGACGGTCACCACGCCGGAGCGGACGACCTGCACGCCCGCGACGGCCCGGATCAGGGTGGTCTTGCCGCATCCGCTGGGGCCCACCAGTCCCGTCACCACGCCGGTCGGGATGGTCAGATCGAGGCCGTCGATCACTGTGCGGCCCCCGCGCTCGACGGTCAGGCCGCGGATGTCGACCGCGTCCGGCATGCTTCGAACGTACGCGCCGCCGCGATCGCCGTCGAGTCCTCGTCGCTCGCGCCGTCCGCCGCGGCACGGCGGGCAATTCGGCCGGCCGAGGCGTCGGTAGGCTGGGCCCGTGTCGCGCAATGTCGAACTCACGGTGCTCGAGGGCGGCAACGCGCTCTCGGACTTCCGCTCCCGCGCCCTGCTGACCCGACTGCAGGCGGTCGCCCCGGACCTGACCGGGATCACGGCCCGTCACGTCCACTGGGTCGCCAGCGACGGCCCGCTGGACGCCGCGACGGTCGAGACGGTCGCGCGCATCCTCGACTACGGCGAGCCGGCGCCGCACGCCGGCGCGGGCCGACTCGTGGTCGTCGCGCCGCGACTGGGCACGATCTCTCCCTGGTCGAGCAAGGCCACCGACATCGTCCACAACTGCGGCATCGACGTGCGTCGTGTCGAGCGCGTCACCGAGTACACGCTGGTCGGGGCCGAGCTCGGTGATGAGCAGCTCGACGCCTGCGCCGACCTGCTGCACGACCGGATGACCGAGACGGCGCTGACGTCGCGCGAGCAGGCCGCGGCCCTGTTCGACGCGCGCGAGGCCGAGCCGATGGAGCACGTCGACGTGCTGGGCGAGGGGCGCACCGCCCTCGAGGTCGCCGATCGTCGCTTCGGGCTGGCCCTGTCCGACGACGAGATCGACTACCTCGTCGAGGCGTTCTCGGATCTGGGCCGCAACCCCACCGACGTCGAGCTCATGATGTTCGCCCAGGCGAACTCCGAGCACTGCCGTCACAAGATCTTCAACGCCGACTTCATCGTCGACGGCGAACCGATGGAGCGGTCCCTGTTCGGCATGATCCGGCACACCGAGGCCGTGGCCGGCGAGGGCACCGTCGTCGCGTACAAGGACAACGCCTCGATCATGCGGGGTCACCGCAGCACGCGCTGGCTCCCCGACCGCGCGGACGGGCCCGGCCGGTACACCGGACGTGAGGGCGAGGTCCACGTCCTGATGAAGGTCGAGACCCACAACCACCCGACGGCCATCTCGCCGCACCCGGGCGCCGCGACCGGCGCCGGTGGGGAGATCCGCGACGAGGGTGCCACCGGTCGCGGCTCGCAGCCCAAGGCCGGACTGACCGGCTTCGTGGTGTCGAACCTCGAGCTGCCCGGGACCGACGAGCCGTGGGAGGCCGACCCGTACGGCCGCCCCGACCACATCGCCAGCCCGCTCGACATCATGATCGAGGGTCCGATCGGTGCCGCGGCGTTCAACAACGAGTTCGGTCGCCCGGGCCTCGGCGGCTTCTTCCGGGTCTACGAGCAGACCGTCGACGGCGTCCGACGCGGCTATCACAAGCCGATCATGAGCGCGGGCGGACTCGGCTCGATCAGCGCCGAGATGACCGAGAAGATCGACTTCCCTCCCGGAAGCCTGCTCATCCAGCTCGGCGGTCCCGGAATGCGGATCGGCATGGGCGGCGGTGCGGCGTCCTCGAAGGCTGCCGGGGCGAACGACGCCGCCCTGGACTTCGACTCGGTGCAGCGCGACAACCCCGAGATCGAGCGGCGCGCCCAGGAGGTCATCAACCACTGCTGGTCGCTCGGCGAGGACAACCCGATCCTGTCGATCCACGACGTCGGCGCTGGGGGACTGTCGAACGCGTTCCCCGAGCTGGTCGACGACGCCGGACTCGGTGCGCGGTTCGACCTCGGCGCGGTGCCGGTCGCCGAGACGGGGCTCGCGCCGAAGGAGATCTGGTGCAACGAGAGCCAGGAGCGGTACGTCCTGGCGATCGCCCCCGAGTCCCTCGACCGCTTCGCGACCCTCGCGGCGCGGGAGCGGTGCCCGTTCGCGGTGGTCGGCGTCGCGACCGACGACGGTCGGCTGCGCCTCGACCCGATCGACCCGGACGACGACGTGCCGATCGACATGCCGATGGACGTGCTGTTGGGCAAGCCGCCCAAGATGACCCGCGACGTGCGCCGGGTGCGGCGCAGCGCCCCGGAGATGGATCTGACGGGTCTCGACGTGCGCGCGGCGGCGTACGCCGTGCTCCGGCACCCGTCCGTCGCGTCGAAGCGGTTCCTGGTCACGATCGGGGACCGCACGGTCGGCGGGCTGACCCACCGCGACCAGATGGTCGGGCCTTGGCAGGTCCCGGTCGCCGACGTCGCGGTGACGCTGGCCGACCACCTCGGGTTCGCCGGTGAGGCGATGGCCAGTGGGGAGCGCACGCCGCTCGCCTCGATCGACGCGCCCGCCTCGGGCCGCATGGCCGTCGGGGAGGCGATCACCAACCTGCTGGCCGCGCCGATCGACCTGTCACGCGTCAAGCTGTCTTGCAACTGGATGGCGGCCTGCGGCGAGGACGGCGAGGACGCCGCCCTCTACGACACGGTGCACGCCGTGGCCATGGAGCTGTGCCCGGCCCTCGGCGTCTCGGTCCCCGTCGGCAAGGACTCACTGTCGATGCGCACCAAGTGGACCGAGGACGGCCGAGACAAGCAGGTCATCGCCCCGGTCTCGCTCATCGTGACGGCCTTCGCGACGCTCGACGACGTCCGCGGCACCGTGACCCCGCAGCTGGACGCGGGAGCGGCGCTGCTGCTGGTCGACCTGGGTGCGGAGCGGAACCGGCTCGGTGGCTCGATCCTGGCGCAGACGCGCGGGGAGTTCGGCGGTGTCGTGCCCGATCTGGACGACCCGGCGCGCCTGGTCGCGCTCGTCGACGGCGTCAACGCCCTGCGCGCGGCCGGCCTGCTGCACGCCTACCACGATCGCTCCGACGGCGGCCTGTGGGCGACCGCGTGCGAGATGGCGTTCGCCGGCGGGGTCGGCGTCGAGCTCGACGTCGACGACGTCGCCGCGCTGTTCACCGAGGAGCTCGGCGCGGTCCTCGCTGTGCCCGCCGAGCGCGCCGGGGAGGCGCTGGAGCTGCTGGCCGCCCACGGACTGGGCGATCTCACCCGCCGCATCGGGGTGGCCACCGTCGACCGGCGCATCAAGGTCCCGCGGCTCGGCCTGGACGAGTCGCTCCCGGACCTGGCCCGGACGTGGGACGAGGTCTCCTGGCGGATCTCCCGGCTGCGCGACAACCCTGCGTGCGCGGACGCCGAGCACGCCGCAGTCGGAGCGTCCGAGCCGCTGCTGGTCCTGCACACGACGTTCGATCCGACCGAGGACGTCGCCGGGCCGTACCTGGTCGGCCGTGCCCGGCCGAAGGTGGCCGTCCTGCGCGAGCAGGGCGTCAACTCGCACGTGGAGACGGCGTTCGGCTTCGACCGCGCCGGCTTCGACACGTACGACGTGCACATGACCGACCTGCAGGAGGGACGCTTCGACCTGGCGGACGTGGTCGGACTGGCCGCCTGTGGCGGCTTCTCCTACGGCGACACCCTCGGCGCGGGCGAGGGCTGGGCCCGGTCGGTGCTGTTCAACCCGGCGCTGACCGAGGCGTTCAGCGCCTTCTTCGCCCGACCCGACACCTTCGGTGTCGGCATCTGCAACGGCTGTCAGATGTTCGCCGCGCTGGCCGACATCATCCCCGGCGCCGAGGCCTGGCCACGCTTCACGCGGAACGTCTCGGAGCAGTACGAGGCCCGGCTCTCGCTCGTCGAGATCGTCGAGTCGCCGTCGATCCTGTTCACCGGGATGGCCGGCTCGCGGATCCCGATCGCGGTGGCCCACGGCGAGGGGTACGCGGACTTCGGCGCCCGCGGCGACGCCGCGACGGTCCGGGCCGCCGCACGCTTCGTCGACGTCCACGGGCGGGTCGCGACCGAGTACCCGGCGAACCCGAACGGCTCCCCGGACGGCCTGACCGCCGTCACCACGCCGGACGGGCGCTTCACCGCGATGATGCCGCACCCCGAGCGCGTGCAGCGCAACGTCCAGATGTCCTGGACCAGCGGGGACGTGTCGGCCGAGAGCCCGTGGCTGCGGATGTTCCGCAATGCGCGGGTCTGGGTCGGCTGACCGCTCGCCGGTGCCGCCTCCGTAGTCCCAAAGGGCGGTTTTCGGTCTCCGGCTTAGGTGATCGCGTGCCGGTCCGCGTAGGCTCGGAATGTGGCTCTGCAAGCACCCGGTGATCGCGTGAGCGAACCGCTCGACGATCGGCTGCGCGACGACGACGCGCTGGCCGAGATCGAGCTGACCTCGCGCCTGATGATCGCCGCCTCGGGTGCCTCCGCGCCGCTCACGCAGACCGAGATCGACGGACTGCTGGGCGTCGAGCCCCGTGAGTGACCGGCTCGGTTGACGACGCGGTTCCGCCAGCACCTACCATGGGCAGAGTTGTCTGCCATCCCTCATGAGGAGACGCCGCGTGCGCTTTCGCATCCGACCGGTCGAGACCACGTTCTACGACCTCTTCGCCCAAGCGGCGAACCACCTGGTGATCGGCGCCGATCTCGTCGCCCGACTGCTCGATCCCGATCTCGACGCCGCGGCGCTGGCCGAGCAGATGAACGACGCCGAGCACGCCGCCGACGAGACCACGCACGAGATCATCCGGCTGGTCAACAGCACGTTCATCACCCCGTTCGACCGTGAGGACATCTACGACCTCGCGAGCGGACTCGACGACGTGATGGACTTCATGGAGGAGGCCGTCGAGAGCGTCGCCCTCTACGGCGTCGAGGAGTTCCCCGACGCCTTCGCCGGGCAGGTCGAGGTGCTGCAGCGCGCCGCGAACCTCACCGCCGAGGCGATGCCCCGCCTGCGGACGATGAAGGATCTCGAGGAGTTCTGGATCGAGATCAACCGACTGGAGAACGAGGGCGACCGGAACCATCGGCGGATCTTGGCGGACCTGTTCAACGGCAACTACAAGGCGATGCAGGTGCTCAAGCTCAAGGACATCGTCGAGGCCGTCGAGCACGCGATCGACGCACTCGAGTCCGTGGCCAACACGGTCGAGCAGATCGCGGTCAAGGAGTCCTGAGTGGACCTGGTCATGGTCATGGTGGTCACGGTCGTCGTGATCGCCCTCGTGTTCGACTACACGAACGGCTTCCACGACGCCGCGAACGCCATCGCCACGTCCGTGTCCACCCGGGCGCTCACCCCGCGCGTCGCCCTGGCGATGGCGGCGGTGCTGAACTTCGTCGGCGCCTGGCTCGGCGTCGAGGTCGCCAAGACCATCCAGGGCATCATCGACATCGACGGGGTGACCAGTGTCGCCGACGCCGACCGCGCGCACGCGTTGACGATCGTGCTCGCGGCGCTCATCGGCGCGATCTCGTGGAACCTCATCACCTGGTACTTCGGCATCCCGTCGTCGTCCTCGCACGCCCTGATCGGCGGCATCGTCGGTGCCGGCGTCGCGTCCTCGACCGTGGTGCACTGGAGCACTCTGGTCGACAAGGTCGCCATCCCGATGGTGCTCAGCCCCGCCCTCGGCTTCATCCTGGCGTTCGCGCTGATGACGGCGATCATGTGGATCTTCCGCCGTGCCAAGCCGACCCGCGTCCACCGCGGCTTCCGCTGGGCGCAGACCGTCTCGGCGGCCGGCATGGCCCTGGGTCACGGTCTGCAGGACGCCCAGAAGACGATGGGCATCATCGTGCTGGCGCTCGTCGCCGGCGGCCTGCACGACGGCGGGGACGTCCCCATGTGGGTCATCATCGCCGCCGCCTCGGCGATCGCGGCGGGCACCTACTCCGGCGGCTGGCGGATCATGCGGACCCTCGGGCGGCGGATCATCGAACTCGACCCGCCGAAGGGCTTCGCGGCCGAGGCGACCGCCGCCGGTGTCCTGTACGTCATGGCGATCGGTCTGCACGCCCCGGTCTCGACCACCCATACGATCACCTCGGCGATCATGGGCTCGGGCGCGACGCAGCGGTTCAGCGCGGTGCGCTGGGGCGTCGCGAAGGGGATCATCATCGCCTGGGTCATCACGATGCCGGCCGCGGCGGCCATCGCCGGCGCGTTCTACTTCGTCGCGCTGCCCTTCCTGCCCTGACGCGCGGTCAGCGCAGCCGGTCCGCGATCAGCCGAAGCGACCTTGGATGTAGGCCTCGGTCGCCGGATCGTCGGGGTTGGCGAACATCTTCTCCGTCGGTCCCAGCTCGACGAGGCGACCGGGCCGTCCGACGCCCGCGAGGTTGAAGAACGCCGTCTGGTCCGAGACGCGCGCCGCCTGCTGCATGTTGTGGGTGACGATGACGATCGTGTACTCGGCCTTGAGCTCGTGGATCAGATCCTCGATCACGCTCGTCGAGATCGGATCCAGCGCGGAGCACGGCTCGTCCATCAACAGGACGTCCGGCTCGACGGCGATCGCGCGCGCGATGCACAACCGCTGCTGCTGACCGCCCGACAGACTCGAGCCGGGCCGGTCCAGGCGATCCTTGACCTCGGCCCACAGGCCCGCACGGCGCAGCGCCTGCTCGACGACCGCGTCGGCCTCGGCCTTCTTCAGGCGCTCACCGTTGAGCCGGCGACCGGCGAGCACGTTCTGCGCGATCGACATGGTGGGGAACGGGTTCGGACGCTGGAACACCATGCCGATCCGACGACGCACGTCGACCGGGTCGATGCCCCGGCCGTAGAGGTCCTCGCCGTCGACCAGCACCTTCCCCTCGACGCGGGCGCCGCGGATCGCCTCGTGCATCCGGTTGAGCGAGCGCAGGAACGTCGACTTGCCGCAGCCGGACGGGCCGATGAACGCCGTCACGGCACGTGCGGGGATGGAGATGTTCACTCCTTCGACGGCGAGGAAGTCGTCGTAGTAGATGTTCAGGTCCGAGACGTCGATGCTCGTGGCCATGAGGGTTCCTTTCGGATCAGCGCTCGCCCGCGGGCGAGAAGACGTGGGAGACGAGGCGGGCGATGAGGTTGAGGAGCATGACGATCAGCAGCAGCACGAGCGCGGCGCCCCAGGCGCGGGCGATCGCCGGCTCCGGCGGCACGCCGGGCTGAATGATCGACGTGTAGGTGAAGACCGGGAGCGTCGCCATCCGGCCGTCGAACAGGTTGAAGTTCACCGAGTCGGTGGCGCCGGCGATGACGAGCAGGGGGGCGGTCTCGCCGATCACCCGGGCGATCGCCAGGGTGACGCCGGTGACGATGCCCGCCAGCGCGGTCGGCAGGACGACCTTGACGATCGTGCGCCACTGGGGCACGCCGAGCGCGTAGGAGGCCTCGCGGAGCTCGGTCGGGACGAGCTTGAGCATCTCCTCGCAGGAGCGCACCACCACCGGGACCATCAGCACCGACAGGGCGACCGCGCCCCCGATGCCCATCCGCACGCCGTCGCCGAAGATCACCACGAACAGGGCGTAGGCGAACAGGCCGGCCACGATCGACGGGATGCCGGTCATCACGTCGACGAGGAAGCGGAGGGCACCGGCCAGCCGGGTGCCGTCGCCGTACTCGACCACGTAGATCGCGGTGAACAGCCCGATCGGCACCGAGATCACCGTCGCACCGAGCGTGATGAGCAGGGTGCCGGTGATGGCGTGGTGGATGCCGCCGCCCTCGCCGACGACGTTGCGCATCGAGTAGGTGAAGAACTCCCGACTCAGGACGGGCACGCCCTTCTCGAGCACCGTCCACACGATGCTCCCCAGGGGGATCAGCGCGATGCCGAAGGCGGTCGTCACCAGCAGCGTCACGAGGCGATCCTTCGCCTTGCGGCGCCCTTCGACGATCCGCGACCAGAGTGGGACGATCCCGGCCAGGACCACGGCGAGCAGTCCGGCGCGGGCGTCGGCCGGTCCGACGATCCAGGCGACCGCCAGCAGGACGGCCAGCCCGTGGAGGGCGCCGACGGCGGCCTTGGGGAGACGCCGGGTCCGCAACGACGGGGCCGTCCTCTCGCGGGTCTCGGGCGGGGTCAGGGTCATGGTCATGTCAATTCGCTCCGGAGAACTCGCGGTGCCGCGCGACGAGGGCCCGTGCGGCGACGTTGACGGCGAAGGTGATGGCGAACAGCACCAGGCCGGTCCCGATCAGGACGCTGACGTCCAAGCCACTGGCCTCGGGGAAGGACAGGGCGATGTTCGCGGCGATCGTGCTGGGGTTCGTCGAGCTGATGAGGTTGACCGAGATGACACCGGAGGCGCTCAGCACCATCGCGACCGCCATCGTCTCGCCCAGGGCCCGGCCGAGGGCGAGCATGGCGGCCGAGACGATGCCGGACCGGGCGTAGGGGAGGACCGCCATCGTGATCATCTCCCACCGCGTCGCCCCCAGGGCCAGGGCGGCTTCCTCGTGCAGCCGGGGGGTCTGCAGGAAGATCTCCCGGCAGATCGCGGTCATGATCGGCAGCACCATGATCGCCAACACCACGGCGGCGGTCAGGATCGTGCGGCCGGTGGCCGACGCGGGACCGGCGAAGAACGGCAGGAAGCCGAGGTTCCGCTCCAGCCACACGTACAGCGGCTGGATCGACGACGACAGCGTGAGGATGCCCCACGAGCCGTAGACCACGCTGGGCACGGCGGCGAGCAGGTCGATCACGTAGCCGATCGGCTGGGCCAGTCGCCGTGGGGCGACGTGCGAGATGAACAGGGCGACGCCGATGGAGACCGGCGTGGCGATCGCCAGGGCGATGACCGCGGCCCAGAGGGTGCCGAAGACCAGCGGTGTCACGTAGCGCAGGAACGTCTCGCCGCTCTTGACTTGGTCGGCCGAGGCGGTCATCCCGGGAACGCCTTCGGCGGTGAGGAAGATCGCGACCCCGGCGAGCGTCGAGACGATGACGATCGCGGAGATCGACGAGATGCCTCGGAAGACGCGGTCGCCGGGTCGGACGACTGCTCGGGTCTCGGTCTCGGTCGTGGTGCTCATGGTGTCCTTCGTCGATGCGCCTGCCACCTGTCACCCGGGACGAGAGATCGCTCTCGTCCCGGACGAGAGGTGTCAGCCGATGGTGTCGATCGCGGCCTGGACCTTGGCCGCGAAGTCCTCCGTCAGCGGCGCCGAGCCGGCGGCGTCCGCCGAGGCCTGCTGACCTTCCGGGCCGGCGACGTACGTCAGCCACTCCTTGACCAACTCGGCCTCCGCGGGGTCGTCGTACTTCTGGCAGGCGATCTGGTACGAGACCAGGACGATCGGGTAGACGCCCTCGGCGTCGGTGCCCCGGTCGATCTGGAGGGCGAGATCGGTTTCGGCGCGGCCGGCGACCGGCGTGGCCGCGTCGAGCACCTTGGCGGCCGCCTCGGGGCTCGGCTCGACGTAGTCGGAGCCCACCTTGACGGCGACCGTGTCCAGGTCGCCGACTTGGCTGGCGTCGGCGTAGCCGATCGTTCCGGAGCCGCCCGAGACGGCTTGGATGACGCCCGAGGTCTGCTGGGCGGCCTCGCCACCCTTGATCGGCCACTCCTCGACCTCGCCGTGGCTCCACGCGCCGTCGGAGGCGGCGGCGAGGTAGGCGGTGAAGTTCTCCGTGGTCCCCGAGGCGTCGCCACGGTGGACGGGCGTGATCGCCACGTCGGGAAGGTCCGCGTCGGGGTTGTCGGTGGCGATCGCCTCGTCGTTCCACGTCGTGATGTCGCCGGCGAAGATCGCTCCGAGCGTCTCGGGCGAGAGCCGGAGGTCGTCGACGCCGTCGAGGTTGTAGACGACGGCGACCGGGCTCACGTACACCGGGACGGTGATGACGTCGCCGCCGCCGCAACGCTCGGAGGCGGCCGCGAGCTCCTCGTCGTCGAGGTAGGCGTCCGAGCCGGCGAACGAGGTGCCGCCGGAGATGAACTGCTCACGTCCGCCGCCCGATCCGATCGCGTCGTAGTTGACGGTCACATCGGGGTTCTCGGTCTGGAAGCCCTGCTTCCAGGCGTTCACGGCGGACTGCTGCGAGCTGGCGCCGGCGCCGTTGAGGGTGCCGCTCAGCGACGAGCCGGCGGAGCTCTCGTCGCCGGAGGCGTCAGACTCGTTGGCGGCGCCGCAGGCGGCCAGGCTGACGAGCAAGGCGGCGCCGGCAGCGGTGGCGGCCCAGGGGCGCATGGACGTGCGGTTCACGGTGTTCCCTCTCATGGAGTCGTATCGCAGGCATCTGCCTGCCTCACTCCGCACGCTAGGAACCGAAGATGTATCGCGTCGGGGTCGTGGGTGAACGGACGGTGAACCGTCGAGGAACCTGTGATGGCGGGCGTCGGTGACCTGCCGGTCGCCGGTGGCTCACCTCACGTTCACCCGGCGACGGACGTGGTCACAGCACCTCGGTGGCGAGCACGACGCCCTTGCGGTGGTGCACCACGAGTGCCCGGCCGGGTGACAGCGGCGGGCCGTCGACCCCCAACGCGGCGTACACGTGCGGCAGCGTCGGGCGGTGGGTGCACACGACGGTCGGACGCTTGGTCGCGACCAGGGCATCGACGGAGCGGGCGACTGCCCCGGCGCCGACTTCTGCGGCGACCCGGTCGTCGATCTCCAGGAGCTCGCCGGTCGTCGTGACGAACGGCTCGACCGTCTGGACGGTCCGCGTCGTCGGACTGGTGACGACGCGGCGCACGCCGAACGCCTCCAGCAGCGGCACGAGCTCGGCCGCGCGTCGTCGACCGGAGTCCTTCAACGGCCGGTCCTCGTCGGGTCCGTCGAAGCGATCGCGCGAGACCGCCTTGGCGTGGCGCAGCACCACGAGCGTCCGCGTCGTGTGGCGCTTGTCCTCCACGCGGTCGACGAAGGTGTCGAGCAGGTCGCGGTCGTGCTCGTAGCTCAGCGCCTTGCGGGCCTGGCGCGGCGTGCACCAGCGCAGTTCGTCGACCTCGCGCGTGGGGTGGAAGTCGGTCTCGGTCCCGACCAGCCGGCAGATCCAGTACGAGACATGCTTCATCCCGCCCTTGATCCGGTAGTCGACGCGGGGAAGCGGGTGGGCGAGTCGAACGCGGTACCCGGTCTCCTCGGTGATCTCGCGCACGGCGGTCACCGGCAGTGGCTCGTCCCGCTCGGGCTTGCCCTTGGGAAAGCTCCAGTCGTCGTAGCCGGGTCGGTGCACCAGCAGGATCTCCAGGCCTGCACCGGCGGCGCTCTTGCGCCAGACGAGGCCGCCGGCTGCGGTGATGGTCGTGGTCGACACGGTGCTCCTCACGCTCGGGAGCGACGCGACC